>NZ_JBYEXN010000005.1:0-205394 GCF_057621855.1 Parazoarcus sp. PS-13 R2A
ACTGGGCTAAGGCAGGGAGCAGGGCGCACAGATGAATCTTCCGGCTTCGTTGTTTTCGACAACGTGGCACTGGATTGCTGCTGCGCTCGCGCTACTGGTGCTGTACCAGAGTGTTCTGAAAGCACCGTGGAAAAGGCTCAGCCAGGGGACGCAACTCAATCTCATGCTGGGCTTTGTGATCGGGCTGGGGCTGACCTGGAGTCTGAAGGCCGGGGTCAAGCCCGGGCTCAACCTGCACATGCTTGGTGCGATGGCGGTCACGCTGACACTCGGTCCGCGACTGGCAATCATTGCGCTTGCGCTCACCCTCAGCGTGATCACCCTCAATGGTTCCGTTGAGTGGCAGGCATGGCCCATCAACTTCATGCTGATGGCTGTATTGCCAGTGATGATTGCCCACGGCATTCACCGGTTTGTCGTGTGCTATCTGCCGGCTCATTTCTTCGTTTTCATTTTTGTTGTTGGCTTCGCAGGGTCGGCCCTGACGATCATGCTGCAGGGGGCAATCACCTCTGCGGCGATGGTGCTGTCAGGTGCCTACCCGGCAACGTTCCTGATCAATGAGTACCTGCCCTATTTTCTGTTTCTCGGCTTTGCCGAAGGCTGGCTGAGTGGCGCATTGATCACAGTCATGGTGATCTACCGACCCGAATGGGTAGTGGCATTCGATGACCGCCGCTACCTGTGGAACAAATAAGGTTCTCGGGTCGTTCATAACGCACTATCCGGAGGGAGACCAATGAGTAACTACACCGCCCCGATTCGTGACATGCAGTTCGTGATGAACGAATTGGCCGATTTTGACGGCGTCGCCGCGCTACCCGGTAACGATGAGGTGTCGTCCGATCTTGTCGATGCCATTCTTGAGGAAGCGAACAAGTTTGCCAGCGGTGTGCTGGCCCCCCTTAACTGGAGCGGCGACCAGGAAGGTGCGAGCTGGAACGAAGGCAACGTAAAGACGGCTACAGGCTGGAAGGACGCCTACCGCCAGTTCGCCGAGTCGGGCTGGACCGCACTCGCTTGCGATCCCGAGTATGGTGGCCAGGGTCTGCCCAAGCTGCTGTCTACCGCAGTCATGGAAATGTGGAAATCGGCCAACATGGCGTTCTCGCTGTGTCCGATGCTGACCACGGGTGCGATCGAATCGCTGATGCTGCGCGGTAGTGACGAACAAAAGAACATGTACCTGCCGAAGATGGTGAGCGGCGAGTGGACAGGCACCATGAACCTCACCGAACCGCAGGCGGGCTCGGACCTTGCCGCGGTGCGCACCAAGGCAGAACCGCAGGGTGACGGCACGTATCTGATTTCCGGTCAGAAGATCTTCATCACCTATGGTGATCACGACATGACCGACAACATCATCCACCTGGTGCTGGCGCGTCTGCCCGATGCACCGGAAGGGGTGAAAGGCATCTCGCTGTTCGTCGTTCCCAAGTTCATGGTCAATGCCGATGGCACCCTCGGGGCACGCAACGATGTGCATTGCGTTTCCATCGAACACAAACTCGGCATTCACGCCAGCCCGACCTGCGTGCTCGCGTTTGGCGACAACGGTGGTGCGGTTGGCACCCTGATTGGTGAAGCCAATCGCGGTCTCGAGTACATGTTCATCATGATGAACGAGGCCCGCTTCGCGGTAGGCATGGAAGGCCTGGCGCTGTCCGAGCGTGCGTATCAGCACGCGCTGCAGTATGCGAAGGACCGTATCCAGGGCACGGAAGCAGGTGTTCGCGGCGGCCCGAAGGTCAGCATCATTCATCATGCAGACGTGCGCCGGATGCTGATGTCGATGAAGAGCCAGACCGAAGCCATGCGCGCCCTCGCCTATGTGGTTGGCGCTGCGACCGACTTTGCCCATCATCATGAAGATCAGGCCGTGCGTGCGCAGAAACAGGCCTTCGTTGATCTGATGATTCCCGTCGTCAAGGGCTGGCTGACCGAGAACTCGATCGAGGTCGCCTCGACCGGCGTTCAGGTCCATGGCGGCATGGGCTTCATCGAGGAAACCGGTGCGGCTCAGCATTTGCGTGATGCGCGGATTACGACGATTTACGAAGGGACGACGGCGATCCAGGCCAACGACCTGATCGGACGCAAGATTGCCCGTGAGAACGGCGTGACCATCAAGGCGCTGCTTGCCGAGATGCGTGAGGTCGAGGCTCAACTCGATGCTTCGGATCCGGCGCTCGCGGCCATTCGCCGTTCGCTGTCGGCGGGCGTTACGGCTGTCGAAGAGGCTGTTGCCTACATCCTTGCGACCTACAACGAAGACATCAAGGCGGCCTCGGTCGGTTCGGTTCCCTTCCTGAAGCTGCTGGGTATCGTTGCGGGCGGTTGGCAAATGGCGCGTGCAGCACTGGTTGCGAAGACGAAGCTCGCCGGGCAGGGTGGAGATCACGGCTTCTACAGTGCGAAGCTGGTGACGGCCCGCTTCTACGCAGACCATGTCATGGCTCAGGCTCCCGGCCTTGCGTATGCCGTTGTAAATGGCGCGACAGGTGCGCTGGAGCTGCCAGAGGAACTGTTCTGAACGAACGTCGCGGCCTGCCCGGTGCGGCAGGCGACTGACAATAAAAAACGGCTGGTGGACTTCTCCACCAGCCGTTTTTTTGTCCCCGCTAAGGCTTACTGAACCTTGGCCTTGGCCCGCAGGTCGAGGATGTGCTTCTCGACCTTCTGCTGTTGCAGACGCTGCTGAATCTGGGGCTTCACTTCCTCGTAAGGAGGCGCCTTAAGGTCACGCACGTCTTCAAGCATGATGACGTGATAGCCGAAATCGCTCTTTACCGGGGTGGTCGTAAACTTGCCCTTGGTCAGTTTCACCATGGCTTCGGAGAAGGGGGCAACGAACATGCCAGGATTGCTCCAGCCCAGATCGCCACCACGCTCCTTGGAGCCGGGGTCGCGCGAGTCCTTGGCCAGATCTTCGATCTTGGAACCGGCCTGAAGCTTTGCGATGACTTCCTTGGCCTGATCTTCGGTTTCAACCAGAACGTGGCGGGGCTTGTACTCCTTGTCACCCATACGACCCTTGACCGCATCGTATTCCTTCTTGATGTCGGCTTCCGAGACGGCGTTGTTCTTGACGTAGTCCTGCAGATAGGCGCGAATCAGGATTGCCTGGCGCGCAAGGTCCATCTGGACTTGTACGTCGCCCTTCTTGTCGAGGCCCTTGTTGACGGCTTCCTGGCCGAGAATTTCGCGGCGCACCAGCTCTTCACGCACGGCATCGCGCAGTTGAGGACTATCGGGCGCACCCTGTGCGCGCTGTTCGCTGATCATGGCTTCCGCACGGGCGGCGGGGATGGCCTTGCCGTTAACGGTTGCAATGGACTCGGCCGCGAAGCTCGCCTGTGTGATGAAGCCCGCAAGGAGGGCGATAGCCAGACGGCTCGGGAAAGTTTTCATCGGTGTTCCTCAGTTGGATTGTTTGGCTTCTTCAGCCGTTTGAGCACGAATTGCGAGTGCGTGAATCTCGCTTTTCATCATTTCGCCGAGCGCGGCATAGATCATTCGATGTCGCGCAACGGTGTTCTTGCCGACAAATTCATCGGAGACAATATGCAGATTGTAATGGCCGCCACCACTTCTTGCACCGGCATGCCCTGCATGAAGATGGCTGTCATCTTCAACTTCGATCAGTGAGGGCTCGAAGGCGGCAAGCCTGGCCCGGATGCGGTCCGGAACACTCACGGCATGACCTTGATGAACGGGCGCACCGACGTCCGCGCGAACACGCCCTCCCTGGCGTAAGGGTCATCGGCCAGCCAGGCTTCGGCATCGGCCTGCGAGGCGAATTCGGCAACGACCAGGCTGCCGACGAAGCCGGCGGGGCCAGGGTCGGCAGAGTCGATCGCCGGCATGGGGCCGACGAGGATCAGGCGGCCTTCGTCACGCAGCTTTTCAAGGCGCAGGAGATGTTCGGGGCGCGCAGCCTTTCTCTTCTCCAGCGAATTCGGAATGTCTTCACCCATCAGAACGTAAAGCATCAGCTTGCATCCTCCTGCATATGCTTTGAAAGGTAGAAGCCTTGCCCAAGCACGAAGGCAAGCATCAGGCCCATTCCGCCGAACAGCTTGAAATTGACCCAGGCTTCTTCCGAGAAGTTGTACGCAACATAGAGATTGAGCACCCCCATGCAGACGAAAAAGAGGGCCCAGGCGAGGTTGAGCCTGGACCACACGAGTTCGGGGAGTTGAATCTGCGCTTCCAGCATGTTGCGGATGAGGTTGCGCTTCAGCAGCAGGGCGGAGAACACGAGAACGCCACTGAAGAGCCAGTACAGCGCAGTCGGCTTCCACTTGATGAAGGTCGGATTGTGGAAGAACAGCGTCGCACCACCGAAAACAACGATGATCGCCAGACTGACCCACAACATGCGGTCAACCTTGCGGTGCTTCAGCCAGACAATGAGAATCTGCAGAAAGGTGGCGACGATTGCGACCACCGTGGCAATCAGAATGGGCGCCTGAGTGGCGACGATGCCGTCCCCGAGCAGCCTTGATGCGAGTGCAAGCGAAGCGTCGGGATCCGCTCCGGCAAATTTGTAGGCTGCAAAGAACAGGATGACCGGCAGCAGGTCGAAAAGAAACTTCATGTGCGTAATGACTTGATTCTAGGTGGATCGGTTGACTCAGGCCTGCTCGGCCCGGTTCCGCATGTGGTTGGCCAGCGCAGCGAACGAGTCGTGAAGGCGCGCACGCAGATCGTTGTCGGCAATGGTCTCTTCGAGCGCCTGAGTCATGCACATCATCCACTGGTCGCGTTCGGACGTGCCAATGGAGAAGGGAAGATGCCGTGCACGCAGGAAGGGCGGTCCGAAGCGCTCAACATACAGTTGGGGGCCTCCGAACCAGCCGGAGAGAAAAAGAAAGAGCTTTTCAGCCGAACCGGAAAGGTCCTCGGCATGCATTTTGCGGATGCCGTAGGTTTCGGGCAGGTCGTCCATCAGTTGATAAAAGCGCGTGACCAGTGCTCGCACGGTGGGTTCGCCGCCGATTTCATCGTAGGGCGTGGTGACGGGTAGCGTGTTTGAATCAGGCTGCATGGATGTCAATCATATCCTCGTTACGGCCGCAGCGCAGGTTGGCCGGCACCGCCTCGTCTATGAGGCGGGGGCGCGGCAGGTTCAGGTTGTTCATCAGCTCGATGAAGGATTCCCGTGTCTGATCCTTGATACGGACATTGCTGAGACGCTCCTGTTCGACCGAACTTACCCGCATGTTCTTGTAATCGTGTCCCGGATAGACAAGCGTTTCTCCCGGATGCGACATGATACGTCCGATGCTGTCAAACAGCGTGCCCGCGTCCCCACCCTGGAAATCGGTGCGACCGCAGCCACCGATCATCAGCGTGTCGCCCGTAAACAGGCGGTCGCGCCAGAGAAAGCTTGTGCACCCCGGTGTATGGCCTGGTGTGGCGATGGCCCGCAAAACCTCACCGCCGAACACGATGAAATCGCCGTCCTTCAGCTGGCGATCCGCGCAACTGATGCCCGAGTGCTCACCGCTTGCACTGCGCGCACCGGTTACCTCACGCATGCCGGCGGCACCCGTGATGTGATCGGCATGAGCGTGCGTTTCGAGCAGCCAGGCCAGTTGCAGATTCAATTCCTGCAGCAGGGTGAGATAGCGCCCGACGTGCTCCCGCACCGAATCGATCAGAACTGAATCGCCGGTCATCGGGTCAGCCAGAAGATAGGTGAGTGTGCAGCTTTGTTCGTCAAAAAGCTGCCGGAAAACGATGTTCATGCGCGATGGGCTCCAGCCGTAACCGCAGGCATTCTAACGCGGGAGGATGACGATGAGGTGAGCGGAATCCGAAGGATCGCGCGCAAGCCGCCTCCTTCGCGGGGAAGCAGGTCGAGGCGCCCTTCGTGCGCACGTATTACGCGTTCGACGATCGCGAGCCCGAGTCCGGCGCCCTTGGTGTTGCTGCGCGCGCCTTCGAGACGGGTGAAGGGGTGACGCATGCGCTCAACCTGATCCGCCGGAATGCCGGGGCCGCGGTCAGCGACTTCGATACAGGCCGCGCCGGCCTCCTCGAACAGTGAAACATCGAGCGGTTTGTCCTCGCCCGCGTAGCGCAAGGCGTTATCGATCAGATTGGCCAAGGCGCGTCTGAGTGAAAGGCTGCGCCCGGGTGCTTCCAGTCGATACGGCAAGGACAGATTCAGTGCGACGCCACGCAAACGGTAGGGCTCAGCCAGATCGGCCACCAGCGCCGACAGGTCGACCGGCTGAGGGGGCTCCTGCGGCGCGCCGCGGCCGAAGTCGAGAAACTGCCCGATGATACGGTCCATCTCCTCAATGTCGGTCACCATCGCCGTCACTTCGTCCTCGGGGGCGCCCGACATTTCGACCCCAAGTCGAAGGCGCGCCAGGGGGGTGCGCAGATCGTGGGAGACTCCGGCCAGAATCAGGGCGCGGTCAGCATCCGTGCGTGCAAGGTCGCCGGCCATCTGGTTGAACGCACGGGCAACGACAGCGATCTCCTGCGGGCCGGACTCTGGCAGGGGCTGAGGGGTCTGTCCGCTGCCGACCACTCTCGCCGCACGTGCCATCTGGCGCAGTGGGGCGCCAATGCGCGAAACGATCAGGTAGGCACCGAGAAGGGCGGCCAGGAGTGCCGCTCCGCCCCATGACAGCCACTCCAGGGCATGGGGCTTCTCAATGCGGTCGGGGGGCACCATGGCCCAGTACTCGTCGCTGTCATCGGGATCGAGCCGGAAGCTGATCCAGAAGCCGTCAAGCGTTTTCCAGCGTGACGCGAACCGGGTGTGCTCGCCAAGGCTGCGCCTCACCTCTGCGATCAGCAGGCGCATCGGACGACTGTCCGGCAGGGGCTGAATCTCGTCCGAAGCCTCAGCCGGATACACGCGAATGCCCTCGAGCGCTGCGAGTTCGATCAGCAGCTCGCGCCGCCGTGCGGAATCGGCATTGATCAGTGCGGTGCGGGTGAGGTTGACGACGCTGACGACCATCTGGGCGAGGTCACGGGCGCGCGGGGCTTCTTCGAAGTAACGGAAGATCTGGCTCCAGGCGGCGAGTGCCAGCGTGAGCAGCAAGGCCACGAGCAGAAAGGTCTGCCACAGGAGCGTACGCGGCAACCACCCCGGCAGGGTGCGAAGCCTTGGCGCACCTGTCTGGGGCGGCCGTTCGGAATCAGTCACTGCTTGCCGGCTTGTTGTCGTCCGGTACAAAGACGTAGCCGAATCCCCACACCGTCTGGATATAGCGCGGCTTGGCGGGATCGTCTTCGACCAGCTTGCGCAGCCTGGACACCTGAACATCGATGGCCCGGTCGAAAACGCCGTACTCACGACCACGCGCGAGTTCCATCAGCTTGTCGCGCGACAGGGGTTGCCGCGGGTGCTGAAGCAGAACCTTCAGCAACGAGAACTCGCCGGTCGTGAGCTGAATCTCCTCCCCGTCGCGTTGCAGCGTTCGCGTGCCAAGATTTACACGGATGCGACCGAAGACGACGATCTCGTCCTCGGCGGTCGGCGCACCCGGAAGCGGGGGAGGCTGCCGACGCATCACCGCCTGAATGCGGGCGACGAGTTCGCGGGGATTGAAGGGCTTGCCAAGATAGTCGTCGGCACCCATCTCCAGGCCGACGATGCGATCCACATCATCGCCCTTGGCGGTCAGCATGATGATCGGAATCACGCTTTCTGCTGCACGCAGGCGGCGGCAGATTGACAGGCCGTCCTCGCCGGGAAGCATCAGGTCGAGGACGATGAGATCAAAGTGCTCGCGATGAAGGGCGCGGTCCATCATCGGCGCATCGTTGACGGCCTTCACGGCAAACCCCTGTTCCTGAAGGTAGCGGGACAGAAGGTCGCGCAGACGAGCGTCATCGTCTACGAGCAATACGCGGTATCGAGTTTTTCCGTTCATGACGCGCATCCTATCGTGTGTTCTGGCGCCTCGCCAGCGTTCTCGCGCTCGCGCTCAGCCCCGCTGCGTAACGCTTCGTAAGGCGCCGCCTCAGGGCAACATCCCCTTACAATGGCATCTTCGTTTAGTGCTTTTGAGCTAGGCGCGAGCCTTGTTGTCCGTTATTTTTACGCTTGTACTCACATGGGTGAGTTGAGCGCAGAGTTTTGATCATGATCCCGAAACGCTTCATCTTCCACGCTGGTTCAATTTCCGCGCTGTCAAGGTGCCTGCTTGGCCTTGCCGTGTGTGCTGTCGCGGGCGTGATGAGTGTTTCCGCGCATGCAGAACCGGTGCCTGAGGTGACAGAGATCGTACCTGAGACGATTGTCGTTCGCCCCGCCCAGCGACGTGCCGAGTTGCGTCGGGCACTTGAATCGAACCTGCAGCAAGGCGCGACTCCAAGCCGGCGCCGGCTGAGTCAGGAAGAGCGCGAGGCCCTGCACCGCGATTTGC
Organism: Parazoarcus sp. PS-13 R2A; assembly: GCF_057621855.1. Lineage (NCBI taxonomy): Bacteria > Pseudomonadati > Pseudomonadota > Betaproteobacteria > Rhodocyclales > Zoogloeaceae > Parazoarcus > Parazoarcus sp. PS-13 R2A. Next base: position 8,400 of record NZ_JBYEXN010000005.1, read on the forward strand.
GTGCGGTCATGCGCAACGTCAACGCAGATCAGGACGACGGACGTTCGCGCTGACACCGCTGAGCGAGATCAGCGTTCCAAAACAGGCCGATCGGCCTGTCAGCCGGTAGAATATCGGCACCATGAATTTACTCTCCCTCGAAACTTCCTGCGAACACGCGAGTGTCGCGCTGTACATGGACGGAGATCTCCGGGAGCATCTGCTCGAGGGGCACGCCAATCATTCCGAGTACATCCTGTCCGTCGTCCTTCAGTTGCTGGCCGATGGTGGTATCGGGGTGAACCGTCTGGATGCGGTGGCCTTTGGCAGTGGCCCAGGAGCCTTCACCGGTTTGCGTCTGTCCTGCGGAATTGCGCAGGGGCTCGCGCTTGGCGCAGGGCTTGGCGTGGTTCCGGTATGCAGCCTTGACGCGCTTGCGATGCAGGCGCCCGAAGCAAACGTTCTGGCGGCAACCGATGCCCGAATGGGCGAGATCTATTTTCGCGCCTGTGTCATCGACAACGGTCTTGCGAGACCACATGGCGAAGCGGGTTGCGCTGCGCCCGATGTCCTGGACTTGCCGGATGGAAAATGGTGGGGGATCGGTTCTGCCTTCAAGGCTTATGGCGACAGGCTGAGCGATCGCTTTCATGGTCAGCTGCTCGGAAGCAGTCCTGATGCAGTGCCGCGCGCGCGCGATGTCGCGCTGCTGGCCGCAGAGCAGGTCAGCCTCGGAAAGCTCTTGGCGGCCGAACACGCTGCACCACTTTACGTGCGCGACAAGGTCGCACTGACAACCGCCGAGCGGCTCGCGCGCGGAGGCAAGGCATGACGGTGTGCGAGACGGGCGTCTTCACGCCGATGTCGGAAGATGACCTCGACTGGGTCAGCGACCGGGAGGCCGAACTGCACCCGTTCCCGTGGTCCAGGGGGAATTTTGCGGATGCGCTTGCTGCCGGGTACGCGAGCTGGATCATGCACGAGGCTGGACGCCCGATTGGCTACAGCATCGTTCTCGGTGTGCTCGACGAGGCGCATCTGCTCAACATCAGCGTCGTGCGCGACGCTCAGGGGCAGGGGCGTGGGGCCAGGCTGCTAGCGCACCTGTTCGCACAGGCAAGGCATAGCGGGGCACGCGACTTCTTCCTCGAAGTTCGTCCGTCGAACCAGTCTGCGCTTGCGCTTTACAACCGATCCGGATTCATCGAGATCGGTCGCCGCAAGGGCTATTACCCGGCAGCTGACGGGCGCGAGGATGCGATCGTGATGAAGGCGAGCCTGTGACCCCGCAGCGCGCTGCCTTGCTCCGGGAAATGGGGCTCGCTCCGTTGTGGCGGCTGCGCAGCAGCCCGAAGGCCGACGTTGTCCCCGAGCCCCGGCCTGCAGGTCACCGCAGCGAGGCGATCCCTGCGATGCGGCACGCGCGCAGTGAGTCCGGCGAGCAGGTCGTCAGCCCAAAACCTAAGGAGCGGCCCGTCGTACAGCGGCCGGCACCGACCCCTGTCCCTGAAAAAGCCGCGCCTGCCGCCCGAGCACCCGCGCCAGCCTCACCACAACAAACGACGCCTGACCCGCTCAGAAGTGCGCGCATCGCCGGGCTAGACTGGGCTGGGCTCGAAGACGAAATCCGCGCCTGTCGCGCCTGCAGGCTGTGCGAGAAACGACGGCAGGCGGTGCCTGGCGTGGGCGATCGCAAGGCGAGCTGGATGCTGGTGGGGGAGGGGCCGGGTGCGGACGAGGACCGCCTCGGGGAACCTTTCGTCGGACAGGCCGGCAAGTTGCTCGACAACATGCTCGCAGCGCTGGGGCTGACGAGGGCGCATCAGGTCTTCATTGCCAATGCGGTCAAGTGCCGGCCGCCGCACAATCGTACGCCCGAGGCGGACGAGATCGCAGCCTGTCTGCCCTTTCTTCAGCGCCAGATCGAACTGGTTCAGCCCCGCTTGCTGATTGCGCTCGGGCGGCCGGGTGCGCAGGCGCTTCTGGATACCGCGGTCAGCATCGGCGCTGCGCGCGGAAAGCGCTTCGAGCGACAGGGTGTTCCGGTGGTGGTCACCTATCACCCTGCCTACTTGCTGCGGAATCCGCAGGACAAGGGCAAGGCGTGGGAGGATCTGTGTTTTGCGCGCAGCCTGGTGCCCCCGGACTGATGGGGCCCGGGTCTGCGCGATCAGTGATGCAGATCTTCGAGCTGACTGACGTCGTCCTTCACGCGCTGATTCGCTTCGTGACGGAGTTTGACGAAGAACATTGAACCAGCGACAAAGAGTCCGAAAAGAACGATCACGACATTGATCGAGAACCCGAGCATGATCAGCAGCGCATAGCCGCCGGTCATGATCAGGATGGACAGGTTCTCGTTGAAGTTCTGCACCGCGATCGAGTGACCGGCGCCCATCAGGATATGTCCTCGGTGTTGCAGCAGTGCGTTCATCGGCACCACGAAGAACCCGGCCAGCGCGCCAACCACGACCATCAGTCCCATCGCAATGGTTGAGTTGGTAACAACGGTCATGAGCAGCACCATCAGGCCCATCGCAATACCCAGTGGAATGACCCTGACGGAACGCCTCAGCGACACGAAGCGCGCGGCGAGGATCGCGCCCACCGCGACGCCGATCGCAACCACGCCCTGCAGCATGGACGCTTCGGACAGCCCGAGACCAAGGTTGTGCTCCGCCCACTTGATGACGATGAACTGCAGGGTTGCGCCTGCTCCCCAGAACAGCGTGGTGACCGCAAGCGATATCTGGCCGAGCTTGTCGCGCCAGAGCAGCTTCAGGCAGTGATTGAAATCGTGAACGAGGTACAGCGGGTTGTTCTTCAGCGGCTTGTGGTCAACGCCGGTGTCCGGGATGTGGAAGTTGAACCAGGCCGCGACCAGGTAGAGGGTGCCGATTGCCAGCACGCTGGCTTCGAAAGCCGAGGTAACGAAGGGCAGGTTAAGTCCAAGCAGCCAGCCCGAAACGTCTTCTCGGATCAGCACGCCCCCCATCACGGTGCCGACAATGATCGCGCCAACGGTCAGGCCTTCAATCCAGCCATTCGCGACCACGAGCAGGCGATGTGGAAGATACTCGGTGAGGATGCCGTACTTGGCCGGCGAGTACGCTGCCGCACCCAGACCGATCACCGCATAGGCGAACAAGGGGTGCGTGCCGAGGAAAAGCATCAGGCAACCGCCGATCTTGATGGTGTTGCTGATCAGCATGACCCGCCACTTGGGCATCGAGTCCGCGAATGCGCCCACAAAAGCCGCCAGTGCCACGTATGACACGGTAAAGAACAGCTTGAGCAGCGGCTCATATTCCGCAGGAGACGCCATATCCCGTAGAAGCGCGATGGCGACGATCAGCAGAGCGTTGTCAGCAAGCGCAGAAAAGAACTGCGCTGCCATGATGATATAAAAGCCGAGCGGCATCGTTGCGGTACACACCGTCGCGTTAGCGGAAGCGCGGTTTATATCACGAAGGGAAGAAACTTGTTACGACCTTGCTCAATCGGGGTGAGTTGAAACGTGATCTGTGGTGTAATTATCGATATAAACAAGGTTTATTGAATAATCATGGCAGATCGTCGGTTGCAAGTTTTTCACGCTGTGGCAAAGCACGGCTCGTTCACGCGCGCAGCCGAACACCTGTTCATGACACAGCCGGCCGTGACCTTCCAGATCAAGCAACTGGAAGAGCACTTCAACACCCGGCTTCTCGAGCGCGGTCATGGTCACATCTCGCTGACGCCCACCGGCGAACTTGTGCTGGCGTACGCAGAACGCATCCTCGGGCTGTCGGACGAACTCGAGTCGCGTGTATCCGAGCTGACCGACGAGTTGTCAGGTGCGATCAACATTGGTACCAGCACCACCATCGCCGCGTACTGGCTGCCGCGCCTGCTCGAAAGCTTCAAGCGCCGCTTCCCCCGTGTGGTGCCGCGGGTCGTTGTAGGCAATTCGCAGCTCACCGAAGATCGTGTTGCGGCGCGTGATCTGGATATCGGGCTGATCGAGATCGTTTCCGATCAACCTTCAGTCGAGCGCTTCAGCGCCGAGCAGGACGACCTGCTGGTCATCTGTGCACCGACGCATCCGCTCGCACAAGCGACGTCACTGAAGGCGGAAGACCTGATCGAGCATCCCTTCATCACCCGCGACCCGGGTAATGCGATCAGGGAGCTTGCAGAACAGTTCTTTGAAGCGGCCGGTGTGCCGATGACCGAAATCAACATTTGTGCCGAACTTGGCAGTCTGGCCACGGTGAAACATCTTGCAGCCGAGGGCATGGGCTACGCGATTGCGTCCCGAGCCGCCATCCTGCGCGATCTTCGCGAGGGCAAACTGGTGGGCATCCCCCTCGAACCCAGGCTTTTCACCCCGCTTGAGGTCATCATCCCGCGCGACAAGTTCCGCTCGCGCCTGATCACCACCTTTGCAGAACATGCCTGTGCCGAGCTCACGGAAATGGCTGCAACGGTTGCAGAGCGCGCATCCGAACAAGGTCTTGGCTGATGGCGAAAGCCAAGTCGGCTTATGTGTGCTCCGAATGCGGTGCGCAGACCCCTCGCTGGCAAGGTCAGTGTCCGCAGTGCCAGGCATGGAATACCCTGACCGAAACCGTCCTTGAGCGTGGGGGAGGGGCGGCACCGAGCCGTTTCGCCGCACTTGCCGGCGCTGCCTCCAGGCTTCAGCCTCTGTCCGCGCTGCAGCCCAGAGAAGAACCCAGAATACCGACTGGCATCGACGAGTTCGACCGTGTACTCGGTGGCGGGCTGGTCGCGGGCGGAGTGGTACTCATCGGTGGCGACCCCGGAATCGGCAAGTCGACCCTTCTGCTGCAGGCCCTGTGCCATCTCGCAGCGGCGCACCCTGTGGTCTATGTCAGCGGTGAAGAGTCGGGCGAACAGGTTGCGCTGCGTGCTCAGCGCCTGCAACTGCAGGCCGGTGAGCTGCAACTGCTTGCAGAGATCAATCTCGAGCGCATTCTCGACACCCTGAAAACCGCTGCACCCCGGGTTGCCGTCATCGACTCCATTCAGACGGTGTATTCCGAAAGTCTGCAGTCTGCGCCGGGCTCAGTCGGGCAGGTGAGGGAGTGCGCGGCGCAGCTCACGCGTTTTGCGAAGCAAAGCGGGACGACGCTGATCCTGGTTGGACATGTCACCAAGGACGGCACCCTGGCAGGTCCGCGCGTGCTCGAGCACATCGTCGATACCGTGCTGTACTTCGAGGGAGACAACCATTCGAGCTTCCGCCTCGTGCGTGCGTTCAAGAACCGCTTTGGTGCGGTCAATGAGCTTGGTGTGTTCGCAATGACCGATCGCGGTTTGAGGGGCGTCTCCAACCCGTCAGCGCTGTTTCTGTCGCAGCATGCAGAGCAGGTGTCGGGCAGTTGTGTCCTCGTCACCCAGGAAGGTACGCGCCCTTTGCTGGTCGAAATCCAGGCGCTGGTCGATGGCGCACAGAGTCCAAACCCCCGCAGGCTTTCGGTGGGGCTCGAACAGACCCGCTTGGCGATGCTGCTTGCAGTCATGCACCGGCACGCCGGTATCGTCTGCTTCGATCAAGACGTGTTCGTAAACGCAGTCGGCGGCGTCAAGATCACCGAGCCTGCGGCCGATCTTGCGATCCTGCTGGCCACAGTCTCATCCTTGCGCGACCGGCCGCTGAAGCAAGGGCTCGCCGTGTTTGGCGAAGTCGGCCTTGCAGGTGAGATCCGTCCCGCGCCTCGCGGGCAGGAGCGACTGAAGGAAGCGGCAAAGCTCGGATTCCACACCGCGATCGTGCCCAAGGCAAACATGCCGCGACATCCGATCGAGGGAATGGAGATCCATGCAGTGGAGCGCATCGATCAGGCGCTGGACGTTGCGAAGGGCCTGAGTGAGTGATTGCCTGGCAGGAAGCAGGTGTTGGTTCGCAAAGAATGTACTTAAGTTTACATAATACACATTATGGTGGTTATGGATTCAGAGCGCAGAGCACGTTGCAGCCGAAGAATGCGGCATTTGCTCCGCGCTCTTTTCGCGGTGACAATCGCCACCCGTTTACGAGTACCGAATTTCCGGCATGAACCCCGCTCCATATTCTCCGCCACCACCCGCGCCGCTCGATTATCTGCATGTCGACGCTTCGATGCTGGTCGTGGTCAAGCCTGGCGGACTGCTATCGGTTCCGGGACGTGGCGCGGACAAGGCTGATTGTCTGGTCTCGCGCGTGCAGGCTGATTTCCCCGACGCCCTGATCGTGCATCGCCTCGACATGGAGACCTCCGGACTGATCGTGCTCGCTCGTAACGCAGTGGCGCATCGGCGCCTGAGCGTGATGTTCCAGGAACGCGAGGTTCACAAGCGCTACCTCGCAGTTGTCGATGGCCTGCTCGCCAGCGATGAAGGAAGCCTGCACTACCCATTGATTGCTGACTGGCCGAATCGACCGTTGCAGAAAGTGGATTTCGACACCGGCAAGCCATCAACGACCCACTACCGCGTGATTGCACGCGATGGCGACGCGTTCGTGACACGGGTTGAACTCACGCCGCTCACTGGCCGTACGCATCAGCTGCGGGTGCACATGCTGACTCTGGGTCACCCGATTCTCGGTGATGCACTCTATGGCACGCCTGATACGCACAAGGCTGGACGCCTGCTATTGCACGCATCCAGCCTTGAACTGAAACATCCCGACAGCGGCCTCCCGCTCAGTTTTGCGAGCGAACCGCCATTCTGAAGCTTGTTGAGCAGTGGCCTCCCTCAGCCAGCAGGCTGAAGATTCGCCAGTTTGCCGCTGCTTGATGGCTTTTTGGTGTAGCGGGAGATCGCCAGATCGTCGTGGCGGATCGCCGGCTGACGGCCGGTGATGACATCGGCCAGCAGTTGCCCCGATCCACATGCCATGGTCCAGCCAAGCGTTCCGTGCCCGGTATTGATATACAGGTCGGGATAAGCGGTTGCACCGACGATCGGCGTGCCGTCCGGTGTCATTGGCCGCAGTCCGGTCCAGAACTCTGCCGCGGAAAGGTCGCCGCAGCCGCCAAAAAGGCTGCCGACGACCATTTCGAGGGTCTCGCGGCGGCGGGGATTCAAGCCGAGGTCGAAGCCGCCGAGTTCGGCCATCCCCCCTACCCTGATCCGCTGATCGAAACGCGTAATTGCCACCTTGTAGGTTTCATCGAGCACCGTCGAAACCGGCGCGGCGTTTTCGTCTGCGAGCGGGATCGTCAGCGAGTAGCCCTTGAGCGGATAGACCGGGAGGTCCAGCCCCAGGGGCGCGAGCAGATTGCGCGAGTAGCTGCCGAGGGCCAGCACGTAGCGGTCCGCAGAGAGGACTTCGTCGCCGACGCGAACGCCGATGATGCCGCCACCGCCGGTCAGGATTTCGTCCACTGAGACGCCAAAGCGGTATTCGACACCCAGGTCGCGGGCCATCTCCGCAAGCCGGGTGGTGAACAGCTGGCAATCGCCGGTTTCATCGTTGGGCAGGCGCAATCCGCCGACGAGCTGGGCATCTGCCCGGGCAAGCGCCGGCTCTGCGCGAATGAGCCCGTCGCGATCCAGCAGTTCGTAAGGAACACCAAACTCTTCGAGCACGCTGATGTCCTGGCGAGCGGCCTCCAGCTGTGCGGCGGACCGGAACAGTTGCAGCGTGCCCTTGCTCCGCTCTTCATAGTGCAATCCGGTGTCGCTGCGCAAAGTGCGTAAGGTGTCGCGGCTGTACTCGGAGAGACGCATCATTCTTGCCTTGTTTTCGGCATAGCGCTCGGCGGTACAGTTGCGAAGCATCTCCATCATCCAGCGCAACTGAAACAGGCTGCCGTCGGCGCGAATCGCGAGTGGCGCATGACGCTGAAAGAGCCACTTCAGGGCCTTCAGGGGAATGCCGGGCGCAGCCCATGGCGTCGAGTACCCTGGAGAGACCTGCCCTGCGTTTGCAAAACTGGTCTCCATGGCAGGCGCCGGCTGGCGATCGATAACCGTGACCTTTGCTCCGGCGCGCGCCAGATAATAGGCGGTCGTCGTTCCAACCACACCGCTGCCGAGAACCAGAACACGCATGACCTCTCTCCTGAACTCAAAGTAGTAGAATTTCGCTAGTGTATTGACTGTCTGCTAGTGAAAGACACTGAAGTGCGATCGTAGCGCAGTGAATAACGCCGAAATAATCCCAAAAGCATCAGCAGGTAGTGAAATGCAGAATCTCGATCGAATCGACCGGAAAATCCTCGTTGAACTGCAGAAGAACGGGCGCGTTTCAATGACTGAACTTGCCCAGCGGATCGGGCTGTCGGCGACGCCGTGTACCGAACGCGTACGCAGGCTTGAGCGCGACGGAATCATCACCGGCTATCACGCGCACCTGAATCCGCAGGCGCTCGGCAAGAGTCTGCTGGTCTTCATCGAGATCAAGTTATCGACGCGCTCGGGCGAGGTGTTCGAGCGCGTCCGCAAGGAGTTGACGACAATCCCCGAGGTCATGGAGTGCCACCTTGTCTCGGGCGATTTTGACTATCTGATCAAGGCCCGGATCGGCGAGATGAGCGAGTACCGTCGACTGCTCGGCGATCTGCTGACGCAGTTGCCGTCGGCAGCGGAGTCGAGAAGCTACGTCGTGATGGAAGAACTGAAGGAAACGCTGTATCTGGATATCGAGCGCTGAGCGCGTCAATATTTCTGCGGCAGTCAGCAGGACGCTGCGTTGCCGCACGAAAACCGCCCCATGCCGAATACGGGGTGTGATGCCCTGCCCTGTGTCTCTGGCAGGTCAGTAATCCTGGTGCGAGGGAAGAGACTCGAACTCTCACGCCTTGCGGCGCTGGAACCTAAATCCAGTGCGTCTACCAATTCCGCCACCCTCGCGAGGTGCCGCGACGACGCGCGGCCGCGAATTATACACAGGCACGGCCGCGCATGTGCATCGGCACGGAGCGCGATTGATTGCTTGACCACAGCGTATTCCCCGTGAGAGCCTGCGACGGGTATAAAAAATGCGATATGAGACCCGATTTGATGAATGTGCGTGCTGGTTTTCCAATGGCCTGTAGTCGCACGCCGGGGTGGCATACCAAAGAATGAGACAGCGCTTGTACAGTCCCCCTGCAATCACTCCAGTCCTGCCCATGCCGCACCTGGTTAATAGAATTGACCACCAGGTCTTTCCGCTCGGCCGACATGCTTAGAGGTTGGAGGACGCTCTTCCTGCTGCCGGTAATATGTGCCGTGCTTGTGCTTTCAGCACCGGCACGCGCGATGGATATCGCTTTCGCGTTGTCGCATGCGTCCGGTCCGCACCGTTCGTTCCTGGAGGCGCTGCAACGATCGCCGATGCCCCGTTCCCATCATATTGCGGATGGCGGCAGTGTCGACGAAGGTCTTGATAGCGCCGTTCTCGAGCAAGCCGATGTGATCGTTGCGGTCGGTGCGCGCGCTACCGAAGAAATACTGAAGAAATTCAGCGGCCCCATACTTTCTGTTCTTGTCAGTCGGTCGCAGTACCGCAGCCTTAGCGCCGCGTTTCCGGATGCGGCGTTGTCTGCCATGGTGCTGGATCATCCGGCCGCAAGACACATGCGGCTTGCAGGCGCGGTGGCGCCCAACGTGCGAACGGTCGGTCTGATCATTGGTCCGGACAGCCTCGATCTGGAAAAGGTGTTCTCGACGGCAGCAGCCGATTCCGGTGTCAGTCTCCTGTCCCGACGAGTTGGCGCGGTTGAGGACCTCCTTCCTCAGCTTGAACAGTTGCTGCAGGCGAGTGATGCATTGCTGATGATCCCCGATCCCATCGTTGCCTCGCAGGCTTCTGCACGCACCATCCTGCTGACCAGTTATCGCTACCGGAAGCCCATCCTTGCCTACTCCCAGGCCTACGTTCAGGCGGGAGCGCTGGCGGCGGTGTATAGCTCACCTGAAGATGTGGCCGGAGATCTCGCAGCGTGGCTGCGCAGTGCTGGAACAGAGAGCTTGCGTCAGCCGCTTGTTCTGAATCCTGTCCGGTTTTCGGTTGCTGTGAACCGGCAGGTGGCGCGCTCACTCGGACTGGATGTGCCAAGTGACTCCGAGCTGATTGATCGCATTGCAGGTGTCGCAAGGGAATGAGTTTGCTCAGGAAACTTTCGCTTCGGCAGCGTCTTCTCCTGGTTGGGCTGCTGCCTGCCGCGCTGCTCGCAACCTGTATCGCAGGCCTGTTTTTCTGGCGTGGAACGCAGTCGATCGACGCTGCGCTCGACGATCGCGGGATTGCAATCGTCAGCTTTCTTGCGCCGGCCTCCGAGTATGCGGTGATTTCTGGCAACCGACTGACTCAGATGGGGCTTCTGCAGGCCGTGCTGGAGCAGCCGGACGTTACCGGTGCGGCCCTGTTCGACAGGGACGGGGGCTTGCTCGCCGTCAGCGGTCGTATGGAGCTCGTCCATCCCGGGCTGGTCACCCAGACCGAAACCCCCCGCAACATCGGTCGCAATACCAAACGCATCGGCTACGCTGCCCCGGTCGTGGCCGAACCGCTGGTCATGAACGACGTTTTCGAGCCTCAGCTCCGTCAGGGCGGTGCGAGTGCGCCGGAGACGATTGGTTGGGTCTATGTCGAACTCAGCAATCAGGCAATCGAAGGTCGCAAGGAGAATGTGATCCTGACCGCACTCAGTCTGTTCATCGTCGGCCTCGGTTTGGCGGGCCTGCTGGCGTCACGTCTGGCCTCTTCGGTCGGCAAGCCACTGGCAAGACTGGTGGAGGCGGTCAGCCGCATCGGGGCCGGTGATCTCGATGTCTCGGTGGCGGACGATGCCCCGAGCGATGAGCTGAGGGCCCTGCAGCGCGGATTCAACAACATGGCGCAGTCGATTGCGCAGGCACATCACAATCTTCAGGCCCGCATCGATGAGGCAACGTCGAAACTCGCCTATCAGGCCCTTCACGATCCGCTGACAGGGTTGCCCAACCGGCGCGCCTTCGAACAGGCGCTCGAGAATGCGGTCACACGCTCCCGCAGATCGGGTGATCACGCGACGCTGTGCTTCATCGACCTCGACCGTTTCAAGATCGTCAATGACAGTTGCGGGCATGCCGCAGGCGATGAACTGCTGCAGAACATTGCACGTCTGATCCGGCAACGGGTACGGACTGGCGATCTGATCAGCCGCATCGGCGGGGATGAATTTGCGCTCATCCTCCACGAATGCAGCCCGGCCGACGCACGCGGCCTGGCCGAAAGTTTGCGCGAAGTGGTGTCCACCTACCGATTCCATTGGGAGGAACGGCGCTTTACGGTCGGTGCAAGTATCGGGCTGGTGCGAATCGACGGCCGAACCAATAGCGCGTCCGATCTGCTCGTCGCCGCCGATCTTGCCTGCTACGCCGCGAAGAAGGCCGGTCGAAATCAGGTTGTGGAGCATTCAGCGGAGGCCGCCGGCAATCGTCGGAAGACCGATCTGCCTGCAGCGAGCATGGCGCTCTCGGGCGTGATTCCCTACGAGCGCCTGTCGCTCTTCAAGCAGTCGATCAGGGCCCTTGACGACGGCCTTCAGTGTGAATGGTACGAAGTCCTGCTCCGGGTCAGTGACACGACCGGTGGCATGCACTCGCCCATGGAACTGCTGTCCAGCATCGAGTCTCCCGATACGCTGCTCGAACTCGACCTGTGGGTCGCAGAGCGTGCCTGCCGCCTGATTTCACGACAGCCTGACATCAGACAGTTCAGTCTCAATCTTGGCTCGGCCACCGTTGCCAATCCCCGGGCTTACCTGCCCAGACTGACCTCCTTTCTCGCAGAAACTGAATTGTCGCCCTCGATGGTGATTCTTGAGTGCCCTGCCCGACTGACCGAGCAGGCACCCGAGGAGTGCAGGCTCTTCTTCGAACTGGCTCACGAGATCGGGATGCGGATAGCCATCGAGAAACTTGACGGTGGGGCGACCGTGCTGCTGCCATCGCTGCATCCGGACTTCGTCAAGGTCAGCCTGAAAACACTGGTGGAGTCGTTTGGACTGGAGGCGGGGTGCAATGTCGCGCAGGCACTGTGTGGAATGGCGGCCGCGCTGTCGATTCCGGTCGTTGCCTCGGAAGTCGAAGACGCGCTGCTGCATGATTCCCTGCGCGAATACGGCTTCAATTACGCCCAGGGAGACCTGGTGGCAACACCTGTGGCATTGACCGGCTAGGGTCAGACAGGCGAGCACCTACATTTCAAGCCGCTCGGCGTATCCCGTCATCTCAAGGTAGCCCTTGCCGATCTCGCGCGGTTCAGTGCCGCCTTCGAACAGCCGCACCGCGCCTTCCCAGTAAATCGCACCGGTCGAGGCCTGGCTGTCGAGCTCCTGGTCGTCCATCAGCGGAACGATGCGGAACGTGCGCGCCGGCGCTGCGTCTGTACCTTCGAGATGGAGCGCCCACTCCACCGGGTACGTGGCGCCCGAGCGCGGCGAACGCCACTCCCGCCCCGGCACGAAGCGGACCTCATCGGCCTGGAAAATGCGCAAACTGCCGTCTGTTACACGCAGCGTAGCCGCACGCCAGACCGGCATGCCGTTCTCGCCCCGCATGCGAAATGCCATCAAGGCGCCGCCGTCACGCAGATTGATGCCGATCCAGTCCCAGCCCTGTGCGCCCGCCGGCATGATCTCGCTCGACCATTCATGATCGAGCCATGCCGTTCCTGTGACACGATGGCTGTCCTGGCCCGCACGCAACGCTCCGCTGACTTTCAGTTGCGGGCGGCTGTAGTAATAGCTCGCATGTTTCGGGTCGGGAGCCTTGCGGCTGTAGCCCCCCCGCCCGTTCAGCACTGGGGGCCCGTCCGGGCGGAGTTCGAGATCGAAGGCAAACTCGCCTGCACCGACCCGTGCGCGGTACACGCCTTCAGTGTCAGGCGCTGCGGACCACGTCAGCGACCAGTCGCGAATGCGCACATCCGTATGTGCTTCGCTGGCGCTTGCCAGCGGCGGAAGATGGCGCTCAGCGCGTTCCGCGTGCAGCAAACGCCCCTTTTCCGGGTCGGCGATCGCCGCGTGCGCCAGCATTAGCTGGCGGGGACTGAAGCGACTGCGGCTTGCCTCCCCGATGCGCGGCCGCACCCGAAAGAAGGTCAGCTGAAAGCCGCGTTCCGCGCCAGCTTCGTCTTGCAGCCAACCGGTGATGTACCACCATTCGGTTCTGAACTCGGAGTGGGAACCATGATCGCGCGGAAACACCAGTGTGGTTCCGGGGGTGACCTCGGGATATGGAGGACCGGCGCCGCGCAAGGCTCCGGTGTCGTCGGCAGCGTGGCAGGCTGCACCCCATATGCACGCGGCGCTGAACAGCCAGGTCGTGAGCGTGCGCGACCACCGTCGCATCATCACCAGTCCTCCCGCACTGCGAGCACCGCAGACTCGCGCATGGCGCGGTATCCGGCCAATCGCGCCACGATTGTGGCAAGTGCAACCAGCCCCGCCGAGAACAGAATCAAACCGGCGTAGGGAACATGAATATCCATGCTCCAGTGAAAACTCTGCCGATTGACCACTTCGATCAGAACCCAGGCAATCCCGCCGCCCGCGATCAACCCGACACCGACCCCGACGGCAGCCGTCAGCCCGCCTTCGAGTGCGATCAGTCGCCCGACTTCCGCGCGGGTCATTCCAAGATGCCGGAGCATGCCGAACTCGCCCCCGCGCGCGGTCGACAGCGCCGCAAAGGTGCTGGCAATGCCGAACAAACCGATCATGATTGCCACCGCTTCCATGAGATAGGTCACCAGGAATGTACGATCGAAAATCTCCAGGCTGATCTTGCGAATTTCGCCTGGCAATGCAATCTCGACAAGCTCGTCGCCGAAGGTCTCGCGCAGGGCGAGCGCGACGGCATCCGCTGACGCGCCAGGGGCAAGTCGGATCGCAACGTCATTCACCTTCAGGTCGCCGGACATGCTGCGATATAGCTCGCGATCAATGACGACGGCCCCATTCTGGCGCGCGTAATCACGCCACACGCCAGCCACCCGGAACGCTACCATGCGCCCCGCGATCGGCAGTTCGATCGTGGCATCCGGGGCCAGCTGCATCAGATCGGCGACGGCCTCGGAGATCCAGGCGGAAGGCAGGCCCGACTGATCCCCATCCGATGCCGGGAGCAGACTGCCCGACACCAGCGGCAAGCCCCAGCCACGGCTGATTGAACGTGCGATCAGGGTTACGGGCGGACGACCGTCGATGAGTCTCAACTCGGTTGCGCGCACCGTATCGGTGAACTCGACGCCGGGCGTCTGCTCGACCCGCTCGAGTGCCTTGGCATCGAAAAAGCCGCTGGCGCCGGCACTCGACGCGCGCAGGTACAGATCTGCGGGCAGCACCGTGCTCAGCCAGTCATCCACCGACACCCGGAACGAACTGACCATGATCGCCATCGACACCGCAAGGGCCACGCTTGCGACAACGCCCGCCCCCGCAACCACTGCCTGTCCGGGCGCCGCTGCAAGGCGCGCGTGGGCGAGGCGCCACTCCGCACCACGGCCAACGGTCAGTATCCGCATCGCGACCCGTGTCGCCCCCGGCAGCGCCAGTACCGCACACGCCAAAGCCAGTGCAACGGCCAGATATCCGCCGACCGGGATCCCGCTCAGCGGTGGCAGAAAGCAGGCCAGTACCCCCAGCCCTAAACACAGCAGCGCGAGCCCGCCACGTGACTTACCGGCCCCGAGCACGGCGGCTTCGGCGGCCCCGGCTTTCAGGCCCGATGCGGGCCACATCAACGCCGCATCGCGCGCAGGAACCCATGCACCGGCAATCCCCGCAACAACGCCAAGTGCGATGTAAAAGGCGGTGACGGTGGGCGAGAACTGGAGCGATGGGCGAATGCCTTCGAAGTAGCCGGCGCCGAGGTCACCGCCGATAAGGCGAAAAGCGAGCCCGGCGAACAGGTGTCCAAGTGCGACACCGGCAAGACCGCCAGCGAATCCGGTGATTGCGCCCTCCAGCAACAGCCCCCGCATCAGGGTTCCGCGCGTCATGCCAAGGGCGCGGAACAGCGCAAACTCGCGCCGACGTCGCACCACCGACAGCCACTGCGTGGAGAACACCAGAAAACCACCCGTGAGCAAGGCGATTGCGGCGAGCATCGTCAGGTTGACGCGATACGCGCGCGAAAGCGCCGCCGCTTCGGTGCCCGAGGCCTCGGGCTGGGTCATGGTGGTACCCGCAGGCAACAGCGGACCCAGACGGGCGATGGCCTGCTCGCGGCCGATACCCGGGGCGAGCTTCAGGTCGACGCGCGTGAGCCGACCGACCTGCCCAAAGGCATCCTGTGCCGCAGCAATATCCATCACACCAAGCACCTGCCCGGTGCCAGCCCCGGGAACCGTGCCTGCGACCCGAAAGCCCACGACTTCGAGCCCCGCCTGCACGCGCAGCACGTTCTTGCCTTCGGCGAGCGCTTTCTCCCTCGCCGCGGCGCTCAGAAAGACCGTATCGGCCTGCAGGGCCGCAAAGCGCGCATCGCGATCATCCGCCACCGGCATGAGCGCAGGCTGAACCTGTGCGATGCGAAAGAGATCAACCCCCAGGATCCGCAGCGTACCCGCCCTCCCCGGCAAGCGCGCCTCGACTTCGAGCACCGGGCTCGCTTCCGCCACCTCGGGGCGCTGGGCAAGGTTGAGGTAGAGCTGCTCATCGAAGCCGCCCCGCCCGGACCTGACCTGAAGATCGGCTTCACCCGCGAGTTCGCGCATTCCACGCCCGAACTCGTCGAGCGCTGCCTCATGAATCAGCTGCACCGCGAGCCCGAGTGCCACCCCAAGTGCAATGGCGATCAAGGCAAGCGCGGTGGCCAATCGCCGGCGCCCAAGACTGGCGGCAAAGAGGCGGATCAAGGCTGGATTCATTGCGCAGCGACCACCACCTGCACCAGTCCGTCCTGCCGCAGTTCGAACACCCGGTCAGCGCGCTGAGCCGCCGCACGCGAATGCGTGACCAGCACGCCCGCTGCACCGCCGGTGCGGATGCTGCTCAGAAGCAGGTCGAGCACGTCCATCGCCCGTGCCGGGTCGAGGTTGCCGGTAGGTTCATCCGCGAGCACTACCATGGGCCGGTGCACCAGGGCCCGTGCAATGGCGACACGCTGCAATTCCCCGCCAGACAAATTTCCAGGCCAGTCGCCCGCACGCTTGCCGAGCCCGACACGCTCCAGCATGTCCTGCGCACACCGGTCTGCTTCGGCGCCCTGCCGGCCTTGCAGCCACAGCGGCACAGCCACGTTCTGGAGCAAGGTAAGATGAGGAAGAACGTGAAACGCCTGAAACACGAAGCCGAAACGGTCACGACGCAAACGGGACAGGGCATCGTCCCCAAGTCCGGCCAGCTCGGTGTCGCCGACGCGGATACTGCCGCTGCTGACAGGCTCGAGACCGGAAATGCAGTTGAGCAGCGTTGATTTCCCGACCCCGGATTCGCCGATGATGGCCACGCATTCACCCGCGACAACGTCGAGGCTGAGCAGGTCGAAGAGTTTGCGCGGCGGCACTGTCGAGAGGGTCTTGCAGAGTTTTGCGATTCTGAGCATGGCAACCTGACTGCCGAAGACGTAGAAAGTGCCCGAAGGGCGTCTTCGCTTATACTCCGCCCGCGTCATCCGCGCCAAAATCCGTGCTTCCCGCCTGTTCCGATGCCCGTCGATCACTACGAAAACTTCCCCGTTGCGTCATTTCTGCTGCCGGCCCGTCTGCGCGAACCGGTGGAAGCGATCTATGCCTTCTCCCGCAGCGCGGACGACATCGCCGACGAGGGCGATGCCACCGCGGTGATGCGCCTGGCGCGGCTCAACGATTACCGCAACGCGCTCAACGCAATGGAACGCGGCGAAGCCATCCGCGATGCCACGCTCGCGCCGATGTTCGAACGCCTGGGCCGGGCTGTGCGCGAGTTCGGCTTACCGGTACAGTTGCTGCGCGACCTGCTCGACGCATTCAGCCAGGACGTCGGCAAGACGCGCTACGCAGACTTTCCCGAACTGCTCGACTACTGCCGGCGGTCGGCGAATCCGGTCGGGCGGCTGCTGCTGCATCTGTATGACAGGACGGAAGGCGACAACTTTCATCTTTCGGACTGCATTTGCAGCAGCCTGCAGCTGATCAATTTCTGGCAGGATGTCGCAGTCGATTGGCGCAAGACACGCATCTACATTCCGCAGGACGATCTCGCGCGCTTTGGGGTGGATGCGGGCGATATTGAGGCTTCACGATGCGATGAACGCTGGCGCGCGCTGCTTGCCTTCGAGGTGAAACGCGCACGCGAGATGATGCTCGAAGGCGCCCCGCTTGCACTGCGACTGCCTGGCAGGGTGGGCTGGGAGTTGCGCCTCGTCGTCGCCGGTGGCCTGCGAATTCTGGATTGCATCGAGTCGGCCGGTTACGATGTGTTCCGCCATCGCCCGGTACTGGGCAAGACCGACTGGGTGCGAATCGCCTGGCGCGCCCTGTTTCAAGAGAAAAAACAATGAATCCCCACGATTACTGCCAGGACAAGGCCGCCAAGAGTGGCTCCAGCTTCTACTACAGCTTCATGTTCCTGCCGCCCGAGCGGCGCCGGGCGATCACCGCACTGTATGCATTCTGTCGCGAGGTGGACGACGTGGTCGATGAATGCCACGACGTCTCGCTCGCACACACCAAGCTCGACTGGTGGCGACATGAGGTCGGACGCGTGTTTGGCGGGACGCCGACGCACCCGGTCGGTCACGCGCTTCAGGACGTCAGCGCTCAGTTCAGCCTGCCGCAGGAACAACTGCTCGAGATCATCGACGGCATGGAGATGGACCTGCAGCAGACGCGTTATCTCGATTTCAAGGGCCTGCAGCTCTACTGTTATCGCGTGGCCAGCGTCGTCGGCCTGCTCGCGGCCGAGATTTTCGGCTACACCGATCGCCAGACGCAGAAGTACGCGCATGACCTCGGCATGGCGTTCCAGCTCACCAACATCATTCGCGATGTCGGTGAGGATGCCCGCCGCGGCCGGATCTACCTGCCGATCGAGGACCTGCAGCGCTTCAACGTCCCTGCAAGCGACATTCTCGAAGCCAAGTACTCGGACAATTTCCGTGAGCTGATGGCGTTTCAGACGGAGCGTGCCGAGCAGTTCTACGACCAGGCCTTCGCCAACCTGCCTGCGGTCGACCGCAAGAGCCAGCGTCCCGGCCTGGTCATGGCGGCGATCTACCGCACGCTGCTGAAAGAGATCGCCCGCGATGGCTTCCTGGTGCTCGACCGTCGCACCTCGCTGACCCCGGTGCGCAAGGTCTGGCTCGCCGGCTGGACCTGGATGAAGGGTTGAGATGAGCGGCGTTCCTACGGTCGCGATCATCGGTGCCGGCTATGCGGGTCTCGCCTGTGCGGTCGAGCTGGCACGCCATGGTATTCACGCCACCGTGTTCGAACGCTCGCTCACGCTCGGCGGCAGGGCGCGGGTCGTCCGCAAGGATGGGCGGGAAGTTGACAATGGTCAGCATATCCTGATTGGCGCCTATACCGAGCTGACGCGGCTTCTGCGCCTGACGGGCGGCTCGCCCAAGCAGCTCGAACGCCTGCCCCTCACATTGCATGTTCCGGGCCGCATGAGCCTGAAGGCGGCCCCCCTGCCCGCTCCCTTCCACCTTGCCGTCGGGCTGCTGCTGGCAAAGGGACTTGACTGGCAGGATCGCTTCGCCATGCTGCGGTTGATGCGCTGGCTGCGCAAGGCCGGCTTCCGTGTCGCAGCCGGCATGACGGTAGACGACATGCTCAGGACCACGCGCCAGACCGCAAACCTGTGCGAGCTGGTCTGGGTGCCGCTGTGCGTGGCGGCACTCAATACGCCGAGCGCCGAAGCCTCGGCACAGATCTTTGCGAACGTGTTGCGCGACAGCCTTGCCGCATCGGCCTCCGCCAGCGAATTGCTGATTCCGCGCATCGATCTGTCAGAGCTGTTCCCGGTCGCCGCTGCGCGCTATCTGGCAACCCGCAGGGGCAAGCTGCGTACCGGAAACGGCATTGACGCGATCACCCCGAGTGAGAGCGGGTTCTGGCTCAATGGCGATCCGGGCAGCCAGCCCTGGACCCAGGTCGTCATCGCCACCGCGCCCTACCACGCGACCAGCCTGCTCGCATCAACGGGGGCGTGTGACCGCCTGGTGACGCAGATCGAGGCGCTGCCGCACGAGCCGATCGCAACCGTCTATCTGGCGCTGGGTGAAGGTCAGACTCTGCCGGAGGCCATGATTGGGCTCGCGGACGGTCCCGCCCAGTGGGCCTTCGATCGCGGCCGCTTCGGGGGTGAAGCCGGCCTGCTGGCCTGCGTCATCAGTGCGCACGGTGAGTACGAAGGCTGGTCGCACGACGAGCTGATCCTCGCCGTGCTTGCCCAGCTCGAGCGCGAGCTCGGACGCCGCCTTCCAGCGCCCCGGTGGTCGCAGGTGATCGTGGAGAAACGTGCGACTTTTGCGTGCCGTCCGGATCTTCTCCGTCCCGGCATCCGGACGCCGGTACCCGGTTTGTGGCTTGCGGGCGATTACATCGACTCCGACTACCCGGCAACCCTTGAGTCGGCGGTGCGCTCGGGCGTGGCGTGCGCCGAGGCGATTCGTGCAAGGCTTGCGGGAACGCCCGCACACCCGGGGCGCACCTGAGCACCTTTCGTCCGCCGCCGGATGCATTGCGCCTGAGCGGGCGCGCGTTCTTGCGCGGCCCGCATGATCCGCTGACGCCGGGAAAGTCTGTACCGGCTGCAGCGGAGGCCGTGATCGCAGACAGGCTCAGCCCGGCGCTGTCACTTCGGCTTCGACCTCGGCAAGCTCGCCGGCCGTCATGCGCAGAATTCGACCGCAGCGCTGCGCCAGAGACTCGTCATGGGTCACCAGAATGAGCGTTGTACCCGCCTCGCGATTGAGGTTGAACATCAGCTCGATGATTGCCTGACCCGTGGCCGCATCAAGGTTGCCGGTCGGTTCGTCGGCAAGGAGCAATTTGGGACTGGCGGCGAAGGCGCGCGCAAGTGCCACGCGCTGCTGCTCGCCGCCGGAAAGATGCTTGGGGTAATGCATGATCCGGCTGCCCAGGCCGACGCGCTCCAGCCATTGGGTCGCGATGCCCTCGGCGTCGGTGTTGCCGGCCAGCTCCAGCGGGAGCATCACGTTTTCGAGCGCAGTGAGTGCCGGCAACAGCTGGAAGGACTGGAAAACGAAGCCGACGGATTCTCCGCGCAGCGCGGCCCGCTCATCCTCGTCGAGCTCGAACAGCCTGGTGCCGAGTATTCGCACACTGCCGCTGACGGGAACATCCAGCCCCGCAAGCAATCCGAGCAGGGTGGATTTGCCCGAACCCGATGCGCCGACGATCGCCACCGACTCGCCCGAACCGACCGCGAAGCAGATCCTGTTGAGAATATGCAACTCGCCCTTGCCGTCGGCCATCGTTACACTTTTACTCAGATCCTCGACTTCGAGGACCGGACTGGAGATTTGAATGCCGCTGCGATCCATGCTCACCTTCCTGCTTTTTCTGTTTGCCGGTGCCGCTCAGGCAGCAACGATCATGGTGTGGGGGGACAGCCTTTCTGCCGGCTACGGGCTCAAAGCCGAAGAGGCCTGGCCCACCCTGTTGCAGACGCGCCTCGAGACGGAAGGGTTCCCCCATCGGGTGGTGAATGCCAGTGTTTCCGGTGAAACCTCGGCGGGCGGACGCTCCCGCCTGCCCGCCGCGCTGAACACGCACAAGCCCGACGTCGTCATTATCGAGCTTGGCGCCAATGATGGCCTGCGCGGCCTGCCCACGAAGCTGCTGGTTGCGAACCTCGACGCAATGGTGTCGGAGGCACGCAAGGCCGGCAGCAAGGTGCTGCTTGTAGGCATGCAGATGCCGCCAAACTACGGCCCTGCCTACACGCGCAGCTTTACCGCAGCCTATGCCGAGGTTGCCCGAACGACAGGTGTGCCCCTCGTGCCATTCCTGCTAGAGGGCTTTGCAGACCGTCCCGAGTTCTTTCTTTCCGACGGCATACATCCCACTGCAGAGGCCCAGTTCCAAGTGCTCGACACCGTCTGGGCTTCGCTCAAACCGATGCTCGGACAAGCGACCGCGAAACGCTGAGCCGGTCAGTCAACGGTGAGCACAGGCAAGCCCGCGCGCATGTGACCGATGACGCGAGCTGCATTGCCCTGCTCCGCCTCGATCAGTGCCAGCACCTCATTTGCAAGCGCTGGCGCGCATGAGATCAGCAAGCCGCCCGAGGTCTGCGGATCGGTGACCAGCTTGCGCTGCCACTCGGGCGCATCTCCGCGCATCGAAACCGAAGCGCCGTAGCTTGCCCAGTTGCGGGACGATGCGCCGGTTGCGACGCCGTCGCGAACGAGGTGCAGCGCCTCCGGAATCACAGGCAGGCTGTCGAACTCGACCTCGGCCGCAAGCCCTGCCCCGCGACACATCTCGAGCAGGTGGCCTGCAAGCCCAAAGCCGGTCACGTCGGTCATGGCGTGCACGCCATCGAGCTCGGCAAGTTTTGCGCCGACACGGTTCAGCGTCGTGGTCCATCGCAGCATTTCGGCGTAGCCATCCGCACTGAGGATGCCCTTCTTCAGACCGGCCGACAGAATGCCGATCCCGAGCGGCTTGCTAAGGATCAGTGCGTCGCCTTCGCGTGCGCCGGAATTGGTGCGAACCCGCGCGGGGTCGACCACCCCGATCCCGACGAGGCCGTAGATGGGTTCGAGCACGTCGATCGAGTGCCCACCCGCAACGGGAATGCCGGCTTCGCGACACACGGAAGCACCGCCCTCGAGAATGCGACCGATCACCTCACCCGGGAGCTTGTCGAGCGGCATGCCGACAATGGCCAGTGCAAAGATCGGCGTGCCGCCCATCGCATAAACGTCGGACAGGGCGTTGGTGGCCGCAATGCGACCAAAGTCGCGCGGGTCGTCGACGATCGGGGTAAAGAAATCGGTGGTCGCCACCACGGCCTGGCGGTCGTTGAGGCGATACACCGCTGCATCGTCCGCGGTATCGGTACCGACCAGCAAATCGGGCGGGACAAGGCCGGGCGGCATTTGCGACAGCAGTTCAGAGAGGACGCCGGGGGCAATTTTGCAGCCACATCCACCGCCGTGGGAGAATTGGGTAAGTTTGATCTGATCCATGACCTGAAGGGAGTACCGGGCAGTCGGCAACATTGCGACCTTGCCCGTAACAATACATGCAGAAAGGCGTCGCGACCGTAGCACAGCTGGAAACCTTTGACGAGATCATCGACGTCCGTACCCCCGCCGAATTTGCCGAGGACCACGTACCCGGGGCCATCAACCTGCCCGTGCTGGACAACGAACAGCGGATCGTTGTCGGAACCATATACAAGCAGAAATCAGCCTTCGAAGCCCGTCGCATCGGTGGCGCAATGGTGGCAGAGAACATTGCCCGTCATGTTTCGGGCTACATGCAGGACAAGCCCCGCAGCTGGCGCCCTCTCGTCTACTGCTGGCGCGGAGGCCAGCGCAGCGGATCGTTCGTGACCTGGCTGCGCCTGATCGGGTGGGACGCACAACAACTCGCCGGTGGCTACAAGCAGTTCAGGCACCTGGTGATCGAACAGATCGAGACACTGGCACCGCAACTGCCACTGCGCATGATCTGCGGCGCAACCGGAAGCGGGAAAACGCGCATCCTCGAGGCACTTGCCCGGCACGGCGCCCAGGTGCTTGACCTTGAGGACATCGCGGCGCACAAGGGTTCGGTGCTCGGTGCCCTGCCCGACCGACCCCAGCCGACGCAGAAGGGCTTCGAGACCACGCTGTATGACCGCATCCGCAAACTCGATCCGGCGCGGCCCGTGTTTGTCGAGGCCGAAAGCCGCAAGATTGGCCGCACCCATATTCCGGAGCCGCTGATCGGCGCAATGCGCGCCGCACCTTGCATCCGGATCGAGGCAGAACGCGACGCCAGGCTAAGCTTCCTGATCCGTGACTATGCCTATCTGGGCGATGACATCCCCACCCTGCTGCAGAACATCGAACGCCTGAGAAGTCTGCAGAGCAACGAAACGCTGGCGCGTTGGCGGCAGCTTGCCGAAAGCCGCGACTTGCCGACCCTGTTCGGTGAGTTCATCGACCTGCATTACGATCCGCTCTACCGTCGCTCGCAGGGCGGCAACTTTCCCGGCCTGGCCGGTGCCCCCGCGTTCGAGACCCGCGACCTGTCGCCCGCAGGCATCGACCTGCTTGCGCAGCAGATTCTGGCGAAGCTGCCTGCCTGATCAGGGCAGCACCGTTGCAAGCGCTGGACCGCGAACGGCACAGATGCGCTGGATCGTGGCCTGACGGGGGCTGCTCACGACGCCTTGCTCGAAGGCGACGATCTGCCATCCCGCACAGCGCGTCAGAAGCTCGCCTGGCAACAGCAGGAAATCGGGGCTCGCAGGCCTGCCAAACTGCTCGTTTCCGGCCATGAAGGTTTCGTAGATCAGCACCCCGCCCTCGGGCAGCAGATCGAGCAGGCGTTCGAAGCCGGGCCGGTACAGGTAGTTGCAAACCACGACTGCATCAAAAAACTGGCCGACATAGGGCCAGTCGCTCGATTCGAGGTCAACTTCACGGGTGGAAATGCCTTGCTCTTGCACGAGACCAGCCAATGCGTCGCGATTGCGGTCAGCCGCTTCGACGCGATAGCCGTGGCGGGCAAGCCACAGGGCGTGACGCCCTCCGCCGCAGGCATAGTCGAGCACGTGCCCGCCCGCCGGGATCAGGGCGCTGAAACGGCGCACCCACGGCGACGGGTCTCCGCCGGCGCCATGTCCAGCACAACCGGATGGGTTACGAGACTGGTTGAATTCGGTCATTGTCCGCTCTGTAAGGCATTATCATGAAGGGAGGCAGCAACAGCAGGTCACCTCATTCTACCGACGCACACGCGTTGATGAAGGAGCAGACATGGTTCTGGCACATACCGGACTCACTCACGGCAAGCGGCAGCCCCGCCCGTCTTACACCGGAATGACCGAGGCCGCAGGGTGAACAGCCCCGACTGGCTAAGCATTCTGGCGTTCCCGTCACTTGTGGTGGCGGGCATGCTCACGCTCGGACTGCTGCGCGGCAAGGCCGACAAACGCGCGCGTCCTGATCGGAAGCTACTGCAAGAACGCAACCGCCTGCGCGAACTGCTCGAACTCGCCAGCGACTGGCGCTGGGAGACCGACGACGCACACTGCTATACCGATATCAGCGCTGGCTTCCAGAAGCAAACGGGGGAAGATCCACAGCGCCTGATCGGCCGTCCTCCGTGGGAGAGCCCCGCGATTCACGCGGCGGAACAGGACTGGACCGAATATCGTCGACGCCTCGATCGGCACGAACGAAGCAGTCTGGTCTTCTCTCACCAGTCCAAGGACAACCAGACCCACTATTTCGAACTCGTCGGGAGCCCCGTTTTCAAGGCGGGGGTTTTCGTCGGCTATCACGGCATCGGGCGCAGTGTGACCTCGCGCGTGAGTGCCGAGCGGGCGCTGAATGAGAGCGAACAGCGCTACCACGACGTGGTCGAGTCGGTCATCGAGGTGATCTTCCAGACCGATCCTGATGGACGCCTGAGTTTTCTGAACGGCGTATGGCACCGTCTTACCGGACACACGATCGAGCGCAGTCTGGGGCGGCCGTTTACCGATTTTCTGCACCCCGACGACTGCCCGGGCGTCAGGCACATGCTTGCACAAATCATGTCGGGTGAAATTTCGGAATGTACCTGCCAGACACGGTTGCGCACCCGAAAGGGCGAAATACGCTGGATCGAGGCCTCGGGACGCCCGCTCATCGGCAGCAACGGCGAGATCAGGGGCATTGCCGGGACACTGGACGACATCTCATCGCGCAAGGTCGCCGAGCTCACCCTGAAAAACGTCAATCAGGAGCTTGAATCGAGGGTTCGGCTCCGCACTGCCGAGATGGAAGCCGCCAATCGCGAGCTCGAAGCGTTCTCCTATTCGGTGTCCCACGACCTGCGCGCCCCTTTGCGTGCGATTGATGGCTTCGCACGCATTCTTGAGGAAGATCTCAGCGGACAACTCACGCCTGCGACGACCGACTACATCGAACGCATCCGCCGTGCCACCCACCGCATGGCGCACCTGATCGACGCGCTCATCGAACTCGCGCGACTGACCCGACAGTCGGTGCACAAGGAGGCCGTCAATCTGTCCGAACTTGCGCTGCAGATCATTGACGAGATCCGCTCCGAGGAACCTGAGCGCAAGGTTGAGTTCGAAGTAACGCGTGAAATGACCGTGAGTGCGGATCGTGTGCTTGTACGCGTGATGCTTGAGAACCTGTTGCGCAATGCGTGGAAGTTCTCGGCTGGCAAACCGGACGCAAAAATCATTTTCGGCGTCAGTCTGGAAGGAGAGCGGCGGGTGTTCTGCGTTGAAGACAACGGGGCCGGGTTCGACATGGCTTTTGCCGCAAGTCTTTTTCGCCCCTTCAGTCGTCTGCACAACAGCGCCGAGTTTGCTGGCACCGGAATCGGGCTGGCGACCGTTCAGCGCATCATTCAGCGCCATGGCGGCAGCATACGGGCAGAGGCAGAACCCGGTCGTGGCGCACGTTTTTACTTCACCCTGTGACAAGCGTCAATTTCCGTGCATCGAAGCCGATACACAATGTGGCGCGCGATACAGGTGAACCCTTTTCGCAACCTAGGGTAATCCCTAGGCTGGCTTATTGTGCACTGCAGTATAATTTGCTCATTATCGATGACCCGTCATGGTCAACCGACCTTGAAGGCGTGAGCCGGCGGCGTCATACCCTTACAGGGCAGCCCTTTCATGAATGAAAAACACTATCTTTCCCCTCTTCTGGAGCCCCGCTCGGTAGCCATTATCGGTGCCAGCGAGCGCGAGAATTCGCTCGGCAGCGTGCTCATGCGCAACATGATCGATGCGGGCTTCAAGGGGCGGCTGTTCGCGGTCAATCCGAAGCATGAGAACGTATTCGACCTCATTTGTTACAAATCCGTCGAAGATGTTCCGCAACGGCTGGATCTTGCGGTCGTAGCCGTCCGCGCCGAGAAGGTCGCTGCCATCATCGACAGCTGCGGCCGTGCCGGGGTGAAGGCAGCCGTCGTGTTGTCGTCCGGATTTTCCGAAGCAGGCCCGCGTGGCGCCCTCTACGAACGTCACGTCGTCGAAGCGGCGCGGCGGCACAAGATCCGTCTGCTCGGGCCGAACTGCCTTGGCATCATGCGTCCCGACCTCGGGCTCAATGCCACGTTTGCCCATGCGACGGCCAGCAAGGGCAGCATCGGCCTGATCTCGCAGTCGGGCGCGCTGTGTGCGGCCATTCTTGACTGGGCAAAACCGAACAATGTGGGCTTTTCCGCGGTGGTGTCGCTGGGCACTTCAAGCGATATCGATTTCGGCGAGGTGCTCGAGTTCATGATCTCGGACCCGCGTACCGAGAGCATCTTCCTGTACGTCGAAGGTATCCGCGATGCACGCCGCTTCATGAGCGCGCTTCGCGGCGCAGCGCGGGTAAAGCCGGTGCTGCTGATCAAGGCCGGACGTCATCCGGACGTGTCACGCGCCATTCTGTCGCATTCGGGCGCCCCGATAGGCGACGATGCCGTCTTTGACGCCGCACTCCGTCGTGCCGGCGTGATCCGCCTGTACAACCTTGGCCAGCTCTTTGCCGCGGCCAATGCGCTGTTCTCCCATTTCCGGCCGCGCGGCAACCGCCTTGCAATCATTACCAACGGCGGCGGGCCGGGTGTGATGGCAGCCGACCGCGCAATGGATATCGACATTCCGCTGAGCGAGTTTTCCGACAGCACGATGGAGAAGCTCAACGCCATCCTGCCGGCAGGCTGGTCGCGCGGCAATCCGATCGACATCCTCGGCGACGCCGATCCCGAGCGCTACAGCAAGACCCTGCAGGCGGTCATCGACGGCCCCAACGTGGACGGCGTGCTGGTCATGCTGACGCCGCAGGCCATGACCAATCCGAGTGAGGTTGCCAGGACCGTCATCGAAATCGAAAAAACCGCGGACAAGCCGGTTGTGACCTGCTGGATGGGCGAAGAACTCGTGGCAGAGTCGCGCCGCATGTTCATCGAGGCCGGCATTCCGACCTTCCGCACGCCAGAGCCCGCAGTGGAGTTGGTCGGCCACATTTCGTCCTACTACCGCAACCAGAAGCTGCTGATGCAGGTGCCGGCCTCGCTGTCCCACCTGTCGCCGCCGTCGGTCGAAAGCGCCCGTCTGGTCATCGAAACTGCACTCAGTGAGCGTCGCAAGACCCTCAACGAAATGGAATCCAAGGCCTTGCTCGCCGCGTTCCGGATTCCGATTGCGCAGACCGTCGTGGCGCGCTCGGCGACCGAAGCCATGGTGCTTGCGGAAGAAATTGGTCTGCCGGTGGTGATGAAGATCGACTCCGCATCGGTGATCCACAAGTCCGATGTCGGCGGGGTGCGGCTCAACCTCACCAGTCTCGCCGTCGTGCGTTCGGCCTATCAGGAGATTCTCGAGGCGGTAAAGAAGAGCCAGCCCGACGCCATCATCAACGGGGTCTCGATCGAACCCATGATCCAGAAGCGCAATGGTCGCGAACTGGTGATCGGTGTCCGCCGCGACCCGGTGTTCGGCCCCGTGATCACCTTCGGTGAAGGTGGTAACCAGGTCGAGGCCAACCGCGACATCGCGGTGGCGCTACCGCCGCTCAACGGCTTCCTGGTGCGTGACATGATCCGCTCCACCCGGATCGCCGTCCGTCTCGGCGAGTTCCGTAATCTCCCCGCCGTCGACATGGATGCGCTGGAACTGGTGCTGTTGCGTGTCTCGGAAATGGTGTGCGAGTTGCCGTGGATCACCGGCATGGACATCAACCCGCTGATCGTCGATGAAAACGGCGCAGTAGCGGTCGATGCCCGCATCGTTGTGGACAACGTGTCGCCCACCGCCGATCGCTACGATCACATGGCGATTCACCCCTATCCATCGCACCTGATCAGCAAGTGGACAGTGCCGGACGGCACGGTCGTGACCATTCGTCCGATCAAGCCCGAAGACGCCGACCTCGAAGTGGAGTTCGTGCGCAATCTGTCGCAGGAAACCAAGTACTACCGCTTCATGAACACGATGCGCGAACTGCCGCCAGCAATGGTGGCGCGACTGACGCAGATCGATTACGACCGCGAAATGGCCTTCCTTGCCACACTCGATGTGGACGGCGTGGAGAAGGAGATCGGCGTGTGTCGCTATGCAGTCAATCCGGACGGTGAATCCTGCGAGTTCGCTGTTGTCGTGGCGGACGACTGGCAGCACCGCGGGCTTGCGCGCAAGCTCATGGGCGTGTTGATCGAAACCGCCCGTAACCGCGGGCTGCTCTACATCAACGGCGTGTTCCTCTCCAACAACGACCGCATGCTCAAGTTCGTCTCCAAGCTCGGCTTCATCCTCACCAACGACCCGGAAGACAACACGGTCAAGGTGGGCGTACTGCCCCTGCAGGACTGAGCCGGATGAGTGCAACGATAGAACAGGTTGAATTTCAGGGCCTTGCAGCCCTGGCGATGGATGTTTCGGGCGCGCGGGTGGTGGTGAGCCTGCTGGGTGGACAGGTGCTGTCGTGGACGCCACGCGGTGGCAAGGAGTGGCTCTACCTCAGCGAGCAGGCGGTCTTTGACGGCAGTGTGCCGATTCGGGGCGGGGTGCCGGTCTGCTTTCCGCAGTTTGCCGACCAGGGCACACTTCCGAAGCACGGATTCGTGCGTACCAGAGTGTGGAGCGTCGTCGAGCAGCGCACCGGCGAGGATTTCGCCATTGCGGTGCTGCGTATCGTCGACGATGAAGAAATGCGCGCCATCTGGCCACACGCCTTCGCCCTTGAACTGACGGTGGCAGTGGAAGACAACCGGCTCGATCTCGAACTCTCGGTCGAGAACACCGGCGAAGAGGCGTTTTCATTTACCGGCGCGCTCCATACCTACCTTCGCGTCAGCGAAGTCGAGGAGATCGCACTCGAGGGGCTTTACGGCTTCAGCTATCGCGATACAGCTGCGGGCAATGTCGTCCGTCGCGAAAGCGGTGAGCGGATCATGGTCGACGCCGAGGTCGACCGCATCTACTGCAAGGTGACCCGTCCGCTTCTCGTGCGTGACCATCGTCGCAGTCTCGGCGTCAATACCGAGGGTTTTCCGGATGTTGTGATCTGGAACCCGTGGGAGACACGTTGCGCCGCACTCGCCGACATGCCCAACAGCGGTTTTCGCCGCATGTTATGCACCGAGGCGGCTGTTGCCGATCAGGCGGTCGAGCTTCCGCCGCACCAGCAGTGGTGGGGCAGGCAGACGCTGGTCGCGCTCTGAGGGCAAGGGGCGATTGTCGTCGCCCCCTTGTCCCGCAGCGGCGCTTGCTGCACCATCGCGCCCTTCATGAGAACCATTGCGCCGTGCTCGCCACGGTGACCCTGCCATGCTCCCCCCCATCGAACACCGTATTGCCGATGAACTCGGCGTTCCCGCCAGACAGGTCTTCTCTGCCGTGAAACTGCTTGATGAAGGCGCGACCGTGCCCTTCATCTCGCGCTACCGCAAGGAAGTCACCGGCGGCCTGGACGACACCCAGTTGCGATTGCTGGAAGAGCGGCTGGGGTATTTGCGCGAACTCGAGGACCGCCGATCCACCGTCATCGCGTCGGTCGACGAACAAGGCAAGCTCACCCCCGCACTGCGCGCCGAGCTTGAGAACGCCGATACTAAACAACGCCTGGAAGATCTCTACCTTCCCTTCAAGCCGAAGCGCCGCACCAAGGCCCAGATTGCGCGCGAAGCCGGCATTGCGCCGCTCGCCGAGGCGCTGCTTGCCGACCCGGCACTTACGCCTGAGGTCGAGGCGGCCCGCTATCTGAACCCGGACGCCGGTTTCGAGGATGCAAAGTCCGTACTGGACGGTGCGCGCCAGATCCTGATGGAGCAGTTCGCCGAGGACGCGACGCTGCTGGGCGAACTGCGCAACTATCTGCACGATTACGGACTCGTCCGCTCCAGCGTGATTGAGGGCAAGGAAACCGAAGGTGCGAAGTTTCGCGACTGGTTCGACTTTCAGGAGCCGATCGCAAACATGCCCTCGCACCGGGCGCTCGCGCTGCTGCGCGGCCGCAATGAGGGCGTGCTTCGCCTCGGTCTGGAGGTCGAGCGCCCCGATCCCGATGCGCCTCACCCCTGCGAAGGCCGCATCGCGGTGCGCTTCGGCATCCGCAATCAGGGCCGGCCGGCGGATCGCTGGCTTGCGGACACGGTACGCTGGACGTGGAGCGTGAAGGTGTCGCTCCATCTCGAACTCGAACTGATGAGCGAGTTGCGCGAACGCGCCGAAGAGGAAGCAACCCGCGTCTTTGCCCGCAACCTCAAGGATCTCCTGCTCGCCGCACCGGCCGGCAGCCGGACCACGATGGGGCTCGACCCCGGTATCCGTACCGGGGTGAAGGTCGCCGTTGTCGATGCCACCGGCAAGCTCGTCGATACCGCGACCATCTACCCCTTCGAGCCGCGTCGTGACCGTGAGTCCTCGCTCGCTGCCCTTGCAATGCTGGCAAAGAAGCACGCGGTCGAACTGATCGCCATCGGCAACGGCACCGCCTCACGCGAGACCGACGCGCTGGCGGCGGAACTGATGCAGCGCCACCCCGAGTTCAAGCTCACCAAGGTCATGGTCTCCGAGGCTGGCGCGTCGGTGTATTCGGCGTCGGAACTGGCCGCACGCGAGTTTCCCGATGTCGATGTCAGCCTGCGTGGTGCGGTGTCGATCGCGCGTCGCCTGCAGGATCCGCTGGCCGAACTGGTGAAGATCGATCCGAAGTCGATCGGGGTCGGTCAATATCAGCACGACCTCAACCAGGGCAAGCTCGCCAAGAGCCTGGACGCCGTCGTCGAAGACTGCGTGAACGCCGTCGGGGTGGACGTCAACACCGCATCGGCCCCGCTGCTGGCCCGAATCTCCGGTCTCAACGCGACGCTTGCGGGCAATATCGTTGAGTATCGTGACGCCAACGGCCCCTTCCGCAGTCGCAGCGCACTGAAGGACGTGCCGCGACTCGGCCCCAAGACCTTCGAGCAGGCCGCCGGATTTCTGCGCATCCAGACCGGTGACAATCCACTCGATGCGTCCTCGGTGCACCCGGAAGCCTACCCGGTGGTCGAGCGCATTCTGGCGCGCGTCCAGAAAAGCGTTCGCGAGCTGATGGGCAACGGCAGCATGCTGAAGAGCCTCAGACCGGCCGACTTCACCGACGACCGCTTTGGCCTTCCGACCGTACAGGACATCCTTGCCGAACTCGAGAAACCCGGCCGCGATCCACGCCCCGAGTTCCGTACAGCCACCTTCCGTGATGGCATCGAAACGCTGAAGGATCTGCAGCCCGGCATGCTGCTCGAAGGCGTGGTGACCAACGTCACGAACTTTGGCGCTTTCGTCGATATCGGTGTGCATCAGGACGGACTGGTGCACATCTCGGCGCTGTCGAACACCTTCGTCAAGGACCCGCACTCGGTGGTCAAGGCGGGTCAGGTGGTGAAAGTGAAGGTGCTCGAGGTCGATGTTCTCCGCAAGCGGATTGCGCTGACCATGCGCCTGGCCGACGAAGTTCAGCCACCGCGCGGCGATGCAGGCAGCGGTCGGCCCGAGCGCCCGCAGGGGCCTCGCGGCAACCCGCAGCGCCAGGCGCGCCCGCAGGAAGCACGCGCCAAGCAAGCTGAGCGCAGCGCCGGCAACAATGCGTTTGCCGATGCCTTTGCACGCGCCCGCAAGAAGTGAGCGATCCTGACCGCGTTGGAGAGCACGAGATGGACAAGGTAACGGTGATCTACGGTATCAAGAACTGCGACACCATGAAGAAGAGCATCGCCTGGCTCACCGAGCGCGGCGCAGCGTATCGCTTTCATGACTACCGCAAGGACGGGATCACGTCCGGCAAGCTGCATGACTGGAGCAAGGCGCTGGGCTGGAAGACGCTGATCAACACCCGCGGCACGACCTGGCGCAAGCTGTCGCCCGAGCAGCAGGCGATCGAAACCCAGAGCGCTGCGGTCCAGCTGATGCTGGAGAACCCGAGCCTGATCAAGCGGCCCGTGGTCGAAACGGCATCCGGTCACCTGCTGGTGGGGTTCGACCCCCAACTCTTTGCAAGCTTCATCAAACCCTCAGAGCCTGAAGATCAATGAGCACCCTGCCCTCAAGCTACGTACAGCGTTTTCTGCTGGAAAAACTCGACATCCGCGGTGCGGTCGTCCGTCTTGACGACGTATGGAAAGCCATGCAGGTCGGGCGTCACTATCCGGCGCCTGTCAGCCGCCTGCTCGGCGAGATGAGTGCGGTATCGGCCATCATCACCGGCAACCTCAAGCAAACCGGACGGCTGACGTTTCAGGTTCAGGGTCATGGTCCGCTCAGGCTGCTCGTGGTCGATTGCAACGCCGAAATGAACCTGCGCGGTTACGCGAAATCGGAAGGCGAAATTACCGGCGATACGCTTGGCGAGATTGTCGGTGATGGTCGCCTGCAACTGTCGCTCGACATCCAGGGCATGGACCAGCCCTATCAGAGTCTGGTGCCGCTGGAAGGCGACAGCATCGCGAGCGTGTTCTCCCATTACCTCGAACAGTCGGAGCAACAGCCTGCGGGTCTCTGGCTGGCCTGCGATCCCTCGGCCAGCGCCGCGCTGTTCGTGCAGCGCCTGCCCGGCGCAGATGCAAAGGACGAGGATGGCTGGTCGCGCATCATGCAGCTTGCGCAGACCGTACGCCCCGACGAACTGCTCACCCTGTCGCCGGAAGTGCTGCTTGGCCGCCTTTTTGCCGAAGAAGACGTAAGAATCTACCCGCCGCGGGCTGTTACCCATATCTGGCCCCCCGAGCCGGAAAAGATCGCAACCATGCTGCAGGGGCTCGGCGAGGCCGAAGTGCGCGCGGTACTTGCCGAACAGGGCGAGGTGCTGGTCCATGACGAACTGTCGAATCACACCTACCGTTTCGATGAAGACGACATCGATACGCTGTTTCAGCCCCCCACCCTGCACTGAAACGCGGCCGGCGTGACACGGATGCCCGTCACATTCTTGCCGTATTCACCGACCCTCAGTAAACTCGCGCGATTAAACGGTAAACTCTGCACATGACCACGTCCGCGCCCAACCGCTCCATCGAGTTTCGCAATACGACACTCGGCGCAACCATTGCCGTCCTGCGCGATACCGAACCCGTCGGTCTGGCCGACTCGCTGCACAAGATGCTCGGCGGCATGCCGGACTTCTTCAATGGCGAAGCCGCCATTCTCGATTTCTCCGGCATCACCAAGGCGCCTGGACGTGTAGACTGGGCCGGGCTGCTGTCCCTGCTCCGACGCTATCAGCTGCAACCGATCGGCGTACGCAACCTGCCCGCAGAGCTCTCGGCCGCTGCGCGTCAGGCCGGACTGGCCATACTTGACAACCTCGAGCTGCGCGAACGGCCGGCAGGCGAAACATCTCGCACACCGCCGCCAGCACCTGCGCCAAAGGCGGAGGCTCCGCCGCAACCCGCAGCCCCTTCTGCTCCGGCGTCCATTCCCAACACGCTGTTCGTCGAGCGTCCGCTGCGCTCCGGACAGCAGGTGTATGCGCGTGGTGGCGACCTGGTATTGCTGGCAGGCATGAGTAACGGCGCGGAGGTCATCGCCGACGGCAGCATTCACTGCTTTGGCCCGCTACGCGGCCGAGCGCTGGCTGGTGCGCAGGGAAACAGCAAGGCGCGCATCATTGCAACCAATTTCGGTCCGGAGCTGGTTTCCATCGCCGGCGTTTATCGCACCTTCGAAAAAGGCATCCCTGAGGCAATTGCCGGGCGTGGTGCCATGGTGCGACTGAACGACGCTGGAGAAGCACAGACCATAGAAATCGAACCGCAGCAGCTCGACTGACGCGGCATACATACATTCAAGGGGAAAACGTGAAAGTCATCGTCATTACTTCTGGCAAGGGCGGCGTAGGTAAAACCACCACCAGCGCTGCATTCTCGTCAGGACTGGCCCTGCGCGGCTTCAAGACGGCCGTGATCGACTTCGACGTCGGTCTGCGCAACCTCGACCTCATCATGGGGTGTGAGCGCCGTGTCGTGTATGACCTCGTGAACGTGGTCAATGGCGAGGCCAAGCTGAACCAGGCGCTGATCAAGGATCGCCACTGCGAGAACCTCTTCATCCTTCCCGCTTCCCAGACGCGCGACAAAGATGCGCTGACGGAAGAAGGCGTCGAGAAGGTGCTGCATGATCTTGAGCACATGGGCTTCGACTATGTGGTCTGCGATTCGCCTGCCGGTATCGAGCGTGGTGCCGTGATGGCCCTCACCTTTGCCGACGAAGCGATCGTCACCACCAACCCGGAAGTCTCCTCGGTTCGCGACTCGGACCGCATCCTCGGCATCCTGCAGTCGAAGTCGAAGCGTGCCCGCGAAGGTGGCGAGCCGGTCAAGGAGCACCTGCTGGTCACGCGTTACTCTGCCAAGCGCGTCGAAGACGGCGAAATGCTGTCGTACAAGGACGTGCAGGAGTTGCTGCGCGTGCCGCTGATCGGTGTCATTCCCGAGTCGGAGTCGGTGCTTCACGCTTCCAACCAGGGCACACCGGCCATTCACCTCAAGGGTTCGGACGTTGCCGAAGCCTATTCCGATGTGGTCGCGCGCTTCCTCGGTGAAGACCGTGAGCTGCGTTTCGTAAACTACGAGAAACCGGGGCTGATGAAGCGCCTTTTCGGAGGCAAGTGATATGTCTCTGCTTGCCCGCCTGTTTGGCGAAAAGAAGAAAACAGCCGAGATTGCAAAGAACCGGCTGTCACTGCTGATTGCTCACGAGCGCAACGGCGGACCTGCGCAACCCGACTTCATGCCCGCACTCCAGCGTGAGCTGATCGAGGTGATCTCGAAGTACGTTTCGGTCAATCCGGACGACATCAAGGTTCAACTCGAGAAGCAGGACAACTACGAGGTGCTGGAAGTCAATATCGTTCTTCCCGAGGCGGGCCGCTGACACGCGAGGCTCGTGGGCGGGGGCGCCTTGGCGCGGTGTTCGCGACATGAAGTCTCGTCTGGTGCCCGGAACGGGACTTGAACCCGTAAGCCATGCGGCGGCAGATTTTAAGTCTGCTGTGTATACCAATTTCACCATCCGGGCGAGCCGCGGATTTTCGCATAGTCGCGTCATGCTGCACAGTCCTGTTCGCTGCGAAAACAGCCACGCGGCGCGCTTGCAGACAACCTCGAATCACACCGGCATGCAATGCTGAAGGATGCTGCTGCTCATGACGTGCTCGGCGTGGCCGCCGACGCCGATGCTGCCAGCATCAAGAAGGCCTTTCGTCGCCTGGCAATGCGGTGGCATCCCGACCGCAACTCCGCCCCCGAAGCGCTGGAGACCTTCAAGCGCCTGCGCGCCGCGTACGTGCAGATGATGGGGTTCCACGAGGAGGAAGGGGGAGCCGACGACGCGCCCCCCGAGGCGGAAGCCGCTTCCTCCAGTCAATCGAAAGCACGTGCAGCGGATCATTTTCAGGATCTCGAGCTGAGTATTGAAGAGGTCTTCCACGGCGGCGAGAGGTCGGTGTGGATCGAGTCGCAGGCCTCATGTGAAGCGTGTCACGCTAGCGGCGTGGTGGAACTTGCGCATAGCCGTCTGTGCTCGAGCTGTCATGGTTCGGGTCGGATCCGCTCCGGATCGGGGCTTGTTGCATGCGCGGACTGCGATGGGCGCGGCTATTCCAAGCGCACCACCTGTCCGGAGTGCGACGGATCTGGCCGGCACGGGGCGCGCAGGACCCTGTCTGTGCGCATTCCCCGCGGCATGCTGCAGGGCGAGGAGTTGCGTCTCGAAGGCAAGGGCGAAGCGTCTGACGACGCAGGCGTCCTTCCCGGCGACCTTCACTTGCGCGTGCGGATTGCGCCGCACCCGCTGTTTGTTCTCGAGGGGCGCGACCTCGTCATTACGCGACCGGTCAATGCCTTCCGGCTTCTGGCTGGCGGCACACTTGCGATTCCCTTGCCTGGAGGCGGAAAGCTTCAGCTCGAACTGGCTTCGGGGAAGCCTGAGGTACGAGAGGTCACGCTCAATGGCTCGGGTGTGCCGGGGCGAGGCAAGAGGCCTGCGGGTGCGCTTCGCGTAAAACTCGTGCCGCAATTCCCGGATGACCCGAGTCCTGAACTGGCCGCGCTATTTGGCACCCTGGCCGCAAAGGTGGAGGCAGATCTTGCTCACAATGTGCCATCATTGGATGCGTGGGAGCACAAGTGGCTGCCATAAGGATCACGCACCGCGGCATCGGTGTTCCAATGCTGCCGCGGTAGCAACAGGCCCATTTCGAGGTACCTCGCGAACACCTCACTTATCAGCACATCCAGAAAGATTTCAACGTGATTGTTGTCGACCTATGCTGCCCCCGGGAACACCGCTTTGAAGGCTGGTTTGCCTCGGCATCGGCCTTTGACACCCAGCTCGAGCGAAAGCTGGTGTCCTGCCCCATTTGTGGCAGCAGCGAGGTTCGCCGGCTGCCCAGCGCACCCTATGTGCAGACGCGAAGCACCCCGGCACATCAGCCGACCACTGCGACCATGCCGGCCGCGCCGCAGTCGGGAAGCGACCAGGCTGCGAGGTTTGCTGCAACAATACGACAGCTTGCGCGCCAGGCAGAGGATGTCGGCAGCCGTTTCCCCGACGAGGCGCGGCGCATTCACCGCGGGGAAATTGAGCCGCGGAGCATACGCGGTGCCGCTTCGGGTGACGAAATGGGTGAATTGCTCGAAGAAGGAATCATTGTGCTGCCAGTTCCGCCAGATGAGGATCTGCACTGAAACTGGCAGCGACTTCCGCACATTCGTCCACAACAAAACACAAGGGCCCGCCGACACCCGTCAGCGGCCCCCAGTCGGCCTCAAGCTGCCACAGCGCCCTCTCCAGCCAACCCGCATCGCGATCACCGGCATGAGCCGTGACCAGCCCGCGTTTCCTTGCTGCGTTCTCAGCCATATCCGCCTCCTGGTTCAGGCCGCAGGATAGAAATACCGCATGACCGCCCAATGAAGAAGCGGTGACACGGCCGTGACAGTTCAGGGCTGCACGAGCACCAGGGGTACCCACATCTCGTCGGCACTCAGCCCCCCATGGACGCCCACCATCCTGTGCGGCCGCTCACCCGCCATGCGATCACTCAGCGTCCATCCAGGCTCCATCAACAGGGTATGCGTGCCACAGCGCTCAGAAAGGCGCGGATTGAGCGGGCCAGGCCCGAAGAAGCCCGACTCGATCAATCGAGCCGAGGGCACGACAACCGCCCTGCCCCGCAACCGATCCCGCGCCAAGGCCTCGAAATCAGGGCCTGCGCCGCGTCTTACCCGGCAGAATGCGACCCGCCGTTCGCCGAACAGGGGCGCATCCAGCAACGCGGCGAGCGCGGGCATTGTGCGCAGGTGGAGGTGACGGCGATCCGCGGCGTCTATGAAGCCATGATCTGCTGTCAGGATGACAGTCGCACCGCGTCCTGCCAGCCCATGCAACAGCTGCTCAAAGTAGCGATCGATACGTGCAAATTCCGAGACCGCGTTGGGTGAGTGGGCGCCGTAATGATGGCAAATGGCGTCGAAGCGCGGGTAATAGGCGTGAATGAAGCGCCGCGGGCCTCCAGACTGCAAGGCCGCATCAAGGATTGCGGGTATGAATGCGTCCGGACGTGCGTACGCACGGAGATCGGCTCCACGGCCATGCCGGCGCGAGAATGACGACCAGGCGATATCCTGAGGCGAGATCATGGTCACCGGCAGCGCACTGCCAGCGATCATTCCGGCGTATGGAAAAAGCCGTTGAGTGAGTGCCGGACTGCGCAGACGCCCCGCGCCCCGACGATAGAGCGGCAAGGGGGCGATGACGCCACCAAAGCGGCGATCATGAATGAACCAGCCGGTCAGGCCATGTTGCGCTGGCGCAAGACCTGTCAGCAGGGTCGTGACGGCGCTGGCGGTGGTGCTCGGAAATACGGAGGTGAGGCGCCGCACACGGTGCTTAAAAATCGCGCTGTGCTGCCCGTGACGCTGGAGAAAAGCGTCGCCAAGTCCATCGATGAGCAGAAAAATGACTGGCCCGCTGCCTTCCGTTCCGAATCCGCCAATCTCGAGTGGAAACTCGGGCCGGCGCAACCAGGCGCCGAGGTCCCGCGCAAGGCCGAAGAGACCACCACAATCAAAGTCTGGCAGGACGGCACCGCGTGGCAACTGAAAGGGGGGATGCAGCATCGGACCGGTCTCCAAATGCAAAAAACCGGACAAGTGTGAATCACTTGTCCGGTTCTGCATACTGGAGCGGCAGAAGAGTCTCGAACTCTCGACCTATACCTTGGCAAGGTATCGCTCTACCAACTGAGCTACTGCCGCTCTAAAACCTTTACAGCCTGGAGGCGCGAGCCGGAGTCGAACCGACCTACACGGATTTGCAATCCGGTGCATAACCGCTTTGCTATCGCGCCTTTAATCCTTGGTCGGCAACCTTTCGGCGCCACAAGTCCGGACGAATCCAAACTCAAAATTCTTTGGAGCGGCAGAAGAGTCTCGAACTCTCGACCTATACCTTGGCAAGGTATCGCTCTACCAACTGAGCTACTGCCGCTCTCGAAAGACCGCCATTATAGACGGCTTTTAAACTGTGTCAACCTTTTATTAAAAAATCTCTTAGCGATCCATATGCCGCGCCAACCTCGGCATGGCTCGACGGAGGTAATACCCCATCGACCAGAGCGTAAGAGCCGCCGCCACGTAGATCAGAATACTGCCCACGAAGCGGAGGTCAATCGACGACAGGGGCGCATTGTATAGCAGCAAGGGAATGGCTGTCATCTGTGCTGCTGTTTTCAGTTTGCCGATGTAGGCGACCGCAACACTCGCGGACTCGCCCACCCGCGCCATCCATTCGCGCAGGGCCGAAATCGTGATTTCGCGCCCGATGATGATGACCGCGATGATCGCGTCGACCCTCGCAAGCT
This sequence comes from Parazoarcus sp. PS-13 R2A, assembly GCF_057621855.1. Classification (NCBI taxonomy): domain Bacteria; kingdom Pseudomonadati; phylum Pseudomonadota; class Betaproteobacteria; order Rhodocyclales; family Zoogloeaceae; genus Parazoarcus; species Parazoarcus sp. PS-13 R2A. Next base: position 47,376 of record NZ_JBYEXN010000005.1, read on the forward strand.
GAACCAGCAGGATGAGCGCTGCAGCCACCATCAGCTTGTCTGCAACGGGATCGAGAAAGGCGCCGAAGGCCGAGGTCTGCCGAAGCACCCGCGCGAGATAGCCATCGAACCAGTCGGTTACTGCGGCAAGGACGAAGACTGCAGTACCGAACAGATTCTTTTGCGCCGGGCTCACCCATGTGTCGGGCAGGTAAAACACGCCGACGAAAAGCGGGATCATGGCGATGCGGGCCCAGGTCAGGGCGTTGGGTATATTGAGAGGCATGCGGCGCGGCGGTTTCGCCCTAATTGTCAGTGCAGGGCCGAGTATATCTGTTCGGCAAGCGCGCGGCTGATGCCATCGGCCCGACACAGGTCCTCGACGGTTGCATTCCGCACACCGTCCAGCCCGCCAAAGGCCGCAAGGAGGTTGCGCCGACGGGCAGGTCCGACGCCGGGGATGTCATCCAACTTGGATCCGATACGTGCCTTACCCCGGCGCGCACGGTGGCCGGTGATCGCAAAGCGGTGCGCTTCGTCGCGGATCTCGATGATGAGATGGAGGGCCGATGATGCGCCGCCGAGTGCAAGCCCCTCCCGGCCATCGGGAAAGATCAGCGTCTCAAGCCCGGCCTTGCGCCCCTCTCCCTTGGCCACACCGACCATCGACACCGATTCGAGTCCGACTTCGGCCAGGATCGCGGCCGCGGCACTCACCTGCCCCTTCCCCCCGTCGATGAGGATGAGGTCGGGGCAGACGCCCTCGCCTGCTGCGACCTTGCCGTAGCGGCGTTCCAGCACCTGGCGCATGGCTGCAAAATCGTCGCCCCCGGTAATGCCCTCGATGTTGTAGCGTCGATATTCGGAGCGCTTCATTGCGCCCGCTTCGCACACCACACAGGAGGCCACGGTTGCTTCGCCCATGGTGTGGCTGATGTCGAAACACTCTATGCGGTGCGGAGCCTCGGCGAGATCGAGTGCGTCGCGCAAGGCATCGAGTCGCTGCTCGATCCGCCCGGCGTCCCGCGCACGCCCCTGAATGGCGAGATGGGCATTCTTCTCCGCCATCTCCATCCATGCCTTCTCGGCGGCATATCGTGGTGACACCACACCCTGTGGCCGCTCGCTGATTTCGGCGAGCGTTTCCTTCACGCTCTGGGGGTCAAGGTTGACCAGAATCCGCGCGGGAATGGGATGCTCAGCGTAGTGCTGCTCGACGAATGCGAGCAGACCGTCGAGCGCACCGGAGACGCTCGCTCCGGAAGGAAACTGGGGCCGGTCTCCGAGATGCCGGCCGCCTCGAATCATCGCGATATTGATGCAGGTGAGACCGTCCTCTTCGACAGCCGCAAGAATATCGACGTCCTCGTCCTTGCGGCTGTCGACGAACTGGCGGTGAAGCACCGCCTGGAGCACCCTGACCTGATCACGGCAGGCCGCCGCCTCTTCAAAGGCGAGGCGGTCGGACGCAGCATGCATGCGCCCGGTCAGGTCGTCGATCACTTCGCTCGCCTGTCCGTCGAGAAAGCGGCTCGCGAGTCTGACATCCGCAGCGTAGTCGGCGCTGTCGATCAGGCCGACGCAGGGGCCGGTACAGCGTTTTATCTGATTGAGCAGACAGGGGCGCGAGCGGTTCTGGAACACCGAGTTCTCGCAGGTTCGAAGCTGAAAGGTCTTCTGCAGGAGATGGATGCTCTCGCGCACCGCGTAGGCGTTCGGGAACGGTCCGAAATATCGTGCCCCCTTGGTGAATGCTCCGCGATGGTAAGCAAGCCGCGGAAACGCGTCGCCAGACAATTCGATATAGGGATAGGTCTTGTCGTCACGAAAAAGGATGTTGTAGCGCGGTGCGAGACTCTTTATGAGGTTGTTCTCGAGGATGAGCGCCTCGGCCTCAGAGCGGGTGGAGGTCACATCGACGCGCACGATCTGCGCCACCATCATGGCAATGCGAGGGCTCGACAGCGTGCGCTGGAAGTAGCTCGAGACCCGGCGCTTGAGGTTCTTGGCTTTGCCGACGTACAACACCTTGTCGTCGGCGCCGATCATCCGATAGACGCCGGGCTCCTCCGTCAGATTGCGGAGGAAGGACTTTGCATCGAAACCCGCGGGCTCATCAGTTGTGCTCATATGCGCTGCGCATTCAGTCTGGTTGTACGACGGCGTCAAAGCCGTTCGCTGGTGTGCGGCGTCACTGCAGGTGTTGCCGCCACTCCCCGGAAAATCACTGCGCCGAGGAGCCGGTGGCCTCAGGAGCGGGTCTTGTCACCAATCGTGGACGCGGCCATGGAGGGGCCAGAGGGCACGTCGGCAGGAATCGACAGCACCTGTGTTCGCGCAGCCAGGTAGGGACCGTGCACCTCCAGCGCAAACGGGTCCACCGGTCTGGACGGGCGAGACTTTGCAGGCGCCAGCGCCGCAATTCGGGCGAGGCTCTCCGGATTGGGTATCGGGGCCCAGCGATCCAGCAGATCGGCCGCAAGGTCCGGGCGATTGCACACCAGAATCATGTCGCATCCGGCCTCATAGGCGGCCTTGGCGCGACCAAGAATGTCACCTGCGACCTTCGCGCCTTCCATGTTCAGATCGTCGCTGAAGACCACTCCGTCGAAACCGATGCGCTTGCGCAATACATCCTGCAGCCAGAACGCGGAGAAACCGGCTGGTGCGGGGTCGGCCCGCGGATAGATCACGTGCGCAGGCATGACGCCGGCCAGCTGGCGTCCGAGCCGGTGGCGATAGGGCGCGATGTCCTCCGCCCATACAGCTTCGAATTCGCGATCATCGACCGGAATATCATGGTGTGAATCGGCCTCGACGAAGCCGTGCCCCGGAAAATGCTTGCCGACACATGCCATGCCCGCCTCGGCCATTCCGGCCGAAAGCGCCTGGGCCAGCGTCGCGACGACCTGAGGGTCACGGTGAAAGGCACGATTGCCGATCGCGCGGCTCACACCGTAGTCGAGATCCAGCACCGGCGTGAAGCTCAGATCGACACCATGCGCGAGCAGCTCCGCGGCGAGGACGTGGCCGGTCGCGCGTGCCGCATCGAGCGCGGCAAGATGATCGTGATCCCACATCTGCCCCAGCGTGCGCATTGCCGGCAGGCGGGTGAAGCCATCGGTGCGAAACCGCTGCACACGCCCGCCTTCATGGTCGACCGCAATCACAAGCGCGGGGTCCCTCAAACCATGGATCTCGGCCGTCAGTGCAGCGAGTTGTTCGGATCCGGAGAAGTTGCGTGCGAACAGGATGACCCCGCCGACCAGCGGATCGCACAGGCGCTCGCGCTCGTCGTCGTCGAGTTCCGTGCCGGCAACGTCGAGCATGACGGGGCCGCGTGGCAGCTTGAGGGGAGCAGTATTCATGGTTTCTCGATGACCGCAAACGCAACGACGTAATCGTTTTCGTCAGAAAGACTGAGGTGAGCATGCAGCCCGCGTTCGCGCATGTACGCTTCCAGACGCGGGTCGAATGAAAACAGCGGCTTGCCGAGCTCGTCATGCGCGACCGCGACGGCGTGCAATGTGGCTGGCACCGCAACGCCGGTGCCGAGCGCTTTTCCAAAGGCCTCCTTGGCGGCGAAACGCTTTGCCAGCATCCGGGCAGGATCCTGACTCGCGCGCCAGGCATCGCGTTCGGACTCGGCAAGGATTCGCAGCGCAAAGCGCTCGCCGTGACGCTCAAGCGCCTCACTCAGACGCTTTACGCGAACAATGTCGGTCCCTACCCCGTGGATCATTGCTGCTGCGTCACGCCCGGTGGGCAGCGTGGGCCGCGGCTTCGCGGATCAGCCGCTTCATTTCGGCAACCGCGGCACGCAGGCCGATGAACACGGAGCGGCTGACAATTGCATGACCGATGTGCAACTCGCGCACTCCGGCCAGGCGGGCAATTGGCTCTACGTTGTAGTAGTTCAAGGCATGACCCGCATTGAAGCGCATGCCGAGCCCGCAAGCAGCCTCACCCGCCCGCCGAACCTTGTCGAGCTCGAGCAGAACCGCCGGGCTTTCGGCGTCGCGACCTGCATCATGAAATGCGTGCGCATACGGGCCGGTGTGGATCTCGCACACGCGCGCACCGATGCGGGCGGCCGCTTCGATCTGCGGCAACTCCGCGTCGATGAATACGCTGGTCACAATTCCCGCATCGGCAAGCCGACCGACAACGTCCTTGAGGCGCGCTTCCTGCGCCAGCACGTCGAGTCCGCCCTCGGTGGTGACTTCGTGCCGGCCCTCTGGCACCAGCATCGCCATCTCCGGCTTGAGGGCGCAGGCGATGTCGACCATCTCGTCGGTTGCCCCCATCTCGAGGTTAAGCTTCACCTGTGTGAGCTCACGCAGCCGGCGCACGTCGCTGTCGTTGATATGCCGGCGATCCTCGCGCAAGTGCACGGTAATGCCATCGGCTCCACCCAGATGCGCTTCGACCGCGGCCCATACCGGGTCGGGCTCCCAGGTGCGACGTGCCTGCCGCAGCGTGGCGACGTGGTCAATATTGACGCCCAGTTCGATCACAGTTCCTGCAACTCCTTCAGCACCCGGCGCGACTGCAACTGCTGCCCGCCGAGGTAGTGGTTTATAAGCGCACGCAGCAGCCGCTTTGACTGGACCAGCGTTTCGGCGCGGGAAAAATCATCTGCCGCCATGTCGAGCAGCGTCTGCCCGCTGACCGGCAGATCGTCCTCGCCGAATGCCTCAATCTCATCCGCATTCGCCGCCAGATCCACGGCGACAGGGCCTCGTTCGATTATATAGCGGTAGCGACCGGTCGGCCGGACCGCCCCATCCTCGGCGCAGTCGAGCGCGATACCGTAGCCGAGTTCCTGCAGCAGCGTGAGTTCGAAACGACGGAGAATCGGCGGGAGGCTCTCGTTGCGGCCGAGCGCGGTGACGGCGGATTCGTAGGCCTCGAACAGCGCTGGGTGCGGATCTTCCCGCGCAGTGAGGCGGAGCATGAGTTCATTGAGGTAGTAACCGCACAGCAAGGCACGCCCGGTCAGAAGTGGCTGGCCGCCACGCCACTCCGCGCGGATCAGCGTCTTCACCTCGCCCCCGCCGGACCAGTCCATGAGCAGGGGCTGAAATGCCATCAGGACGCCCCGGAGGGCGGACATCGGCCGCCGCGCGCCCTTTGCGGCAAGCGCCGCACGCCCATGTTCGAGCGAAAAGACTTCGACGATCAGGCTGGTTTCACGCCAGGGTAGCGTGTGCAGCACCCATGCCGGCTGCTGCTCGATACGTTGCTTCAGCGCCACGTCGACGCGTGCTCACTCGTACCCGAGGCTCTTCAGCGCACGCTCGTCGTCGGCCCAGCCACTCTTGACCTTGACCCACACCTCGAGAAACACCTTGCCGTCGAACAGCTTCTCCAGTTCGACGCGGGCTTCCGACGAGATGCGCTTGAGCTTTTCGCCGCCCTTGCCGATCACGATGCCCTTGTGCCCTGCCCTGTCCACGATGACTGCTGCATGAATGCGGCGCAGACGACCCTCGGTTTCAAACTTCTCGATCTCGACTGCGATGCCGTAAGGCAGTTCGTCGCCAAGCAAGCGGAACAGCTTCTCACGCAGGAATTCCGCCGCAAGGAAGCGTTCGCTGCGATCGGTGATCTCGTCTTCCTCGTACATTGCGATGCCTTCAGGCAGCAGCGGGGTTGCCGCGCTGATCAGGGTGTCGCAGTTGCTGCCGCGCTCCGCCGACAACGGCACGATCTCGACGAAGTCGCGCAGACCGCGCACGCTTTCGATGAACGGAAGCAGACGGGCCTTCTCCTTGAGCTGGTCCACCTTGTTGATGACCAGAACCACCTTCGCGTCTTCCGGAATCACTTCGAGCACGCGCTTGTCGTCGTCGCCCATGCGCCCGGCTTCGACCACGAAGAACACCAGGTCGACATCGGAGAGCACCTGCGACACCGTACGGTTCATCGAGCGGTTCAGCGCATTGCGGTGCTGGGTCTGAAAGCCCGGCGTGTCGACAAAGATGAACTGCGCGCCCTTGTTCGTCAGGATTCCCGTCACGCGGTGGCGCGTCGTCTGCGCCTTGCTCGACACGATGCTGATCTTCTGCCCGATCAGACGGTTGAGCAAGGTCGATTTACCGACGTTGGGCCGACCGACAATGGCGACGAAGCCAGCACGAAAGTCTGGTTTGTCGATGGGTTCGTCCTTGTCCGGCGTTGTATTCATTTCTTCCTCAATTTGGTCAGTGCGAGTTGGGCCGACTGCTGCTCAGCAGCACGGCGGCTGGTGCCGCGACCGACCGTACGCACGGCGAGTTTCGGTACTTCGCACGACACTTCAAACTCTTGCGCATGTGCTTCGCCGAGAACCTGCACCATGGTGTAGGTGGGCAAGGCAATCTTCCTGCCCTGCAGCCACTCCTGAAGCGCCGTCTTCGGGTCCTTGGACGGTGCAGCCGGATTCACCTCTGCGAGCAGCGGCACATACAGGCGGTCGATGACGGTCTTTGCGGCTTCAAAGCCGGCATCCAGAAACACCGCTGCGATAATGGCCTCGACCGCGTCCGCAAGGATGGATGGACGACGGAAGCCGCCTGACTTCAACTCGCCCTCACCGAGACGCAAACAGTCGCCAAGCTGCAGGTCCATTGCCAGGCGATGAAGCGCCTCCTGGCGAACCAGCGAAGCGCGAACTCGCGACAGCTCCCCTTCCTTGAGGTCGGGAAATCGCTCAAAAAGCGCAATCGAAGTCACGCAGTTGAGTACGCTGTCACCCAGAAATTCGAGGCGCTCGTTATTGAGCTGTCCAAAACTGCGATGTGTCAGTGCCTGCTGCAGCAACGCTGGATCAGAGAAAACATGGCCGAGTTTGCGTTGCAGCCTTTCATTGAACTCCGACATCAGATACCGGCACTCGAAACCTGGAAGTCGAACAGAAGACTGACATTGCCGGCCACGGGCACCTTGCGCGAATACTCTGCTTCGACGACGACCTTGCCCGCAATTTTGCTGATGGTCAGATCTGCACCGGTAACGGAGGATACGTCGTCGATTTGACCGCGGCGATCAAAACTGCGGCGCATTTCGGTGAGGGTCGCGCCACCGTCGCCTTCTTCGGCAACAAGTTTCACGATGCGTTCGACCGCCATGTATTCGTTGATTGCGGGCACCGTGCGAAAGGCGATCAACAGTACGAAAGCGAGCAGGCCGCCGACAATCATCACGCTGATCAGGCTGAGGCCGCGCTGGCGAGATTGAGTCATGACTACATTCCCCGTCATCAGTGGAAGCGACCGATTCGCTTCATGTCATTGAAGTTGAACCAGATGAAAAAGGCGCGCCCGACAATGTTCTCGTCCGGCACGAAACCCCAGACACGGCTGTCGCTGCTGGCATCGCGGTTGTCGCCCATGACGAAGTAATGGCCCTGGGGCACGGTGCAGCTTACGCCGCTGCTAGTATATGTACAGTTGTCGCGATTGGGGTAATTCAGCACCTGCGGCACATAGGCCGGCGCTTCGCGTTCGAGCAACACCTTGTGCTCGATCGTGCCGAGCTTCTCGACATACTGCGGCGAATAGTAGAGACGATCCGGATGAAGGTAACTGCCGGCTTCGTCGGTCTGTACTGCTTCACCGTTGATGCTCAGGCGCTTGTTGATGTACTCGACCTTGTCGCCCGGCAAGCCGACAACGCGCTTGATGTAGTCCATCGAAGGGTCTGCCGGGTAACGAAAGACCATGACGTCCCCGCGTTCCGGATCATTGATGTCGATGACCTTCTTGTTGATCACCGGCAGGCGGATGCCATAGGTGAACTTGTTCACCAGAATGAAATCGCCCACGAGCAGCGTCGGAATCATCGAGCCGGACGGAATCTTGAACGGCTCGACGATGAACGAACGCAGGCCGAACACGATCAGGATCACCGGAAAAAAGCTCGCACCGTACTCGACCCACCACGGCGCCGGGGCGCCCGCTGCACGCTGCTTGCGCGCATGGAACCGGTCGAAGGCCCACAGCACACCTGTGGCAACGAGCAGTAGAAAAAGGATCAGGGCAAAATTCACGCAGACTCCAGTCAGTTACGACGCCGCTGAGACGCCTGGTTGCAGGTTTACTTACCTTCGTCCGTGCGCAGCACGGCAAGGAAGGCTTCCTGCGGAATCTCGACGTTTCCGACCTGCTTCATGCGCTTTTTGCCTTCCTTCTGTTTCTCGAGCAGCTTCTTCTTGCGTGAAATGTCGCCGCCATAACACTTGGCCAGCACGTTCTTGCGCAAAGCCTTGATGGTTTCGCGTGCAATGATGTTTGCGCCGATCGCTGCCTGGATCGCGACATCGAACATCTGGCGCGGAATCAGGCCACGCAGCTTGGCCGCCAGCTCGCGGCCCCGGAACGCCGCGTTTGCCCGGTGAACGATCACCGACAGCGCATCGACCTTCTCGCCACCGACCATCAGGTCGAGCTTGACCAGATCGGCCGTGATGTACTCCTTGAACTCGTAGTCAAGCGACGCGTAACCACGCGAAACCGACTTGAGCTTGTCGAAGAAGTCCATCACCACTTCGTTCATCGGCATGTCGTAGATCAGCTGGACCTGGCGACCGTGGTATCGCATGTCCACCTGCGCGCCACGCTTCTGGTTGCACAGCGTGATCACCGGGCCAACGTAATCCTGCGGCAGGAAAATCGTTGCGGTGATGATGGGCTCGCGAATCTCCTGATACTTGCCCGGCTCTGGCAGTTTCGATGGGTTCGAGACCTGGATCACCTCACCGCTGTTGAGCACGACCTCATAGATCACCGTCGGCGCGGTGGTGATGAGGTCCATGTCGAACTCGCGCTCGAGGCGTTCCTGCACGATATCCATGTGCAGCAGGCCCAGGAAACCGCACCGGAACCCGAAACCGAGCGCCTGCGACACTTCGGGCTCGAACTGCAGCGACGCGTCATTGAGACGGAGCTTCTCGAGCGAGTCGCGCAACTGGTCGTATTCGCTCGACTCGACCGGATACAGACCGGCGAACACCTGCGGCTTGATTTCCTTGAAGCCGGGCAGAGGCGCGGTAGCAGGCTTGCCTGCGAGGGTGACGGTATCGCCGACCTTTGCGGCCTCGAGTTCCTTGATACCGGCGATGATGAAACCCACTTCGCCCGCAGCCAGGTGATCACGGCTGACGGATTTCGGCGTGAACACCCCGACCTGTTCGCAGGGATACTGGGCGCCGTTCGACATCAGCAGGATCCTGTCCTTGGGTCGGAGAATCCCGTCGACCACGCGCACCAGCATCACGACGCCAACATAGTTGTCGAACCACGAGTCGATGATAAGCGCCTTCAGGGCGCCGTCAGGGTTGCCACGTGGCGCGGGAACCCTGGCCACGACAGCCTCGAGCACTTCCTCGATACCGATACCGGTTTTCGCCGAGCACAGGATCGCCTCGGCCGCATCGACACCGATGACGTCCTCGATTTCCTGACGGGCGTTCTCCGGGTTCGCTGCGGGCAGGTCGATCTTGTTCAGGACCGGCACGACTTCAACGTTCTGGTCGAGCGCGGTGTAGCAGTTCGCGACAGTCTGCGCCTCAACCCCTTGCGATGCATCGACCACCAGCAGGGCGCCTTCGCACGCTGCCAGGGAGCGGCTCACTTCGTACGAAAAGTCCACATGGCCCGGGGTGTCGATCAGGTTGAGGTTGTAGACCTTCCCGTCCTTCGCCTTGTAGTGCAGCGCAGCAGTCTGCGCCTTGATGGTAATGCCGCGCTCACGCTCGATATCCATCGAGTCGAGCACCTGCGCCTCCATCTCGCGGTCGGAGAGCCCGCCGCAGAAGTGAATGAGTCGATCGGCCAGCGTAGACTTGCCGTGATCGATATGAGCAATGATGGAGAAGTTTCTGATATGTTGCATGCGCACGCAAAAAGGGTGCCTTTCGGCACCCGTTCTGGAATTGGTTGGCCTCGTCAAGCGTCGGATTCTAGCGGAAAAGCACCGCAATAGGCACGGACACCCGTTTCATCGAGATGGTAGTGGCAGAGTTCATGCTCACCGTGGAGTACAACCGGGACCAGTTCGTCCCAGCGCGCCTCGAGTTCCGGATGGAGGTCGACATCGATGACCTTCACCGTCCAGCCCAGTTCTGCTGCAATGGGTTCGAGGGCCGCGACCAGATCGTGGCACAGGTGACACCACTCACGGCTCAGTACGGTCAGCTCCCGCCTCATTTGCCGGCACGCAGGCTGACGAAGGAGGTGGCCTCCCCGCGCAGGACCAGGAGACTCAACTGCTGCCCCTCCTTGAGTTCGGCAACGATGCGTTCGAAGACCTCTGGTTTGGCGAGCGCCGTCTGTTTGCCACCGACGATGACCGCCAGCACGGTATCACCGACCTGAAGCGAAGCACGCGCTGCCGGGCCTTCCGCACGATCGACCATCAGACCCTGTGCAGCAGGCTGGTCGCGACCGCGGATCAATGGCGGCTTGATCAGCACCAGACCCAAGCGGTTGCCAGTGCTTGACGGTACACTGGTCTTCCGCACTCGCGGCGTCTGCGGATCGCGCCACTCGCCAAGCGTGACCTTCAATTCCTTCGGCGCACCTTCGCGATACACCACCATCTCCGCACGCGTGCCCGGCCGTCGCGCGGCGACGATACGCGGTAGATCGCTGGACTTGTCGACGTTGCGCCGGTCGAAGCGCACGATCACGTCGCCACGCACCACTCCCGCTCGCGCGGCGGGGCTATCGGGTTCGACCGCGCTGACGAGCGCGCCAGACGCCTTCGGCAATCCAAAGCTCCCGGCCAGATCGACAGTGACTTCCTGGATGGCCACGCCAATCCGGCCGCGCTGAATGCGCCCATGCGTGCGCAACTGCTGTTGCACATCCATGGCGACATCGATCGGAATCGCGAATGACAGGCCCATGAACCCACCGGTGCGGCTGTAGATCTGGGAATTGATGCCGATCACCTCGCCCTTGAGGTTGAACAAGGGACCGCCGGAGTTGCCCGGGTTGATCGCAACGTCGGTCTGGATGAAGGGCACAAAGTTCTCGTCGGGCAGACTGCGGTCCTTCGCACTCACGATACCGGCCGTGACTGTCTGGTCGAAACCGAACGGCGAACCGATCGCCAGAACCCACTCGCCCACCTTGAGGCGGTCAGGCTCGCCCAGGGTGACCTTTGGCAGGCCCTTGGCCTCGATCTGGATCAGTGCCACATCGCTGCGCGCATCTGCGCCGATCACGCGGGCTCGATACTCCCGCTTGTCCGCCAGACGCACGAGGATTTCCTCGGCATCTTCGACGACGTGGGCATTGGTCAGAATGAAACCGTCACTGCTGATGATGAAACCCGAACCGAGCGACTCGTTGTCGGGTTCGGGCTGCGGGGTTCGCGGTTGGCGCGGCACGATCCGACGGAAAAAGTCGAACATCGGATCGCCCTCGTCCAGCTCGGGAAAAGCGCGCGCTTTTTGGGTCGTATTGGATATCGTGCTGATATTCACCACCGCCGTTCCCTGCCGCTCCACGAGTGCGGTGAAATCCGGCAGATTGACGGCTGCAAGCGCAGGCAGCACTGACACACACAGCAGCAGTGCGAGCAGCGAAGTACGGAGCATCCGGTTCATGAGAGGTGGGCGTGGCTGCAGTCGGTCAGATCGCGGGACAAGGTCATCCTCAGACCGCCGCGCCAGTTGCGGCTGCGCGCCAGCAGGCGATTGATGAATACAGCAAGCCCCAGCCCGCAGAGCACACCCAGGCCCGCACCGAGGTCGGCACGAGCCGTTTCCGAAAACAGGCTCCCCACTGCCGCACCAATGATCATCAGCACCACGGCAAGCCCGTAACTGAGCAGGGCTGCCCGTAAAGGTGCACCGTCCGGAATCGTGATTCTGACCCGCTCGCCGGGATGCAGTCCAAGCGTGTCGTCGAGGGTGAACACCTGATTCGGTGAGCCGAAGGTATCCGTGATTCGCATCGAACGACAACCACCAGGCTCGTCACAACGCCCGCACCCACCCTGCTTCTCACTGAGGCGAACCCACGCCCTCCCCGCCTCGACGCGAAGGACTTCGGCCGGAGCTTCGATCATTTCGACACCGCTTCGATGCCCTCGGCCAGGCGCTGCACTGCGCGGGCCGGCACCTCGCCGAGAGCCGTCACGACGTGGCCACCGGCAGTGCGCTTGAATACATTGATTGCGCCGCTCGAGGAGGCACCGACATTGGCCGCAGCCTCCGGTCCGGTCGGCTCGATGAACACCGAGATGGCTGCGAGCCCGTCACTGAAGACCATATGCACCGCATCGCCCCGGTCAGCGCCAAGCGAACGTCGCACCACCGAATTGAGCAGAAAACCGTTGATCGGCGTGCGCAATTGCCAACCGGACTCAGCCTTGCTGATCTCGTCGCCACGCACACTGACCACACGCCATCCTTCACCCTGATTGAAACGCGGCTTGAGCAGCGCACTATCCACTTCCCCGCCAATACGAAGGTCGCTGAACGTAAACTGCTCGATCATCTCGCCGCGCGTATCCACCATCCGTGACTTGAGCAGCAGTCCGGTCTGCACTTCTGCCCACAGCACGTGGCCATAACGCATGTCGTCCCGTGGTTCCAGAATGATGGATTGCGCTTCGTAGCCGGCAACACGCCCGCGTTCGCCCTTGCGGATCCGGTAGCTTTCGGCAAGTCCGTTGAACGACGCGGGCAGGCGCGCGGGAAAGACACGGCGGCTGCCGGGCTGGTCAATGATCACCGTCCGCTGTTCGGGCAGCACGCAGCGTACCTCGCCGGCGCTGCGAATGACCTCGCGCGGACTGCCGTCGAGCACCTCGAGACGTTCGTACTCGCCGTCACCATTGGCCCGGTGCGCAATGCGGGACGTCTCGATCTGCTTGCCCGACTGATAGGTAAAGGTGCCAACGTAATTGAGACGCTGGCTGGCCGTCGAAATCTTGCCCAGCCATGACAGTGGATCCGAAGGCGCTTCGGCACTGGCGACGGACTGAAAAAACAAGGAAAACAGGCCTACCGCAACAAGCCAGAACCTCATCGGGAGGTTTCCTCGGACTGTGCTGATACCGTCCTGACGTACTGAAGTGCGCTGGGCATCGGCCCTGCGCCCGTGGAGGCCTGATGCACGAAAAGGTATTCGCGATGACGGGTCTCGACCGATGCGGGTGCAGTCACCGATACATTCTGGACCGGCGCCATCGTGACTACACGGGGCACGGCGGCAACCGGGGCTATTCCAGCGTCGCCGGTGTACATGGTCGCGGCGACCAGGCCAACTGCGGCCACGCCCATCACCGAGGCCGCAATCGGCATCAGGGAATGCCACACCGCACGGCGCGAAACCTCGGCGGGCATCGGCCGCGGCGCGAGCACAGTGGGCTCGTCATCCAGCCCTGCCATCACGCGGGCCACCATATCCGGTGCGCCTTGTTGATCCCCGCGAATCACATCGCCGATCAGACAGTAAACATCCCAGTCCTTCTTCAGCGAGTCTTCGCGGTTCAGACGGTCGACCATCAGGCGCACAGACTGATTATCAAGATCACCGTCCATCAGTGCAGAAAGTTTTTCGTTCATGCCAGCCACCTACCAACGTTTGTCGTGAGCCGTATCAAGCAACGGCCGAAGTCGTTCAGCAATCGACTCCCGCGCACGGAAAATCCGGGAGCGAACCGTCCCGATGGGGCAGTCCATGATGTTGGCGATCTCTTCATAACTGAGCCCCTCGAGCTCGCGCAGCATGATCGCCGTTCGCAACTCTTCGGGCAGCCCCGCCATCGCCTCGTCCACCGTCTCGGCAATCTGCTTCGTCATCAACAGCCGCTCTGGCGTGTTGTTGTCACGAAGCTGATCACCATCCTCAAATGTCTCGGCATCTTCCGAATCGAACCCTGTAGACGTTGGCGCTCTGCGCCGCTGCGATACAAGGTAATTCTTCGCGGTGTTGATACCGATTCTGTACAACCACGTATAAAAAGCACTTTCACCCCGGAACGAGCCCAAGGCACGATAAGCCTTGATGAATGTCTCCTGGGCCACATCTTCAACTTCGGCCGGATCACGAATCAGGCGCGACAGCAGGCGATTCAGCTTCCGCTGGTATTTGCTTACCAGCAAGCCGAAGGCCTGTTTGTCGCCACGCTGCACGCGTTCGACCAGCTGCTGATCGATTTCACGATCGCTCATTGGGGGTCTGTTCTTCTTCGGAGAATGAATAATCTGCCAAAGTATAAGCGACCGCCCGCAGACACAGCAAAATCAAGCTCTGTGGTTGAAGACCGGTGGCTGCAAAATTAGTTCAGAGGGTAACAGGGGTATCGGGTCCGTTACGCCATTCGATAGACATTAAAAGCGGCATCGGGCATGACGGAAGGCTTGCAGCCGCCCACTCCCGTGGCTGCGTGATATATTTGGCAGCTTCACCCATTCGTTTGGCCGCCATCTTGCACAAACAGTACGACGTTCTCATTCTGGGGAGCGGCACCGCAGGTCAGTCGCTCGCACTGCGACTCGCTGACCGCCTGCGGGTTGCCATCGTCACAAAACGGGAGCTTGCCGATAGTGCAAGTGCCTGGGCACAAGGCGGTATTGCTGCGGTACTGGATACCACCGACAGTATTGAAGCGCACATCCAGGACACCTTCACTGCAGGCGCCGGTCTGTGCGACCCTGCAGCCACGCGGTTCGTTGTCGAGCACGGCCGCAGGGCCATCGAGTGGCTGATCAATCGCGGCGTGCCGTTCACCCGGGAAGACCAGTCGGCGCTTGGCTACCACCTGACCCGTGAGGGCGGCCATTCTCATCGCCGCATCATCCATGCTGCAGACGCGACCGGCGCAGCGGTCCAGGCCACCCTCAGCGAAGAGGTACGCGCCCACCCGAACATTGATATCTTTGAGCACCACATCGCCATCGATCTCGTGCTCGGCGAGAAGATCGGACGCCCCGATACCGGCTGCGTCGGAGCCTACGTGCTCGACATCCGCCAGGAGCATGTGGTCACGTTCAGCGCCCGCAGCACGGTGCTTGCGACCGGCGGCACCGGCAAGGTCTATCTCTACACTACCAACCCCGACGTGGCGACGGGGGACGGTGTCGCGATGGCCTGGCGTGCAGGTTGCCGGGTCAGGAACATGGAGTTCATCCAGTTTCATCCGACCTGCCTCTACCATCCTCAGGCAAAGTCCTTCCTGATCTCGGAAGCGGTCCGGGGCGAAGGTGGCCTGCTTCGCCTGCCAGATGGCAACCGCTTCATGCCCGAGCATGACCCCCGCGAAGAACTGGCGCCCCGGGACATCGTTGCGCGCGCAATCGACTTCGAGATGAAGAAGCGCGGCCTCGATTGCGTCTATCTCGACATCAGCCACAAGCCGGCAGACTGGCTGCGCAACCATTTTCCGAACATTCATGCGCGCTGCCTCGAGCTCGGCATCGACATCACGCGCGAGCCAATTCCTGTCGTGCCGGCAGCGCACTATTCCTGTGGCGGCATCGTCACCGATCTCTCGGCGCGAACCGACGTGCAGGCACTCTATGCCGTCGGAGAATCGGCGGGCACCGGTCTGCACGGCGCCAACCGTCTGGCGAGCAACTCCCTGCTGGAGTGTCTGGTTTTCGGCGAGGCGGCGGCGCAGGACATTCTTGCCAACGCCAACAAGCCGATCTATCTGCTGCCTGAATGGGATGAGAGCCGGGTAACGGATGCCGACGAGGAAGTCGTCATTTCGCACAACTGGGCCGAACTCCGCCGTGCAATGTGGGATTACGTTGGCATCGTGCGTACAACCAAGCGACTGCAGCGGGCGCAGCACCGTATTCGCCTGCTCGAGCGCGAGATTCACGACTACTACTCGAACTTCCGCGTCTCCAACGACCTGATCGAGCTCCGGAATCTGGTCGTGACAGCAGACCTGATCGTGCAGTGCGCGCTGAAACGCAAGGAAAGCCGTGGGCTGCACCACTCGAGGGACTTTCCCGATACGCTTCCCAGGGCACGGGACACCATACTGCGGCCGCGAAAGCTCAAGCGCTAGGCTCGGGTGCGCCAAGTGCGCGATGGCGCAGCCACACCTGAAGGCTGCGCCATTTATCCGGATGAAGATTCGCCCTCACCAGCATCAGCCGTAGTTGCGCACGCCCTGCCCTTTCCGTTTCCGGTATCTCCAGCGCGAACCATGCTACCCACGAGAACACAACGGCATCGGGCCGCACGCGGGCAAACACCGGCGCGCTGTTGCCACGCTTCACACTGACGCCGCCGTCCGCCTGCAGTGCAAGCACGACGCCCTGTTTCCTGAGTTCGCCACGCCAGCCAGCAAGCGCCGAGAGGAAGATCAGTCCGACGCCACCCGCGAGCAGCCACGGGGAGCGCATCGCATGAAAAAGCGCCAGCCCCGCAGCACCGTGTGCAGCGAAAACTGACGCCAGAACGCCCCGGGAACTTCGAAGCGTCAGGGAGAGCGGAAACACCATGCGTGCCGCCGCTCGCCCAAAATTACACCCTCCGGAACACCAGGGTTCCGTTCGTACCGCCGAAACCGAAGTTGTTCTTCATCGCCACATCGATCTTCATCGAACGCGCTTCGTTCGCGCAGTAATCCAGATCACACTCGGGATCCTGCTCGAAGATGTTCATGGTCGGCGGCGAAATCTGATGGTGTACTGCGAGAACGGTAAAGATCGACTCAAGGCCGCCAGCACCGCCGAGCAGATGTCCGGTCATCGACTTGGTGGAGTTCACCACCAGCCCCTTTGCGGCATCCGCACCGAAAGCGAGCTTGATTGCCTCGGTCTCGTTCTTGTCGCCGAGCGGTGTCGACGTGCCATGTGCATTGAGGTAGTCGACATCGCTGCAGTTGATGCCGGCATTTGCCAGTGCATTCACCATGCTGCGACGCGGACCGTCGGTGTCGGGTGCTGTCATGTGGTAAGCATCACCACTCATGCCGAAGCCGGAAAGCTCGGCGTAGATCTTGGCGCCACGCTTGACCGCGTGCTCGTATTCTTCGAGCACGAGCACGCCGGCACCCTCGCCCAGCACGAAACCGTCGCGGCCCTTGTCCCAGGGACGGCTGGCCGTGGCGGGGTCGTCGTTGCGCGTCGACAGTGCCTTTGCAGACGCAAAGCCGCCGACTGCGAGTTCGGTCACCGTGGATTCTGCACCACCGCAAACCATCACGTCGGCATCACCGTACTCGATCATGCGCGAGCTCAGGCCAATGGCGTGAAGCCCTGTCGTACATGCGGTGACGACGGCGATGTTCGGGCCCTTCATGCCATACATGATGGACAGGTTACCCGAGATCATGTTGATGATCGTGCCAGGAATGAAGAACGGCGAGATCTTGCGCGGACCACCGGCAACAAAATCTGCATGGGTATCTTCGATCATCGGCAATCCGCCGATGCCAGACCCGATATTGACGCCGATGCGTTCGGCGTTTGCTGCTGTCACCTCGATTCCGGAGTCCCGAATCGCCTGGATGCCGGCTGCCATGCCGTAATGGATGAAGACATCCATGCGGCGTGCTTCCTTCGCGGAAAGATAGGTGGTGACGTCAAAATCCTTGACTTCACCAGCAATGCGGGCCGAGAAGGCACTGGCATCGAAACGGGTGATAGGGCCGATGCCGCTCTTGCCGGCAATCAGGTTTTCCCAGGCTTCGGGAACGGTATTGCCGACCGGCGAGACGAGTCCCAGACCGGTGACGACGACTCTACGACGCGACACGGGCATCTCCGTAAGGAATCAAGGCGGAGGAATGAGGATCGATCCGGACACCACCGCGGCGGTGTCCGGAAAGAAAGCAATTACTTCTTGAGGTGGGCGGTGACGTAGTCAATCGCCTGTTGAACGTTGGTGATCTTCTCGGCCTCTTCGTCCGGAATCTCGCACTCGAACTCTTCTTCCAGTGCCATGACCAGTTCCACGGTGTCCAGCGAATCTGCGCCGAGATCATCCACGAACGAAGATTCGTTCTTGATCTCCGATTCGTTTACGCCAAGTTGCTCAGCAACGATCTTTCTTACGCGCTGTTCGATGTTCTCCATGAACATACTCCTTCCCTGAAAGTGCAGGTGTGTTAGAAAAAAACCTGTGTATTCTACCAAAAAGGAACGCTTCCGCTATCGCGACAAGCGTTCACGACATGTACATTCCACCATTCACATGCAAGGTGGTGCCGGTCACGTAGGCCGCGGCCGGCGAAGCGAGGAAAACCACCGCTCCGGCGATCTCTTCCGGGCGTCCAAGACGGCCCAGCGCGATGTTGCCGAGCAGCGCATCGCGCGCCGCATCGGGCATGGCGCGCGTCATGTCCGTATCGATGAATCCGGGTGCCACGCAGTTGACCGTAATATTCCGGCTGCCCAGCTCGCGCGCCAGCGCGCGGCTCATGCCGGCGACACCCGCCTTGGCTGCTGCGTAGTTTGCCTGGCCGGGGTTGCCGGCACTGGCAACCACCGACGTAATATTGATGATGCGGCCGGTGCGGGCCTTCATCATGCCGCGCATGACCAGTCGCGACATGCGAAACACGGCTTTGAGGTTGGTGTCGATGACGCCATCCCACTCCTCGTCCTTCATGCGCATTGCAAGGTTGTCGCGGGTAATGCCGGCGTTGTTCACCAGAATGCCAACGGCACCGAAGCGCTTCTCTATATCGCCGACGACTGCCTCGCAGGCTGCAGCGTCGGTGACGTTGAGCACCAGTCCCGCACCCTTGAATCCAGCTTCGGCGATTGCTGCCTCGATCTCGGCAGCGCCGTTCTCCGACGTTGCCGTACCAATCACGGTCGCACCGAGGCGACCCAGTTCCATCGCAACCGCACGTCCGATGCCGCGCGATGCGCCGGTCACCAGTGCGACCTGACCTTCAAGCGAAAAACTCATGCTGACCTCACTGTGGCAATCATCTGCTCAAGACTGGCTGCATCATGAACCGAGCCGCTCTCAACTTCCTTGGCAATACGCTTGGTCATGCCTGCCAGCACTTTACCGGGTCCGCACTCGATGATGTGCGTCATCCCACGGCCTGCCATCGACTGGATGGTTTCGATCCAGCGCACCGGCGAAAAAGCCTGCCGCACGAGTGCATCACGGATCTGCGCCGGATCGGCACACACCGCAACATCCACATTATTGAGCACTTCGATTGACGGCGTCATGACATTGACCGTCTTCAGGCGCTCGGCCAGGCGCTCCGCTGCAGGTCCCATCAGGGCGCAGTGAAAGGGCGCCGACACCGGCAGCAGCATGGCACGTTTTGCACCGCGCGCCTTGGCTGCTTCAATCGCGCGTTCTACTGCGGCCCTTGCCCCGGCAATCACGATCTGACCCGGCGCATTCAGATTGGCGGCCTCGACCACCTCACCCTGCGCGGCTTCCTGACAGGCTTCGCGCACGGCATCCACCTCAAGGCCAAGCAAGGCAGCCATTGCACCTTCGCCGGCGGGAACGGCTTCCTGCATGGCCTGTGCACGGAAGCGCACCAGCGGAACGGCATCGCCAAATGCGAGTGCGCCGGCGGCGACCAGCGCCGAATATTCACCCAGGCTGTGCCCGGCAACCAGGGCTGGCTTGGGGCCGCCCGCGTCGAGCCACGCACGATATGCAGCAACGCCGGCAGTCAGCATCAGCGGCTGAGTGTTAACCGTGAGCGACAGACGCTCGGCCGGACCTTCGCACACCATCTGCCACAGATCCTCGCCAAGTGCCTCCGAGGCCTCGGCGAACGTTTCGCGAATGATTGCAGACTCGCCGTACGCGGTCATCATGCCAACCGCCTGCGACCCCTGGCCGGGGAAAACCAGTGCAAATGCCATCATCTCTCCGTTTGAATGAAGGAAGGACTCAGAAATCGATCAGGGCTGCGCCCCAGGTGAAGCCGCCGCCCACGCCTTCGATGACAACCCGATGCCCGCGCTGGATGCGTCCGTCGCGCACGGCAAGATCGAGCGCAAGCGGAATCGACGCGGCAGAGGTGTTTCCGTGCTGCTCGACCGTCGTGATCACCTTGTCCATCGAAATGCCGAGACGCTTGGCGGTCGATTGGATGATCCGGATATTTGCCTGATGAGGAATCAGCCAGTCAACGCTTGCAACCTCGGCGCCAGCCATGTCGAGCACTTCGTGTGCGACATCACCGAGCACCTTGACCGCAAACTTGAATACCGCCTGACCATCCATGCGCAGGAAGGGGTCGCCAATCACCTGTCCCGAGGCAACGCCACCGGGCACACAGAGAATTGGGTGATGGCTGCCATCGGCGTGAAGCGCAGAGGCCACAATGCCGGGCTGTTCGGATGCCTCGAGCACGACCGCGCCCGCGCCATCCCCGAACAGTACGCAAGTACCACGATCGGACCAGTCCAGAATGCGGGAGAAGACCTCGGCGCCGACAACCAGCGCACGCTTGTGACTTCCGGAGCGAATGAACTTCTCTGCCACCGTCAGTGCATACACGAAACCGCTGCATACGGCCTGCACGTCGAACGCCGGGCCGCCGTTGCGGATACCGAGCTTCGATTGCAGCAGTGCTGCAGTGCTTGGAAAAATGTAGTCGGGCGTCGAGGTCGCAACGATGACGAGATCAATCTCGTCAGCCTCGCAGCCCGCGGCTTCGATCGCACGTTCGGATGCAATCAGTGCGAGATCGCTGGAACCGACATCGGCAGTAGCAAGATGGCGCGAGCGGATACCGGTTCGCGTCATCACCCACTCGTCCGACGTATCAATCCCGCGTCGTACGAGATCGTCGTTGCTGACCGGTTCGCCGGGAAGATAGCTTCCGGTGCCCGCAATCCTTGCATAGATCATGCTGCAGCCTCGCTCATGCTCGCCATTTTGCTGCTGATCCGTTCGATCAGCTGATTCCCCGCCGCATCTGCCGCCCGTGCGATGGCCTGCTCAAAGGCGAAACCATCGGCGGAGCCGTGACTCTTCACGACGACCCCACGCAAACCAAGCAGCACGGCTCCGTTGTAGCGTCTGTGATCGACCCGGTGCTTGAACTGCTTGAGCACCGGCAGCGCAACAAGCGCCATCAGTTTGGTGAAAATATTGCGACCGAAGGCCTCACGCAGAAAGGTGGACAGCATCTGGGCCAGTCCTTCGGAGGTTTTGAGCGCGACGTTGCCGACAAAGCCATCACAGACCACGACGTCCGCCGAGCCCATGTAGATGTCGTTCCCTTCGACGTTGCCGCAGAAGTTCAGTCCGCTGCCGCGCAGGAGTTCGCCGGCCTGCTTGACGATTTCGTTGCCTTTGATCGCCTCTTCGCCGATGTTGAGCAAACCCACCTTCGGACGTTCGATGTGATCGACCGCGGCCACCAGCATCGAGCCCATGATGCCGAACTGGAGGAGGTGCTCGGCTGTGCAGTCCACGTTCGCGCCGAGGTCGAGCACGTAGGTGTGCCCTTTCACTGCTGGCAGGATGGAGCAGATCGCCGGGCGGTCAATACCGGGAAGGGTCTTCAGCACGAAACGGGAAATCGCCATCAGCGCACCCGTATTGCCTGCCGAAATCGCTGCGGCTGCCTCGCCGGCTTTCACCAGATCAACAGCAACGCGCATGGACGAGTCCTTTTTATTGCGCATGGCAATTGCAGGCGGCTCATCCATTCCGACAACTTCGGACGCATGGTGAACACGGACCCGGGAACCGAGGCCGGCCAGCGCGTCGCCAAGCAGCGGCGCCAGCACATCTTCGCGCCCAACCAGGATCGCGTTAACGGCAGGATGGCTGCGCAGAAATGACAGCGCAGCAGGCACGGTCACGACCGGGCCGTGATCGCCACCCATGCAGTCGATTGCAACGGTGACACCCATCGGCTTCTCGCGTGATTCAGGATATGAGGATAAAAAAGGCGGCGCAGGCGCAATGCGCCTTGCGCCGCCTCCTGTATTTCAGGACGCGGACTTATTCGCCCTTGGCCTTGGCAACCTTCTTGCCGCGGTAGAAACCGTTCGGGCTGATGTGGTGACGCAGATGAACCTCACCCGTCGTGGCTTCAACAGCCAGAGCCGGCGCGGTCAGGAAATCGTGCGCACGATGCATGCCACGCTTGGACGGGGACTTCTTGTTCTGCTGGACAGCCATGAAAAACTCCTAATACAAAAACGTTACCTGATCCGAACTAGTTTTTAGCCCGCAGGCCTGACAGCACGGAAAAAGGCGATTCCTTTACTGCCCCGCCCTCAGGGCGAAGCGTTCCACATTCATCATGCCGGGGCGCAAGCGGCAGGGCGAGAAGAATCTCGTCCTCGAGAAGCGAGAGCACATCAAGATCACCATCGATCTCGATTGCATCCACCTCGTCGTCTTCCAGCTCTTCCTCGGGAATTTCCTGACCCGAGCGAACCGGTTGCAACGCATTGCGTACCGACAGATCCCAACCAAGCCCACCGAGACATCGCTGACAGCGCAACATCAGACTGCCGTCGATTGTCAGCGTAAGCCGGGGCTTGCGCATCGCATCCACGTCACCTTCAAGCTTGTAGCGAATCACGCCGGACTGATCCGTCAGCAGGTCAGCGAGCCGCTCGAAAGCGGCAACCTTCACCTCGCCGGACAGCCTGCGCTGTTCGTACGCGAACTTGAATACATCCGGGATGTGCCCGAGTTTTGCGTCTTGGTTGGACATAAGCCGCGCATGATATTATTTTTTCCCGCTTGCTGTCAAAGCCCATCCACGCTTTGCGGCGAAAACATCGCACAATCAAGAATTCATGAAGATCGTCCTCGCATCGACCTCCCCTTATCGCAAGCAACTCCTCGAGCGTTTTCAGCTCCCGTTCGAAACGGCACGCCCCGAAACCGACGAAACAGCTCACCCGGGCGAGCCACCGGCAGCACTCGCCGAACGCCTTGCGATCGACAAGGCACGCGCGATTGCCGAAACACTGGAGCACGCGCTCGTGATTGGCAGCGACCAGGTTGCCTACATGGGCACCGAGATCTTCGGCAAACCAGGTACGGCCGAGCGTGCGATCGCCCAGCTCACGCGCATGAGCGGTCACGAGGTCATTTTTCACACCGCCGTCGCCCTCATCAACGCCGACACCAAGCGAGTGCAATGCGAAGGCGTGGTCACCCGTGTCCGCTTTCGCACCCTGGGCGATGACGAGATCCGTCGCTACATCGACGCCGAAATGCCGCTCGATTGCGCCGGCAGCGCGAAATCCGAAGGTCTTGGCATCACCTTGCTCGATGCCCTTGCGGGTGATGATCCGACTGCTCTGATCGGACTTCCGCTGATCGCACTGTCGCGCATGCTGCGTGCCGAAGGTGTGCTGTTGCCATGAATACACCTGCTCGCGGAACCCTTTTTCTTGTCCCCGTCAGCCTGGGCGATGCCGCCTGGCCATCGTTTCTCCCGGCAGACGTGCAGCAGTGCGCCGCCCGACTTCAGCACTTCGTCGTTGAAAACGCGCGTGCTGCCCGCGCCCATCTGAAGCAGCTCGACTTTCCCGGCGTCCTGCGCGACACGGACATCAAGGAACTGCCGGAGAAGGCCGACAACGCAGCGCTCGACGCATTGCTCAGGCCCGCACTCGAAGGCCGCGATGTCGGACTGATGTCGGATGCCGGCTGCCCCGCCGTCGCCGACCCGGGCGCCAGACTGGTTGCACGCGCGCACGCACTCGGAATCCGGGTTGCACCGATGGTTGGCCCCTCCTCCATTCTGCTTGGACTGATGGGCTCAGGCCTCAACGGTCAGAGCTTCGCCTTTCATGGCTACCTGCCCGTCCAGGAAAACGAACGCGACGTTCATCTTCGTGCGCTCGAAGAGGAATCGCGACGACTGGGGCGCACGCAGATCTTCATTGAGACGCCTTATCGCAACGACCGCATGCTCGACGCCCTGCTCAAGGTGTGCGGTGGCGAAACGAGACTCTGCATTGCCTGCGACCTGAGCACCGCGAACGAGTATCTGGTAACGCGCTCCATCGGCGCGTGGCGCAAGGCGGAGCGCCCATACATCGCCAAGCGCCCGGCGCTGTTTCTGCTGCTTGCGGGCGCAGCCTGAAGGCGCGAGCCCAGCCCCAGCTCAGGTTTGCGTTGATCCGGTGTCAGCGAGGAGGTAGATCAGACCATCCTCCTCCACAACTCTGAGTGCATGCAGCGAAGCGCCCCTGCAAGGGCCCATCACACAACGCCCGTCGCGTGGATCGTAGTGTGCGCCATGCACGGCGCACACCAGCAGATGATGCGTCAGGTCGAAAAACTTGCCTTCCATCCAGTCGAGCTGAACCGGGACATGCGCGCAGCGGTTGAGGTAGGCATACACCTTGCCGCCATACCGAACAACGAAGGCAGGGCCGGCCAGATATCCCGACCCCGGCACCGCGAAGCGAACCCCGTCACCGCCGTCGACCAGCGCGTCAGCGCTGCAGATCAGATGTTTTTCCGTAACCATGCATCGAGCTCGCGCGGCGTATCGACACAGGCAAGCGGCGATTCGGCGCGCAAAGCCTCGACAGGATGCGCGCCGAAGCTGACGGCCAGACCCGCCACGCCGGCATTCTTCGCCATTTGCAGGTCGTGCGTCGTGTCACCGATCATCAGGGTGCGCTCGGGACCGACGCCCAGCTCTTCCATCAACTGCTCGAGCATCGCGGGATGAGGCTTCGAGAAGCATTCGTCAGCACAACGCGTGCTGTGAAAGAACTTGCCGAGGCCGGAATGGGCCAGTGCGCGATTCAGTCCATTGCGACTCTTGCCAGTCGCAACCGCGAGATAGCGCCCCTGCCCCACCAGCCACTCGATCGTACCCGCCACCCCTGGAAACAGCGTCAGCTCCTGATCGGCAGCGAGGTAGTGGTGACGATAACGTTCAACCATCCGCGGATACTGCTCTTCAGCCAGTTCGGGCACCGCATGTCGCAGCGCATCGCCAAGGCCGAGACCAATGACGTAGCGCGCACGCTCTTCGGTGGGCTCGGGCAAGCCAAGGTCCCTGCAGGCAGCCACGATCGATTGCACAATCGCCGACGCCGAGTCCAGGACGGTGCCATCCCAGTCAAACACAACAAGATCAAAGCGTTCAGCCATTCTTTTCGGGCTCCAGTGCATCCAGTCGATCAATGAATTGCTGCAATTCCGGCGGCAGCGCCGCCTCGAGCACAAGTTGCTCACCCGTAAGCGGATGAATGAAACTCAGCTTGGCAGCATGCAGGAACATCCGCTTCAAGCCCTCGCCTTCAAGCGCCTTGTTCAGTGCGAAGTCGCCGTACTTGTCATCACCGCACAACTGAAAGCCGAGATGCGCAAGATGGACGCGAATCTGATGCGTCCTGCCCGTCTTGAGTTCGACCTCAAGCAGACTGAAACGCTTCCAGCGCCGCACCAGGCGGACGATGCTGTGCGACGGTTTGCCATCGGGGCTGACCCGGACCCGCCGCTCTCCTTCCGGAGTCAGGAATTTGTAGAGCGGCGCCTTGACGTGCTGAACCGGGTTGATCCAGCGTCCGGGCACCAGGGTCAGATAGCGCTTTTCCATTGCGCCTTCGCGCATCATGTCATGCAGCGCAGTCAGCGCCGAGCGCTTCTTGGCGACGATCAGCAGTCCTGATGTTTCGCGGTCGAGGCGGTGCGCAAGCTCGAGCATCTTCAGCTCCGGGCGCTGCACGCGCAATTGCTCGATCACGCCGTGGCTGATGCCACTGCCGCCATGAACTGCCTTGCCTGAAGGCTTGTCGATGACAAGAAGCGCGTCGTCTTCGTACACAACCGGCAGCGCCTTGCCTGCGGGAGGCGGAACGGAGCGCGTCGATTCGGAGATTCGCATCGGTGGAATGCGCACTTCGTCACCCTCCACCAGGCGGTAGGTCTGCTGCACCCGCCCACCATTCACCCGCACCTCTCCGCTGCGCAAAATGCGGTAAACATGGCTTTTCGGCACGCCCTTTGCGATACGCAACAGGTAGTTATCGATGCGCTGGCCAGCGGCAGCCTCATCAATCCTTTCGTGCCGAACCGCAATCGCTTTGCCTTGAGTCGTCATCCTGAAATATACTTCCCTGCGGTTGATTCCGGTTGCGGTCGGCATCCCCTCGCGCCACGAGGCGGTTGAGGATGAACGACGATGAGCCCGCACAAGCGCTCCCGGAAAACCGAAGCGTGCCACACGAAGCCCAAAAAGGCGCCGATGGTAACGCAATCGACAAACTTCGACACACCCATCCAGCCTTGCGGTTGGATTTAGACGCGCAACACATACGCAGGATCAAATGCATTTGTCTGCTGATCCAAGGACACTGGCAGACAGATTCAAGAGAGTATCGACCAGCCGACCCATCACAGCCAATATTGACCACCGGATGAAAGTAGCCCTACCCAACTGCTCCTGACCCCGGAAAGCGCGATGGTGCGCGCCGTTCGTCCTGCCCGTGTGCATTGCGCGGGAGAACGATCCAAAATGAAGCGAATGCTCTTTAATGCGACGCAGGCAGAAGAACTGCGCGTCGCGATCGTTGACGGTCAGAAACTGATCGACCTCGACATCGAATCGGCCAACAAGGAAGAACGCAAGAGCAATATCTACAAGGCGGTCATCACTCGCCTCGAGCCCAGCCTCGAGGCCGCCTTTGTTGATTATGGCGCTGAGCGGCACGGCTTCCTGCCCTTCAAGGAAATCTCGCGTTCCTATTTTCAGCCCGGCGTTGACGCCAGCAAGGCCAGCATCAAGGAAGCCCTGCGCGAAGGCCAGGAGCTGATTGTTCAGGTCGAGAAGGACGAGCGCGGCAACAAGGGCGCAGCCCTCACCACCTACATCTCGCTGGCCGGCCGTTACCTCGTGCTGATGCCGAACAACCCCCGTGGCGGTGGCGTATCGCGCCGCGTCGAGGGTGACGAGCGTGCCGAGTTGCGCGAGGTCATGGATCAGCTCGAAGTGCCCACCGGCATGAGCCTGATTGCCCGCACCGCCGCCATTGGCCGTGGCGCCGAAGAACTGCAGTGGGACCTCAACTACCTTCTGCAACTGTGGACCGCCATCGAAGGCGCAGCCCAGGGACAGACCGGCGCGTTCCTGATCTATCAGGAAGGCAGTCTGGTGATTCGCGCCATCCGCGACTACTTCCAGCCCGATATCGGCGAAATCCTGATCGACACCGACGAGATCCATGAACAGGCCCACCAGTTCATGGCTCACGTGATGCCGGGCAATGTGAACCGGATCAAGCGTTACAACGACGACGTTCCGCTGTTCTCCCGTTTCCAGATCGAACACCAGATCGAATCGGCCTACTCGCGTCAGGTCGGCCTGCCGTCCGGCGGTGCCGTGGTGATCGACCACACCGAAGCGCTGGTCTCGATCGACGTCAACTCGGGTCGTGCAACCAAGGGTGCCGACATCGAGGAAACCGCGTTCCGCACCAACCTCGAAGCGGCAGACGAAATCGCGCGTCAGCTCCGTCTGCGCGACCTCGGCGGCCTGATCGTCATCGACTTCATCGACATGGAGTCGCAGAAGAACCAGCGCGAAGTCGAGAATCGCCTGCGCGACGCCCTGCGCCACGACCGCGCCCGCGTTCAGACCGGCAAGATCAGTCGTTTCGGCCTGCTCGAACTGTCGCGTCAGCGCCTGCGCCCGGCGCTTGCCGAGACCAGCTACATTACCTGCCCGCGCTGCAATGGCACCGGACACATCCGCAGCACCGAGTCGTCGGCGCTGCACATCGTCCGCATCCTCGAAGAAGAGGCGATGAAGGACAATACCGGCGCAGTGCACCTGCAGGTGCCGGTCGATGTCGCCACCTTCCTGCTCAACGAGAAGCGGGTCGATATCGCACGCATCGAGTATCGCCACAAGGTTCAGCTGATCATTGTGCCGAACCGGCACATGGAAACGCCGGCACACGAAATCGTCCGCCTGCGCCACGACCAGCTCAACCAGGAAGACATCGCGCTGGCCAGCTACCAGATGGTGCACCAGCCGACCGAAGCCGAAATCGGCATGCCCGCCAAGGAAGGCGACAAGCCTGCGCGTCAGGAAGCTGCCGTGAAGGGCATTTCGCCCTCGCAACCTGCACCGGTCATCGCACCGCGTGCTGAAGCCGCCCCCGTCGCAGCTGCTGCCGCACCCGCCAAGGGATTGATTGCACGCTTCCTCGGCTGGCTGACCGGCGAGCCGACCCCGGCACCCGCACCGGCACCTGTCACTGAAACGACGCCGAAGCGCGAATCGCGTGGTCGTGGCGAGCGCGGTGGCGAACGCCGCGGCGGGCGCAACGGACGTCGTGACGGCCAGCGCGGTGAGCGCACCGAGGGTGAAGGCGGCAACGCGCGCAATGGTGCACGTGCCGAGAAGGCAGAGAGCACTGAGCGCGAGAAGCCTCAGCGTCAGGCGCAGGAACGTCAGGAACGTGGCGAGCGCACCGAACGTGGCGAACGCTCTGAAGAAGGCGGCCGCAGCCGCGGTCGTGGTCGTCAGCGTCAGCCGCGTCAGGACGACAACGCGAAGGCAGCAGAAGCGAGCACCGAGCAGATGGCCGATAACGCAGCCATCGTCGCGGCAGGTGTCGCAGAAGCGGTCGTAACCACCGCGCCGGCAGGCGAAGAAGGCGTACCCGAGAAGCGCCGTCGTCGCAGCAGGGGACGTCGTGACCGCCGCACGGGTGAGAACCAGGAGACGGTCGATCAGCAGGCAACTGCCGACAGCGACAGCGCCGCTTCTGACAGCTCGACCGCAGCTGTCGCCGCTGTGGCTGCTACCGCGGCCACGATGAGCGATGCAGGCGCTGAAAGTGCGGCTGCAGAACTGCCGGTCGCGGTTTCGGAAACAGCAAGCCCGGTCGAAGTCCAGGTCAACGCCGAGCCGGCACCAATGCCCGTGCGCGCAGTTGCAACCGAGGCAGCCCCCGCTGCTGCTTCTGCTGAAGTTGAGACGCCTGCGATCGTGACGGCTGCAGCTGAGCCGGTCGTCGAAGTCGCCAGCCCGGTCGAAGCACAAGAGACCGCTGTCGAACCGGCAAGGACCGAGATTGAGGCCCCCGCCGCTGTCGAAGCGTCCGTAGAGGATGCCGCTGCAGCAGTGGAAGCAGCCTCGCCGGCAGCCCCTGAGGCAATCGAAGCGGTTGTTGCAGAAGTTGCACCGGCTGTCGTCGAGCCGGAAGCAGCACCGGCTGTCGTCGAAGCTGAAGCCCTCGTCACGGCGACCGAAGTCGAGTCCCCGGCTGTCGTCGAGGAAGCTGCTCCGGTTGCAGCAAGTGCGTCGGCACAGGCACCTGCAGCGCTGGGACCGATCGACCTTGCAGGCGTACTCGAAGACGCTGGCCTGGTCATGATCGAAACCAGTCAGGACAAGAAGGTCAGCTTCGGCAACGGCGCACCGGAAGCGCCGCAGCAGCTCGGCCGCAAGCCCAGGGCTCCAGTCGTCATCGTCGAAGAGCCCTTGCAGCAGGTAGAAACGCAGAAGTAAGCACGCCAATGCCGCCCGATCGGGCGGCATGATGCAGAAATGGCCGTCAGGGGAATCCCCTGGCGGCCATTTTTTCGTTATGAACCTAAGAAATCAGGGCGCTCAACGCCTGTCCAGCGAGCCAGTCAGCAGTCGTTCGACGCCTTTCTCACACAGATCAAGAACGAACTCGAAGCCGTTCACGCCGCCATAGTACGGGTCGGGCACCTCCTCCTCCCCCAGCTCGGGTGCAAATTCGAGAAACAGCGCAAGCTTTGGCTGATACACCTCAGGGCAGTTGCGCGCCATGTAGTCGAGATGCCCTCTGTCCATTGCCAGCAGCAGATCGAATTGCTGGAAATCGGTGATCTCGAGTTTGCGCGCTCGCAGGGCCGAGAGATCGTAGCCGCGCTGCGCTGCAGCTTTCATCGCGCGCGGGTCCGGCGCCTCGCCCGCGTGGTAGCCCTGCGTGCCCGCCGAGTCGACCTCGAAGTCGGACTCGAGCCCGGATGTTTCGATGAAGTGTCTGGCAATTCCCTCGGCTGTGGGCGAACGGCAGATGTTTCCTGAACATACAAAAAGAATTCGCTTCATGCTCTCCCTTTAGGTGTTTCCGTGCTGATCAGCACCAAACGCCCGCTCCCTCAAGCGGAACAGTTCATCCCGAGCCGCAGCCGCCTTCTCGAACTCCAGGTTGCGAGCGTGCTCCTGCATCTCTTTTTCCAGCTTCTTGATTGTCCGGGCCAGCGCCTTTTCGTCCATCAGCGCATAGTCAGCCCTCGCTTCGGCTGCAACCGAAGCCCTTTTCTCATCGTCCACGGAATAGACCCCGTCGATGATGTCCTTGATCCGCTTGGTGACGGTTTTGGGAACGATACCATTTGCCTCGTTGAAGGCAATCTGCTTCGTCCGCCGGCGCTCGGTTTCATCGATCGCGAGCTGCATCGAACGTGTGACCCGGTCGGCGTAGAGGATGGCCGTGCCATGGATATGACGGGCAGCGCGGCCTATGGTCTGGATCAGGGAACGTTCGGAGCGGAGGAAGCCCTCCTTGTCCGCGTCGAGGATGGTCACGAGCGACACCTCGGGAATGTCCAGGCCTTCACGCAGAAGGTTGATCCCTACCAGCACATCAAACTCGCCCAGGCGCAGATCGCGAATGATCTCGACGCGCTCGACGGTATCGATATCCGAGTGCAGATATCGCACGCGGACGCTGTTCTCATTGAGGTAGTCGGTGAGATCCTCGGCCATGCGCTTGGTCAGCACGGTCACCAGCACCCGCTCACCCACGGCGACGCGGGCCTTGATCTGACTGAGCAGGTCGTCGACCTGGGTGGTGGCCGGACGAACCTCGACCACCGGGTCGATGAGGCCGGTTGGGCGCACGACCTGCTCCACCACCTGCCCCTGGTGTTCCGCTTCGTACGCGGCAGGCGTGGCTGAGACGAAAATCGTCTGCGGCATCAGACGTTCGAACTCGTCGAACTTGAGCGGACGGTTATCCAGCGCCGACGGCAGCCTGAAGCCGTAATTGACCAGATTCTCCTTGCGCGAGCGATCGCCCTTGTACATTCCCCCTACCTGTCCGATCGACACATGCGACTCATCGATGAACATCAGTGCGTCCTGCGGCAGATAGTCGATCAGGGTCGGCGGCGGCTCGCCCGGGCTGCGTCCGGAAAGGTGGCGCGAATAGTTCTCGATGCCCTTGCAGAAGCCCATTTCGTTCAGCATCTCCAGATCGAAACGGGTGCGCTGCTCGATGCGCTGCGCTTCGACCAGCTGATTCTCGCCATAGAACTGCTCGACGCGAAGCTTGAGCTCATCCCTGATGGCTTCGATCGCCTTCAGCACCGTTTCACGCGGCGTGACATAGTGGCTCGAGGGGTAGACGGTAAAACGCCCGAGCTTCTGCTTCAGGTGCCCTGTAAGGGGATCAAACAGGGTCAGATGCTCGACCTCGTCGTCGAACAGTTCGATGCGGATTGCCAACTCGGCGTTTTCGGACGGGAACACGTCGATCACATCACCCCGCACGCGAAAGGTGCCACGACGGAAATCGATATCGGAGCGCGTGTACTGCATGGCCACCAGCCGCTGAATCAGGTCACGCTGACCGACCTTCTCACCCTCGCGCAGGTGCAGAATCATCGCGTGATAGTCGACCGGGTCGCCGATACCGTAGATGCAGGACACGGTGGCCACGATAACCACATCGCGTCTTTCCATCAGGCTTTTCGTGGCCGACAGACGCATCTGTTCGATGTGCTCGTTGATCGACGAATCCTTCTCGATGAACAGGTCGCGCGACGGCACATAGGCTTCCGGCTGGTAGTAATCGTAGTAGCTGACGAAATACTCCACCGCGTTCTCGGGAAGAAACTCGCGAAACTCCGCATAGAGCTGCGCAGCAAGCGTCTTGTTGGGCGCGAGCACCAGTGCCGGGCGCCCCATCTGCGCGATGACGTTGGCCATGGTGTAGGTCTTGCCGGAGCCGGTCACCCCGAGGAGGGTCTGGTACATCAGCCCGTCCTCGACTCCCTCTACCAGTTTCGCAATCGCGAGCGGCTGATCGCCTGCAGGCGGAAAAGGCCGGTGCAGACGAAACGGACTGCCTTCGAAGGTGACAACGTCTGTTGTGCTCGCTGAGGCGCTACCGTCTGAACTCTGCATGCTAGAATTTCCGATTGTTTCAGCTGACGCCCGAACTTGAGGCATCTGCTAGGGCAAACGACGATTATTTCCCAAAACGCGCGTCAAGGCACGGCCAGTTTCCCTGCCGGACGGGCGTGAACCGCAAGTGCTACTGGAGCTAACATGTCTGCATCGATCTTCGCCGCCGTCGAAATGGCACCCCGCGACCCGATCCTCGGTCTCAACGAGGCCTTCAATGCCGATACGCGTGCTGAGAAGGTAAACCTCGGCGTCGGCGTGTATTACGACGACAACGGCAAGATTCCGCTGCTGGGTGCCGTTCGCGCGGCCGAAAAAACCCGCCTGGAAGCGATGCCGCCGCGCGGCTATCAGCCCATCGAAGGCGCAGCCACCTACAACACTGCAGTTCAGAACCTGCTGCTCGGCAAGGACTCGCAACTCATCGCCAACGGCCAGGTCGTGACCATCGAGGCCCTTGGCGGCACGGGCGCGCTCAAGGTCGGCGCCGACTACCTGAAGCGTCTGCAGCCGGGTGCAACGGTGTACATTTCGGACCCGAGCTGGGAAAACCACCGCGCCCTGTTCGAATCCGCCGGCTTCCCGGTCGAAACCTATCCGTACTACGACGCAGCCACCCGCGGCGTGAATTTCGAAGGCATGAAGGCCAAGCTCAACAGCCTGCCCGCCGGTTCGATCATCATCCTGCACGCCTGCTGCCACAACCCGACCGGCGCCGATCTCTCCGACGCCCAGTGGAACGATGTGGTTGACGCCTGCCGCAGCCGCGGACTGATCCCCTTCCTCGATATGGCCTACCAGGGCTTCGCCGACGGCATCGAAGCCGACGCCGTCGCTGTGCGCGCCTTCTCCGCCAGCGGGCTGCAGTTCTTTGTCTCCAGCTCCTTCTCCAAGAGCTTCTCGCTCTACGGCGAGCGTGTGGGCGCACTGTCGATCATCACTGCCGCCAAGGAAGAAAGCGCCCGCGTGCTGTCCCAGGTCAAGCGCGTCATCCGCACCAACTACTCCAACCCGCCGATCCATGGTGGCGCCGTGGTTGCAGCGGTGCTCAACTCCCCCGAGCTGCGTCAGCAGTGGGAAGATGAACTGGCCGGCATGCGTGACCGCATCCGTGACATGCGTACCAGTCTGGTAGAACAGCTCAAGGCGGCTGGTGTGGCACAGGACTTCTCCTTCGTCATCAAGCAGCGCGGCATGTTCTCCTATACCGGGCTGACCGCTGCACAGGTCGAGCAACTCAAGACCGACTTCGGCATCTACGCCGTGTCGACCGGTCGTATCTGCCTGGCCGCACTGAACACGAAGAACATCGGCTACGTCGCCAAGGCCATCGCCGCAGTCGTGAAGTAAGAAAGAGAGACGAACTGCATAAAAAAATGCAGTTTATTTCTTGACGAACCAGAAGGCGCAGCCTACAATGCGCGCCTCTGTTCCTCGATAGCTCAGTTGGTAGAGCGCCGGACTGTTAATCCGTAGGTCCCTGGTTCGAGCCCAGGTCGAGGAGCCAGAAGAATTCAGGAGCGGTTGCAGGCAGTTTTTGCAGCCGCAGGGGAAACCCCAAAAGAACGTTGCAGCGAGAGTTTATTCCTCGATAGCTCAGTTGGTAGAGCGCCGGACTGTTAATCCGTAGGTCCCTGGTTCGAGCCCAGGTCGAGGAGCCAGAAGCAAAGTGAAAATGCCATCCTTCGGGGTGGCATTTTTGCGTTCACGGGATGCGAAGTCAGCATCAGGATTGCCCAGATGGCTACGCCTTCCTTCGTTCGGCGACCGAGCGAGGTAAATTGCCCCGGAGCCTCCAGACATCCCGCAGCCTCAACCTGTGACGCAACGAAGATGTTCAGAAGACCCGGGGCCATTCAGTTTGCGCAGCCAGCCTGTTTTAGCGTCAGTCCGCGCTCGTACGGTTTTTCGACCAGTTCAATCGGCACGTGCCCCAACAGGCCCTGCGCTGACCTTGCCAGTCCTCACTCACGCAGGAACGGAATGCAGCGGGCCATGCGTTCGCATACGCCGGTGATCCGACAGCAAGCGTTCAATCGCAGTCGAAAATCCGGCCCTGTTTTCCGAGCCCCGCTACACGCTGTTCGTTTCGTTCATGAGAAACCGAAGGGATCTGGTCAATCCCACTGCGGTGCGATTCCTTCGGGGTTGGCGAGCCGCTCGTTGCAGTCCAGGGTGGCGATAGCGGCAAGATCCTCTTCATCGAGGCACACTGTGCCTGCCCTGAGGTTGCTTTCGAGATTGGCCCGCTTGGTCGAGGACGGTATAACCGAAAAACCTTGCTGCGACGCCCATGCCAAGGCCACCTGCGCCGGCGTTGCACCGTGTTTGTGCGCAATCTGTCGCAGCAACGGGTCTTGCACCGCCTTGCCATAGGCAAGCGTCATGTACGAGGTCAGGTGAATGCGCTGTTTGCGGGCGAATGCCGTCAGCTTGCGGTTCTGCAAATAGGGACTGATTTCCACCTGATTGGTGGCGATATTCTCGCGCCCAATGGCTGCGATTGCCTCTCCCAGCAGTGCAGTATTGAAGTTGGACACGCCGATGTGGCGGGTTATGCCCTGCGCACGCGCTTCGAGGAGGGCTTGCAGCGATTCGGCGAGCGGCACGGCCCCGCCCGGTGAGGGCCAATGAATCAAGGTCAGATCGACGTGATCGGTGCGCAGCTTCTGCAGGCTGGCTTGCAGGCTCGGTATGAGCTTATGGGCTGACAGGTTGTCGATCCAGATCTTGGTCGTGATGAACAGTTCGTCTCGCGGAACACCCGACTCCGCGATGGCTTTGCCGACTTCGGCCTCGTTATCGTAGATCTGGGCAGTATCGACTGCACGGTAGCCGACCTCCAGCGCAGATTTCACCGAGTCGATGGCGGTTTGACCTTTGAGTCGAAAGGTGCCGACGCCGAAATGAGGGATGGACATGGTTGGAACTCCGTTACGTTAGGGAAAATGCGACATGGCAACGCACGTACGCACAAGGATCAGGTAATGCCCGTTACGGCTGCGCAATGGGCTCTGCATGAAAACAAGGCAGCACAAACTCACCGATTTCCTGCAAGGTCTCTTTCAGAGGCCGCTGGTTTCGCCGAAACTGAAGCCCGATATGCTGGACACCTGCCGCACGCATGGCGTGCAGTTCCTCGATCAGTCCATTGCGACCCACGCGCATGCCAAAGCGGTGACGCTGCGCCAAGGCACCGGGATCTTCAGTCAAGTCGAGGTGAATGAAGCTGAGGTAAGGTTTATCACCAGCGACCTTGCGCCACATGCCAACTCGGCGCGCGTGGTCTTCGGGCGTGCCCGGATAGGCTAGCCACCCGTCCATGTGCTGCCCCACCCAATCAGGTGCCTGCTGTGCCAGACCAGCCACGAGCAATGGCAACGGCGCCTGCGGGCGCGGCAAGACCTCGACGCCATCTGGCAGTTTCGTGCAGTGCCACTGCCGAAGCATTGCCACTTGCTCGCGAAAGACCGCGCCACGAGTTTCAAAGTCCCGCCCGAACAGAGGGTACTCGACCGGGCGATCACCGCTGGCTACGCCCAGAATCAATCGGCCGTTGCTGAGGTATTCCACGCTGGCTGCGGACTTCATGGTCAAGATCGGTTCACGGATTGGGAGGACCACGGCGGCGGTTCCGAGCAGGATGCGCTCGGTTGCGGCTGCAAGGTATCCAAGGTAGGTGAATAACTCGAACACCTGGGCCGCATCACCGAAGCTCGGGTCATACACGGGCACGTCTCGTACCCACAGTGCACGGAAGCCCAGGCGGTCCGCCAGCTTGGCCAGGTCAGCGTGGAGCGAAACATCCGGAACGCCGAATGGACGGCCCGCCCCACCTCGGAGCTGTTCGCCCGCTATTGACCAATCGCTATCAAGCGGCAACTCGACACCGACGCTGAAGCCTTCCGTTGTCAATCTTTCAAGTGCGTTCACGTGCATCATGTTGCTCTCACAGGTCAGATCAATTTGGGCAAGTCAGTGCATGACACCTGCCCTTCAAACTCCTTCTTGGTAACTCAGCCAGTGCCTGCTGCCCCCTCACGGCGTGACTGGCGCAATACCGGCCGACAGTTCGATCTCTGCATCGCGCCGATCCAGCCTCCCGGCCCAAACTGTCAGGAACAATGCGACGAGTACCACCAGCGCGCCAACCCATGCAGTGTGGATCAGGCCAACGTGGGTCACGATCAAGCCGCCCACCCAGGCGCCAGCCGCAATGCCGACGTTGAAGGCTGCGATGTTCAGGCCCGAAGCCACATCCACGGCCTGCGGAGCAAAGCGTTGCGCCTGCTTGACCACATAGACTTGAAGACCCGGCACATTGCCGAAGGCAACACCACCCCACGCCAGTACGGTGACAAGCATCAACCAGCGATTCGGAGCGGTGATGCTCAGAACTGCCAGCACGACAGCGAGCAACAGGAAAATGAGTTTCAGCGCCGGGATCGGCCCGCTCCGATCTGCAAGTTTGCCGCCCCACAGATTGCCAGCCGCAACCGAGACGCCATAAGCCAGCATGACCCCGCCAACCGCGCTGGCTGAATAACCCGTTATCTGCTCAAGAATCGGAGCCAGGAACGTGAAGGCGATGAACGAACCGCCGTAGCCCACGGCGGTCATCGCGTAGACGAGGAGTAACCGGGGCTGCGCCAGCACGCCGATCTGCTGACGAAGCGTAGCCGGCTTGCTGTGCGGTACGTTCCTGGGGACGAAGATCAGGCTTCCCATGAACGCGATCACACCCAGGGCTGCGACGGCGAGAAACGTGGCACGCCAGCCAAAGTGCTGACCGATGAACGTGCCCATCGGCACACCCGTCACCAAGGCCACAGTCAGGCCAGTGAACATGATCGCGATGGCACTTGCGGCCTTTTCCTTGGGCACCACGCTCGCCGCGATGATCGACCCGATCGAGAAGAAGACGCCGTGGGCCAGTCCGGTCAGGATGCGCGCCACGATCAGGGACTCGTAACCTGGTGATTGCCAGGCGACCAGGTTGCCCGCCGTGAACAGTGCCATCAGGGCGAGAAGCAGCGCCTTGCGTGGCACCTTGCCCGTCAAGGCGGTGAGCACCGGAGCACCGACGGCGACGCCGAGCGCATAGAGGCTGACGAGAAGCCCGGCTGACGGCAGGCTGACGGACAAGTCAGCCGCGATGGTCGGGATCAGGCCAACGATGACGAACTCTGTCGTCCCGATGGCAAAAGCGCTGATAGTCAGCGCGAATAGCGCGATTGGCATGCTTGCATCCTTGTGTTGAGCGTTGAAAGGATGCGATGGTGGGTCAAATCACTTATGCTATAAAGTCCATAGTATTGAAAACATATTTGCGGTTATATCAACAATGAAGACAACCCTGGATGAAATGCGGACTTTGATCGCGGTGGTCGATGCGGGTGCGCTGTCGCGTGCGGCCGACCATCTGGGGCTGACCGTATCGGCGGTCAGCCGAACCCTGGGGCGGCTGGAGCACAAGCTGAACACGACACTCCTTCGCCGCACCACGCGACGTCTGGAGCTGACCGAGGAAGGCACCATTTTTCTCGACCGTGCGAGAGAGATCATTGCCTGCGTCGAGGGCGCCGAAGAAGATCTTTCGATCCGCCGCGAACGGCCGGCTGGACGCCTGCGTGTAGATGCCGCCACGCCTTTCATGCTCCACGGTGTTGTTCCGTTGATTTC
Organism: Parazoarcus sp. PS-13 R2A; assembly: GCF_057621855.1. Classification (NCBI taxonomy): domain Bacteria; kingdom Pseudomonadati; phylum Pseudomonadota; class Betaproteobacteria; order Rhodocyclales; family Zoogloeaceae; genus Parazoarcus; species Parazoarcus sp. PS-13 R2A. Next base: position 85,104 of record NZ_JBYEXN010000005.1, read on the forward strand.
CGGCTACCGTGAGCGCTATCCGGAAGTGACCCTGGAGCTAACCAGCAACGAAGGCTTGATCGACCTGCTGGAGCAGCGCACCGACGTTGCCATCCGCATCGGAAGGCTCAAGGATTCAACGCTGCATGCACGGCCTATCGGCAGCTGCCGTCTGCGCGTGCTGGCAGCGCCTTCCTATCTCGAACAGCACGGTCGGCCGCGCAGCACCGGCGACCTCGCTCAACATGTCCTGCTGGGCTTCACACAGCCGGCTGCACTCAATGAATGGCCGTTACCCGCACAGGACGACCTGCCGCTGCGTATCACCCCCACCATTGCAGCCTCCAGCGGTGAAACCCTGCGCCAGCTGGCACTTGAGGGCGCAGGAATCGTCTGTTTGGCGGACTTCATGACCCATCGGGACCGAACCGAAGGACGCTTGGTGCAGTTGTTCTCGACCCGAACGCTGGAAGTGCGCCAGCCGATCAACGCCGTGTACTACCGGAACACGGCGCTGTCGGCCCGGATTTCCACATTTGTGAGCTATTTGAGCGAGCATTGGGGTTCGGGTGCGGGCGGATGCGATGAAGCGAGCAAGCGATCATTTGCCGCTTCGTAATACATTCAACGTACAAGGGTGGAACGCTGGCAATCGGGCAGAGCCACTGCGAGATCCTTCAATCTCCCACGCACTCCTCCACCGCGCGCGTGGCAGGCTGCGGTCTTGGCCGCTGTGCGATCCGCCTCTTTTGCCGCGACATGACTTGACGGCTGATCAGGCACACCCGGTGGCGTACGGGACTAGAATGAACTTTCGTGCTCACCAGGCCTGTCGGTCCAGGTCGTGCCATCAAGGCACAGACAAGACAGCAGGCGCTTCGAGAAAGGATGCTCCATGGACAAGGACTTGTCGGTTTCAATCATCGTATTCGACGTAAACGAAACCCTTCTCGACATCACGACGCTCGAGCCCCTTTTCGAACGTGTCTTTGGTGACGCGTTCGTTCTGCGGGAGTGGTTTGCACAACTGATCCTGTACTCACAGACGATGACGCTTTCGGGGCTCTACACCCCCTTCGGGGCGCTCGCAGTGGGCAGCCTACGCATGGTGGCGACCACCCGTGGCATGACGCTTGCCGACGCCGACATCAGCGAACTCAAGACGAGAATGAATGAGATGCCGGCCCATCCGGACGTCGCGCCTGCGCTCACGCGGCTGCGCGATGCGGGCTTCCGGCTGGTAACGCTGACGAACTCGGCAAGCGCATCGTCGCCCACCCCGCTTGAGCGCGCTGGGATTGCGCCATTCTTCGAGCGTTCGTTCAGCGTCGAGTCGGTCAGAAAGTTCAAGCCGGCCCCGGAAACCTACCAGCTGGTCGCGTCGGAACTGGGTGCAGACACCTCGGCGCTGTGCCTCGTTGCCTGTCACCTGTGGGATACGATTGGCGCCCAGGCCGCCGGTTGGCGCGGGGCACTCATTACGCGTCCGCATAATGCAATCCTGCCCGCGGCAGAGGTTCCGGCGCCTGATCTTGTTGCGTCTGAGCTGACTGAACTCGCAGATCAGATTGTTCTGCGCTGGAAGTCCGCCTGAGCTTGAAGATCCAACCCATGCAGCCGCTGAAGGGCGCCGCATCTGACGACGAAGCCGTGAGCCTCAGGTCCGGCGTCGACCGGCACCGAAGGGTCTGCGTGCAGGACGGCGCTGATCATCGTCCAGCTTGGGTTTCGGCATCAGCAGGTTCTTGCCGCTCTGCCGCGTAATGGCCTTGTGAGCGCGAATCGCCTCGTCGAACTGCGCCCCGGTCATGGGGATCGAGGGGCTCTTCTCGGCGGGCGTATAGGCGGAAAGCTTCTCCCGGACCAGGAACACACGCTCCGAGATATCGGCCTTCTTCGGCAGACCTTCTGCCATCGCCTGGGCCGCCGGGGTCAGCGCGTAGAGCTCGCCGTCCGCAATGATCAGGCCGTGCGTGGCAAGGCGGCGAAAGGACTCCGCCCACAGGTTGGTGGAGTTGATCGGGCAGTCGAGCAACTCGGCTGCGGTCACGATCCCGACCAGTTCGGTCGGCTTTCTTTTTGCAGCAAACAGGGTGGCCAGCAACAACTGGGCGTCAATATCAAGAATCGGGTACATGGAAACGCCTTTTGCGCCGGTTAAGCAATCGAAGCGCGCCATGATGCCTTACTCGGGCCTGGCAAGCACGCTTTACCCGGCGCACACGGGCTTGTTCGCACCCCGCGCGCTGCGCGCACGGCGCGCCACGACGTGACTTGGCGCCGTTTTCAGCTCCTGCCTGGCCTCACACTACGGGCACCGCCGATTGTGCCCCGATCTCTCCGACCGGGGCACGTCCCGTCAGTGCGTGCCGCGGCGCCGGCGACGTCCGTCGCCGTCACCATCGGCGTAGGCATGGCGGGCGGCCGTCATGTCCGCAAGCACGCTGGCAACCTTGTGATTGAGCGAACCGCGCGGCATCACGCCCTTGGAATCCGGCTCGCCTGCAGAAACGCCGGTGAGCACTTCCATTGCCTCGTCGACCGTGCTTACGGGGTAGATGTGGAAACGGCCCTCACGGGCAGCCTCGACCACGTCCTCGCGAAGCATCAGGTGACGCACGCTGACCGCTGGAATCACCACGCCCTGAGTGCCATCGAGCCCTCGCGCGGAGCACAGATCGAAGAAACCTTCGATCTTTTCATTTACGCCGCCGATCACCTGGACCTCACCGAACTGGTTCACCGAGCCGGTAATCGCAAGGCGCTGCTCGATCGGCAACTGGGTAAGCGATGACAGCAGGGCGCACAACTCGGCCAGGGAAGCGGAATCGCCCTCGACCGGCGCATACGATTGCTCGAACACCAGGCTGGCAGACAGCGACAGGGGCTGATGGCGCGCATAGCGGGCCGCGAGGAAGGCGGAAAGGATCAGCACGCCCTTGGAGTGGATGGCGCCCCCCAGTTCGGCTTCGCGTTCGATATCGACCACATCACCTTCACCGAGCCGAACCGTTGCCGAGATTCTCATCGGATGTCCGAAACGCTCGCCGGCGAGTTCGATCACCACGAGACCGTTGATCTGGCCCGCCCGGGTGCCGCTGGTGGCAATCAGTGTGGTGCCATCAAGCATGGCCTCCCTGACGCGCGTCGGATAGCGGTTGCTTCGCCGTGCCCGGGCTGCAAGCGCAGCCTCGATATGACCGCGCTCGACGCGCTCGCATTGAGCGAGTCGGGCAAAGTGATCCGCCTCGCGCATCAGGTCGGCGAGAAGGCGGGTCTGCAGGGACAGCCGCGCCGCATCTTCGGCAATGCGGGCCCCCTCCTCCACCAGGCGCGCAACGGCGCTGCGATGCAGCGGCAAGAGCTTGGCACTGCGCGCGAGCATCGCCAGAAGGCGGGCGTACTGTTGCTCGTTTTCCGGCGAGCGCGGCAGGTCGTCGTCAAAGTCCGCAGCAACCTTGAACAGCTCAGCGAAGTCGGGGTCGTGCTCCATCAGGGTGTAGTACAGATCGCGGTCGCCGATCATCACCACTTTCAGCCCACACGGCACAGCTTGCGGTTCGAGCGTGAGCGATCCACTCCAGCCCTGCGCCTCGGCAGGTGGCTCGATGCGGATCTCGCTCGAGCGCAGGGTGCGCTTGAGTCCTTCCCACGCAAAGGGCTGGGTCAGCAGACGCTCGGCGTCCACGACGAGGTAGCCGCCGTTCGCCCGGTGCAGCGCACCAGCCCGGATCAGATTGAAGTGACTGACCTGCGCCCCTTGCTGCACGACGTGTTCGACGCGGCCGATCAGGTTCCCATAGCCCGGATTGTTCTCGAACACGATCGGCGCACCCGTCGACGCGGAGTGATCGACCAGCAGCTTGACCTGGTAGCGGCTGAAGCGACCGCTGTCGTCCGTATCCGCGTCATCGTCGTCCTCATCTAGGACGATGCCATCCACCGCGTAGTCGAGCACATCCTTGACCACTGCATCGAAGAAGGCGAGCACCTCCGGCAAGTCGGCATGACGCGCCCGCATGTCGCGCATCAGGTGCGATACTGCAGGCGTCAGGGCTTCGTTTTCCGCCCGGACCAGCGCCTCGCGCAGGCTCTTGCGCCAGCCGGGGAATTCATTGAGGAGATCCTCAAGCCGGTCGCTCCATTCAGCGACGCGCGACTCGATGGCCTCGCGTTCGCTATCGGGCATGGCGTCGAACACTTCGGGGGCCATCACCCCCTCTTCGGCCGAGGGCGCAAACACGAAACCGTCCGGTGTCTGCAGCAGCGAGATGCCTTCCGCATTGCACTGTTGCCCAAGCTCGCGCAAGGCCGTGTCCTCGCGGCTCTTGTGCGCTGCCTGCAAGGCCTCGATACGCTCGGTATGAGGGTCGCTGCCAAGCGCGCCCTCGATCGCGGGACCCAGGTCGCGGATGAAGGTCTGCATCTCCGCCCTGAGGGCCGTGCCCCGCCCGGCGGGCAAGGTCAACAGGCGCGGATGGAGCGGTTCGTCAAAATTGTGGAGGTAGCACAGATCCGGTGGCACAGGCTCCGTCGCCGCGCGCTCGCGCAGGAGGCGAAAGGTGGTGGCATGCTTGCCACTGCCGGCTTCACCCAGGACGAAGACGTGATAATCGGTATGCCCCATCGAGAGCCCGAACTGAAGCGCCTCCATCGCCCGGGCCTGTCCCAGATCGCCGGGATGGTCATCGAGCGTGGCGGTGGTCTCGAAGGAGAATTGATCGGGGCTGCAGCAGGCCCGCAGCTGGGCAGCGGACAGAGGCGCAATATCGGCCATGTTCTTGTTCTCCGGAAGCCGAAACGAAGGTGACTGGCCCGATCGCGACGACCGGGCACCCTACATCTTTACCTCTGTTGCGCCTGCGGGCAAGCCTGAGACGGGAATCAGCGCCCGCCAGTACGCCGCATCGGACCGTCACCCCACCGCAGATCGATGGGCTCGTTCTCGAACTGCGGATACAGATTGTCGTGTTCCATCAGCAAACGCATGATGGTCATGGCATGCTCAGCGGGGAATCCCTGGCGCTTTCCACCACGCGTATCGGTCATCAGGTTCGAAATGTACTGGCGACACTCCCTTGTACCCCAGATCAGGTCAATGCCCTGCAAGTGGGGAAACCGGTCGAAAAGGGCGGTGGTGTCAGTTTTTCGCGGCAGATTGCCGCACCGTGCGTTCAAGGTAAAACTCCTCGTGCTTTCAAGTTCAGCCACATCCAGTGGCCAGTCCAGAAATATGGTTTCTGTCGTTTACGGCGTTTATTATCTCTAAAGACATAGATGCTGAAAGGGTTTAATGCGACTGAATCAGCCTCAGCGTGCGGGTTTTCACGGATCACTCCCCAATTTGGGCTGATCTATCCGTAGTAACCACAACAAACGAAGTGCTTTTACTTACTTGACCACGGACAAGGCACTGTGGAACAGTCGGCTGCAGGATCAGTCGAAAGTCAAAAACCTGCGTACCCCACCATGAAAGTCATCCCGATCCACAACACTGCTTCGCTTCCCCTGCCTGAACCCGTATCGGTTCAGGACGGCCCGCTGTTCGACCGTCGCGGCCGGAACGTGCGTGACCTGCGGATCTCGGTAACCGATCGCTGCAACTTCCGCTGTGTGTACTGCATGCCGCGTGAAGTCTTCGACAAGGACTACCCTTTCCTGTTGCGGACACAACTGCTTAGCTTTGAAGAGATCTACCGTGTGGCCCGCCTTTTCGTCGAACGTGGCGTACGCAAGATCCGCATCACCGGTGGCGAGCCCCTTCTGCGCAAGGACATTGAGCGCCTGATCGGCATGCTTGCGAAGCTGCACGACGTGGAGATCACACTGACCACCAATGGCGTGCTCCTCCCGAAACTGGCGCAGACCTTGCGCGACGCGGGCCTGCATCGCGTAACGGTGAGCCTGGATGCGCTCGACGATCAGCTCTTCCGCAGCATGAACGATGCCGACTATCCGGTGGCACGTGTCCTTGAGGGCATCGATGCGGCGAAGTCCGCGGGTTTTGACGCAATCAAGGTCAACATGGTGGTCAAGCGCGGCAGCAACGATCAGGACATCGTTCCGATGGCCGGGCACTTCCGCAACAGTGGCCACATCCTGCGCTTCATCGAATTCATGGACGTTGGCGCCAGCAACGGCTGGAAGATGGATGAAGTACTGCCGTCGCGCGAGGTCATCGAGCGCATTGGCACGCACTTCCCGCTCGAGCCCATCGACGCCAATTACGAGGGTGAAGTCGCCGAGCGCTGGCGCTACCGGGACGGGGGCGGCGAGATCGGCGTCATTTCGTCGGTCACCCAGGCGTTCTGCAGCACCTGTACCCGCATCCGGCTATCAACCGAAGGCAAGCTCTACACCTGCCTTTTCGCACAGCAGGGACACGACCTGCGTGACCTGCTGCGCAGCGGCGCGGACGACCGTCGGCTCGATGCCGCGATTGCCGGGGTGTGGACACAGCGCGACGACCGCTACTCAGAGATCCGCACCGCAGCCACGGCCTCGCGCCCCAAGATCGAAATGTCCTATATCGGCGGCTGAGCTGCTGTTTCGGGCAGGCGGTCGAACTCGTCGATTTCGTCGAGGCGCGCCGATTCGATCTTCTGAAAGTGCGCGGTGATCTTGCGACTCGAGGTCTGCACGTCCTGCACGTCCTTGCTGGCCTGATCGATGTGCCGCGCAAGCGCATTCATGCGCTCGTCAAAGCGGTGAAAATCCTTTGCCAGCTTGCCCAGCGCATCCTGGATGACGTGGATCTGCTTGCGCGTCTCGACATCCTTGAGCACCGCACGCGCCGTGTTGAGCACCGCCATCAGCGTGGTGGGTGACACGATCCAGACCCGCTTGCCCTGTGCATAGGCAATGACCTCGGGATGATAGGCGTGCAGTTCGGCGAACACGGCCTCGGCGGGCAGGAACATCATCGCACCATCGGACGTTACCCCGGGCAGGATGTACTTGCCTGCGATTGCATCCACATGGCGCCGCACGTCGGCCCGGAAGGCCATCTGCGCGGCCTTGCGATCGAGTTCCGCGAGACTGCTGTCGAACATGCGGTGATAGTTCTCCAGTGGGAACTTCGCATCCACGGCCACCATCCCGGTTGGCTCGGGCAGCTTGAGCACACAGTCGGCCCGGGTATTGTTGGGCAGGGTCGATTGAAATTCGAACGCGTCGGGCGGGAGCGAATTGCGCACCAGGGCTTCGAGCTGTACTTCACCGAATGCCCCGCGTGCCTTCTTGTCGCCCAGAAGCTCCTGGAGGCTGACCACGTTCGTGGTGAGACCGTCGATCTTCTTCTGCGCCTCATCGATGGTGGCGAGGCGGGACATGACGCTGGCAAAGGTGTCGTTGGTCTTGCGGAAACCCTCGTCGAGACGCTCGTTCACCTGCCCGGCAAGCGTCTGCAGACGGCCATCGACGCTGTGAGTCAGCGCTTCGATACTGCGCGAAAGCTGCACTGAGGCCGCACCCAGCCCGCGTTGCAGGATCTCCCTGTCGGCGCGGGCGTGATCGCCGATGCGGTCGGTCTGCCGGGTCAGGCCATCGTGAAGGTCACGCAGCAGATCGCGATGCTGTGCTGCAAGCTGCTGGTCCAGGCGTTCACCGAGCTTAGATTGAACGTCGCGCTCCAGGCGACCGGTGCGCATCACGACCCAGAGCAGGAGCACGAGCACCAGCGCGAGCATCCCGAGCAGTACAAGCTCGGCATTACTGAATATCTGCATCATTTCAACCCAATGCCCTCAGGCTCGCCAGCGGGGGGCGCGACAGCAGGCCGCGGGTGCCGACCCATCCTCCAAGCATCACGCCTGCTGCCCCTGCAAGGCTCGACAGCAGCAAGGGCCAGCCTGAAGGGATGTAGTCCATCCTGAACACGAAGTGGGCAAGCGCCCACCCGATCGCCGTTGCACCGATACCGGCCAGCACACCGGCCACGCCGCCAAGCGCAATGAACTCGGCGCTCAAGGCCTGCCGCACCTGGCGATTTCGTGCGCCGAGCGTGCGCAGCATGGCAAGTTCGAATTCACGCTCGTCATGGGTCGACTGCAGAGCCGCATACAGCACCACCAGCCCTGCCACCACTGCAAAGCCGAATACGAACTGCACGATCAGAATCAGCTTGTCGGTCATGGTCTTGACCTGGGTCAGCACCGCACCAATGTCGATTACCGAGAGATTGGGAAAGGCCGCCACCAGGCGCGTGGTGAAGTCATGCTGCTCCAGTGGAAGGTGGAAACTGGTGATCAGGCTTGCCGGATAGTTTTCCAGCAGCCCTTCGGACGCAATGAAGAAAAAGTTCACCCGCATCGAATCCCAGTTCAGCTCGCGCACACTGGTCACCGGTGCTTCGACCTGCTGGCCGGCCACCTCGAAGCGCACGCTGTCGCCCAGCTTGATGCCGAAGGTTTCGGCGAGCCCCTTCTCCACGGAAAACTGCGCAGTTTCGCCCGCGCCGTGCCACTGGCCGTCGATGACCTCGTTTCCCTCGGGCAGCGCACTCGAATAGGACAGATTGAATTCACGCGCAGCGAGCCGGCGCGTACGGGTGTCCTCGAAGCTGTCCGGCTTTACCGCCTCGCCATTGATGGCAAGCATGCGGCCACGGATCATCGGTTCGACCCCGGGCCGCGCAAGGCCTTCAGCGACAAAGAAGTCTTCCAGCGCTGCGCGCTGATCGGGCTGAATATTGATCACGAACCGGTTGGGCGCATCGGCCGGCGTCATGTTGCGCCAGTCGTTCAGCAGGTCGCCACGGACAAGGGACAGCAACAGCAAGGCCGTCATCCCCAGGCCAAGCGCAGCGACCTGAATTACGCTCGGCACCATGCGTCGCCCGAGTGCAGCAATCCCGTATCGCCAGCCGCCGCCCCTCAGACTGCCCCGCCCCTTGAACCGGGTGGCGAGATGCAGCACGAACCAGCCGGCAAGGGCAAACACGCCAAGCGCCACCGCAAAGCCGCCCGCCACTGCCACCCCGAGCCGGACATCGGCAGCAATCCAGAAGATCAGCCCCAGCAGGGCCAGCAGACCGAGCCCCCATGCGCTGTTGCTGAGCGGCTCTGCCGAGGAGAATTCACGTCGCAGCACACGCAGCGTCGGCACCGCCCCGAGGCGAAGCAACTGCGGCAGCACGAAGCCGATCAGGAGCGCCATGCCGACCAGCAGGCCATGCGCGAGCGGCAGCATTGACGGTGCGGGCAGTTCGGTAGCCAGCACCTCACGCAAGCCGCTCCCGAGCCCCCACTGCACGCTCCAGCCCAGTGCGCTGCCAAGCGCGGCAGCGACCAGCCCGAAAATCAGAAACTCGCCGATAACAATTCCCAGCACTTGCGCCTGGCGTGCCCCGAGACAGCGCATGACCGCGCACGCGTCGAGGTGGCGCTGCATGAAGCGCCGCGCCGACAGCCCCACTGCAACCGCTGCCAGGATCACCGCCAGCAAGGCGGCCAGCCGCAGAAAGCGCTGTGCCTGATCGAGCGCTGCGCGAACCTCGGGGCGGGCATTCTCGATGGTCTCCACCGACTGACCACGCCCCAGCGCACTCCGCGCCCACTGCTCATATGCACTCACGGCTTCGGGGGTGCCCGCCAGATGAAGCCGCCAGTTCGCACGGCTGCCGGCTGTGATCAGGCCGGTGTCTGCAAGATCGGAGAGATTGAAGATGGCCCGCGGCAGCAGGCTGAAGAAGTTGGCGCCGCGATCGGACTCGAAGCTGATCATGCCGCCGACCCGGAACGTCTGCAGGCCGAGACTGACGGCATCTCCCGTCTTCAGCCCAAGCTGCGCGAAAAGCCGTTCGTCCAGCCATACCTCTCCTGGCGCCGGCGACCGCCCTGCCTCGGCGTCGGGCTGATTCGGCCCGGGCGCAAGGCGCACGGACCCACGCAACGGATAGCCGTCTTCAACCACCTTGACGCCGGCCAGCACCGCATCGTCCTCGGTACTGGCCATGCTGGTGAACAGAACGGTAGATGCCACGCGCAGTCCGCGCTGACGCGCCTCGTCCGCAAACGAATCCGGCCAGGGTTGATCAGCGCGCAGCAGCAGATCGCCGCCAAGCAGCTGGTTGGCTTCGCGGTCGAGCCCGCGCCCGACCCGGTCGGCGAGAAAGCCGACGCTGGTCAGGCTGGCGACGGCGATGATGATGGCAAGACCCAGCAGATGCAGTTCGCCGGCACGGAAGTCGCGGCGCATCATGCGAAAGGCAAGACGGAGAGTGTTCATGAGCTGCTAACGGGACGTAATGCGGAGATGGACGGTCCCGCGGTGAATCGGTTCAATACGTGGCTCACTTCCCGGCCGGAAGCAGGCGCTTGACCAGTTCCACCCAGTAGGCCACGCCGACGGGAAGAATCTCGTCGTTGAAGTCGTAATTCGGGTTGTGCAGCATGCAGCCGCCCTCCCCCGGCCCATTGCCGATCCAGACATAGGCACCGGGCTTGCGCTGCAGGAAGTAGGAGAAATCCTCTGCCCCCATGCTCGGCCTTGCCGTTGTGTTGACCTTGTCTGCGCCCACCAGACTGGCTGCGGTTTCCACGCACAGCGCCGCTTCGGCCGGGGTATTGATCGTCGGCGGATAGCCGCGGCGGTACTCGAAATCGACACGCACGCCAAAGGCCTCGCCAATGCCCACGCAGAGTTCTCCCAGGCGCTGTTCGATACGCTGTTGCACGAGCTCGGAGAAGGCGCGCACGGTACCTGAAAGCTCGGCGCGATCCGGAATCACGTTGTAGGCTTCTCCGGCGTGAAACTGCGTCACCGACACCACGGCAGCATCCGCCGGGTCCAGCGTGCGCGACACGATGGTCTGGATTGCCTGCACCAGCGCGGCACCGGCCGCGACAGGGTCGGCGCCAAGGTGGGGCATCGCGGCATGGGCGCCAGTGCCGAGAATGCGGATATCGAAGCGATCGGCGCTTGCCATCACCGGCCCCGCGTGCACTGCAAACTGCCCTGCCGGGATGCCGGGCCAGTTGTGCATGCCGAACACGGATTCCATCGGGAAGCGCTCGAACAGACCATCCTCGATCATGACGCGACCGCCGCCCTCGCCCTCTTCTGCAGGCTGGAAGATCAGATAGACCGTGCCATCGAAGCCTTTGTGTTCGGCGAGCACCTGCGCCGCCCCGAGCAGCATGGTGGTATGGCCATCATGACCGCAGGCGTGCATGCAGCCTTCGTGCGTCGAGCGGTGCTCGAAGGTATTACGCTCGGTGATCGAGAGCGCGTCCATGTCGGCGCGAAGACCGATGGCGCGCAGACTGCGACCGGCGCGAATCACGCCGACCACGCCGGTACCGCCGATACCCTGATGCACCTCGATTCCCGCCGCTTCGAGCTCCTTGACCACGACCGATGCGGTCCGGTGCTCCATGAAGGCGAGCTCGGGGTGAGCATGGATATCGCGACGAATGGCCTTCAGGCGGGAATGGGCTGGACGAACTCGGTCAATGACACTCATGATCTGGCGATGGCTAAGGCCTGTCTTTGCGCTGTGTTGCTTTCAGTGTATTACAGGTTATCCGTCATTGCCGCGCAGCGTGAAAAGGGCACAATAGAGCTAATCAAACCAATTCAGGTGCGCCCCAAAAATGGGCGCGCCCGAAAATGGTGCATAAATCGTACATTTCCCGCCAAATCCGAGCGTTTTCACATGGCGCGGGAATTGCTCCAACACAGAACATTCTGCCAGCGAAAAGGAAGTATCCATGTCGATTCATGTGGCGCTGTCTCACGTCACCACCTATCACTACGATCGCCCGATCAACCTTGGCCCGCAAGTTGTCCGTCTGCGTCCGGCGCCACATAGCCGGACCAGCATACTTTCGTATTCGCTTCGGGTGCTTCCCGAAGACCACTTCATCAACTGGCAGCAGGATCCCCAGTCGAACTACCTTGCCCGGCTCGTGTTCGAGAAGCCGACCGACCACTTCAAGGTCCAGGTCGACCTCGTCGCCGAAATGTCGGTGATCAACCCGTTTGCCTTCTTCCTTGAGCCCTATGCGGAAAATTTCCCGTTCAAGTACGAAGCATCGCAGAACCACGAACTTGCGCCCTACCTGCTCAAGCTTCCGCTGACGCCGAAGTTCGAGGAGTACCTGGAGACGATCGACCTCACCGAGCGCCGCAGCGTCGACTTCCTGGTCAAGGTCAATAGCGACCTGTACTCCCACATCGGCTATCTGATTCGCCTCGAACCCGGCGTACAGACCCCGGAAGAAACGCTGGTCAAGAAGTCCGGCTCGTGCCGCGACTCGGCATGGCTGCTCGTGCAGTTGATGCGCCACCTCGGTCTCGCTGCGCGTTTCGTCTCGGGCTACCTGATTCAGCTCACTGCCGACGTCAAGTCGCTGGACGGCCCGAGCGGACCGGAACAGGACTTCACCGACCTGCACGCATGGTGCGAAGTCTATCTGCCCGGCGCAGGCTGGATCGGCCTCGATCCGACCTCTGGCCTGTTCGCCGGCGAAGGCCACATTCCCCTCGCCTGCTCGCCCGACCCGACGTCCGCTGCGCCCATCACCGGCGCACTCGAGAAGTGCGAGGTCACCTTCGAGCACGAAATGAAGGTCACGCGGATCTGGGAAGCGCCCCGCGTAACCAAGCCCTACACCGAAGACCAGTGGGACGAAATCGTTCGCCTCGGACATGCAATCGACGGTGAGCTCAACGAGCACGACGTACGCCTCACCCAGGGTGGCGAACCCACCTTCGTTTCGGTGGACGACGCCGAAGGCGACGAATGGAACACCGCGGCCATGGGCCCGGACAAGAAACGGCTGTCGACTGACCTCTATCACCGCCTGCGCAACAAGTACGGCCCAAACGGGCTGGTGCACTTCGGTCAGGGCAAGTGGTACCCGGGTGAGCAACTTCCGCGCTGGTCGCTGAACTGCTACTGGCGCAAGGATGGCGAACCGATGTGGTCGCGCCCCGATCTGATTGCCGACGAAAGCAAGCCCGGCACCGCAGACGATGTCATCGCCGGCACCTTCCTGCGCGGCGTCGCGGACAAGCTCGGCCTTGCACCCGAGTACGTCTTCCCCGCTTACGAAGACGTGTTCTATTACATGTGGCGCGAGCGCCGTCTGCCCGCAAACGTCGACCCGTTCGACTCACGGCTCGACGACGAGATGGAACGCGAGCGCCTGATGAAGGTGTTCACGCAGGGCCTGGCCAAGGTCTGCGGATATGCCTTCCCGATCACGCGCAATGCGGTATCAGGCAAATGGCAGACCGGGCCGTGGTTCCTGCGCAGCGAGCGCTGCTATCTGTTCCCCGGCGACTCGCCCATGGGCTACCGTCTGCCGCTCGACTCGCAGCCTTGGGCCGTGGCCGGTGATCGTCCTGTCATTCATCAGCCTGACCCCTTCGATTACTACCCGCCGCTGCCCGCACATGCCGCGCTCAAGCTCCAGCTCGGGCCCGCATCGCGACCCGATGGCGCGACCTTGCGCCGTTCCGGCAGTACTGGCGTCGTAACCGGCGTTGGTGCCGACAGCGGCGCTGGCAGGGGTGTTTCGACGGCACCAGCCCATGGTGGTGCGAGCTCGCTGGCGGAGTCGACCGGGCGCCGTCCGGAACTCAAGCAATCCGCCGGCTGGATTTCGCGCACCGCCATGTGCGCGGAAGCACGTAACGGCGTCCTTTACATTTTCATGCCGCCGACCGAAAGCCTTGAGGATTACCTCGAGATCGTTGCGGCAATTGAGGCGACAGCCGAAGACCTCAAACAGCCTGTCATGCTCGAAGGCTACGAGCCGCCGCGCGACCCACGCGTCCAGCACTTCCGCATCACGCCCGACCCCGGCGTCGTCGAGGTCAACGTCCATCCGGCGACGAGCTGGGACGAACTCGTCGATCAGACCGAGCACCTGTACGAAGCGGCTCACCACTCCCGTCTGTCGAGCGAGAAGTTCATGGTCGACGGACGCCACACCGGCACCGGCGGCGGCAACCACTTCGTGATGGGCGGCGCAACGCCGGCGGATTCGCCTTTCCTGCGCCGGCCGGATCTCCTGCGCAGCCTGATCAGCTTCTGGCACAACCACCCGAGCCTGTCGTATCTGTTCTCGGGCATGTTCATTGGCCCGACCTCACAGGCACCGCGGATCGACGAAGCCCGCAACGACTCGGTTGCAGAGATCGAACTCGCGTTCAAGGAGATGACTCGGGTCATCGAAACGTCGCCGAACGGCTGCCCGCCGTGGATGGTCGACCGCCTGTTGCGTAACCTGCTGATCGACGTCAGCGGCAATACCCACCGCGCAGAGTTCTGCATCGACAAGCTGTACTCGCCCGACGGCCCGACCGGTCGCCTTGGCCTGCTCGAGATGCGCGCCTTCGAGATGCCGCCGCACGCACGCATGAGCCTGGCTCAACAGCTGTTGCTGCGCGCGCTGATCGCACGCTTCTGGAAAGACCCCTACACCCCGCCGAAGCTCGTGCGCTGGGGAACGGAACTGCATGACCGCTTCCTGCTGCCGCACTTCATCTGGCAGGATTTCTGCGACGTCATGGAGGATCTCCAGGCGGACGGCTATCCGATCAAGGCGGAATGGTTCGCGTCACATCTTGAGTTCCGTTGCCCGAAATACGGCGACTACACGGTCAAGGGAATGACGCTCGAGATCCGCGCTGCCCTCGAACCCTGGCACGTCATGGGTGAAGAAGGCGCTGCAGGTGGCACCGCACGTTACGTCGACTCCTCGCTCGAACGCGTTCAGGTGAAACTCACCGGCGCTGCGCCGGATCGTTATGTCGTCACCTGCAACGGCGTTCCGGTTCCGATGCAGCCGACCGGTGTGGTTGGCGAATTCGTCGCCGGCGTGCGTTATCGTGCCTGGCAGCCGCCGTCGGCCCTGCATCCGACGATCGGCATAGACAGTCCCCTCACCTTCGATCTGGTGGACACCTGGAATCAGCGCAGTCTTGGCGGCTGCCAGTACCACGTGGTGCACCCGGGCGGACGCAACTACGATGACTTCCCGGTCAACGCATTTGCTGCCGAAAGCCGGCGCATCGCACGCTTCTTCCAGATGGGTCACACACCGGGCAAGATGGTCGTTGGTGAAGTTCGCACACACCCGGAGTTCCCTTTCACGCTAGACTTGCGCCATTATTAATGTGCACGCCGCCCCCGGATCATCCCGGGGTGCGGCGTTATTGTGTGAAAACATGCCGGCTGGTCTCATAAACAATTACCCGCTCAGCGACAATCGTTTCGATGAAATGTTGTCCGAAAGTGGTACGGCACGTCCGCACTGGCAGGCATTTGCCGACCGGATCGAGAGCTTCTCCGACGACGTCCTGACCCAGCGGTCGGACTTCGTGCGCGGTGCAATCGAAGCGGACGGCGTCAGTTACAACGTTTACGCCGACCCCAAGGGCACCAAACGCCCCTGGGAGCTCGACATGCTGCCGCTGATCGTCGGCAATGACGAATGGCAGATGCTTTCGTCGGCGATCGCTCAGCGCGCACGCCTGATGAACGCCATTCTTGCCGACCTGTACGGACCGCAACACCTGCTGTCCGAAGGTCTGCTGCCATCGGCACTGGTGTTCGGCCAACATGGATTCAAGTGGCCCGCCCGCGGGGTGGTGCCGCCAGGTAATGTCTGGCTTTTCAGCTATGCAGCCGATCTTGCGCGCGCCCCGGACGGTCAGTGGTGGGTGATCGCCGACCGCACGCAGGGCCCTTCCGGTGCGGGTTATGCGCTGCAGAACCGGATCATCGTTTCCCGGGCTTTTCCGGATGCCTTCCGTGAGCTGCACGTCAATCCGCTTGCCAACTATTTCCGCACCATGCAGGACAGTCTCGCGCGCCTGGCGCCGTCCGATGGCGAAGTCCCGCTGACCGTTCTGCTCACCCCCGGCCCATACAACGAAACCTACTTCGAACACGCCTTCCTGGCGCGCTACCTGGGCTTCCCTCTGGTCGAGGGGCAGGACCTCACGGTGCGCGACAATACGGTGTATCTCAAGACCTTGCGCGGTCTGCGTCGCGTGCATGCCATTCTGAGGCGTCTCGACGACGACTTCTGCGATCCGCTCGAACTGCGCTCGGATTCGGCGCTCGGCGTTGCCGGCCTGCTTGGCGCAATCCGCGCCGGGCGCGTACTGATGGCCAATGCGGTCGGCAGCAGCGTGCTCGAGTCCGGCGCCCTGTTTGGTTTTCTGCCCGCAATCTGCGAGCGGCTCCTCGGCGAGAAGATCGCCATGCCATCGGTCGCGAGCTGGTGGTGCGGCGAGCCGCCTGCCCTTGAATTCGTGCTTGAGCATCTCGACGAACTCGTGATCAAGCCCGCCTTCCCCAGCATGCGGATGGAGGCGGTCTTTGGCCACGAGCTCAAGGGCGAGGCACGCAAGCGGATGATCGAAAGCATCCTCGCCCAGCCCCATGCCTATGTTGCGCAGGAATGGGTGCGGCTATCCCAGGCACCGGTATGGAACCATCGGCTCGTGCCGCGCTCGGTCGGCATTCGCGTTTTTGCGAGCGCCACGCCCGAGGGCTACAACGTGATGCCAGGTGCACTCGGCCGGGTCGCGCCGCGCGCCGGGATGGAAGTCATCTCGATGCAGCGCGGCGGTCTGTCAAAGGACACCTGGGTGCGGGCAGAAGCGCCTGTGGTGCGGCATACCCTGCTCAAGCGCCGGCTCGGCGTCATCGATCTCGTTTGCGGCGGGGCGGACATTCCTTCGCGCGTGGGTGAGAACCTGTTCTGGATGGGACGCTACGCCGAACGCGTCGAAGCCAGCGCGCGTTTGCTGCGCGCCGCGCTCGCCCGCGCCTCCAGCACCGACTCCGAGGCTGAGCAAGGCCTCGCGGGTCTGCTGCAGGCCACGCGTCGCCTGGGCATCGTGGTCGATGCCGAGGACGAGGACAGACCCGACGACGTTCAATCACAGCTGCTGCGCGCGCTGCTCGATCATTCCCAGCCCGGTTCGGTCGCGAGTAACCTTCGCGCCCTCAGCTTCTCCGCCAGTCAGGTGCGGGAGCGGCTGTCTTCAGACAACTGGCACGCGCTCAATCGCCTCGAACAACTCCTCGCGGAAGACATCATCAGTACGGACCAGGCCATGTCCGCGATCGACCGGGTCATGCAGTCGTGCATCTCACTCGCCGGTTTCGCCATGGACGACATGACGCGGGACGAAGGCTGGCGCTTCCTGATCCTCGGACGCCGCATCGAGCGCCTCGAAGGTCTTGCCGGTCTGATGAGCGTCCCGATGCAGGCCAAACCCGAGGCACGCGAACGCATGTTCGAATGGCTGCTGGAAGCCGCGAACTCGATCGTGACCTATCGTGCGCGCTATCGCCGCATGCCCGAATTGCTGCCTGTGCTTCACCTGCTGGTCTTCGATCGCACCAATCCGCATTCGGTGGGATTCCAGGTCGACGTCCTGCAGAAGTATCTCGCACGCAGTTCGCGCGAGCTCGGCCACCCTTACCCCTCGCTGATGATCGACCCGTTGGCGCGTCGCCTGGAGAACTTCGACCTCACGCGCTTCGAAGCCGATGACTGCGAACTTGCGCTCGGTACGCTCACCACCCTGCTCAACGAATCGATCAACGCGGCGTTCAAGCTCTCGGACGAAGTGCATCGACGCTACTTCACCCACACCTTGCGCCCGATGCAGCTGCGGAGGGTTGCATGACCGCCATTCGCTATCACATCCGCCACGACACGCGGTATCGCTACGATCAGCCGGTGGGCGAGTCGCGCCAGATGCTGCGCCTCACACCCCGCGAACTGCCGGGCCAGCGCTGTATTTCGCACCGGATCGTCGTGGTTCCGGAGCCCCAGCGTTCGGAAGACTTCCCCGACGGTTTCGGCAATCCGGTGCGCTCGCTGCACTTCGAACAGGATCACGACACCCTCCTCATTCGTGCCGATAGCTGGGTCGAACTCGACCCGCGTCCGCAGCCCGATCTCGCTGCCTCCCCACCCTGGGAGGAGGTTCGGGACGAGCTCACCTATCGCGCAAAGCACATCATGAGCCCGAAGCAGCTCGAGGCCAGCGCGTTTCTCTTCGAGTCCACCCACGTTCGCGTCAAGCGCGACTTCGCCGACTACGCAGCCGCCGACTTCAGCGAGGGCAGACCTTTGCTCGAGGCCGTCTATGGGCTGATGCAGCGCATCAACAAGGAATTCATCTTCGACCCCGAAGCGACTGACAACTCTACACCCGTCACCGAGGTGCTAGAGAACCGTCGCGGCGTGTGCCAGGACTTCGCGCATCTGATGCTTTCCTGTCTGCGCTCTATTGGTGTCGCTGCGCGTTACGTCAGCGGCTACATCCTCACCCGGCCGCCTCCGGGCAAGCCGCGCATGGTGGGTGCAGATGCGACGCACGCCTGGGTTTCGGTGTTCTGCCCTGTTACCGGCTGGATTGATTTCGACCCCACCAATTCGCTGATCCCGGACCGTGAGCATGTCACCATCGGCTGGGGACGCGATTTTGGGGACGTATCGCCCTTGCGTGGGGTGATTCTCGGCGGCGGCGGTCACGAACCCGAGATCGCTGTCACGATGGCACCCGAGGCCGAATTCGAGTCCCTGTATACCGACGCAGATGCGCCGGTCGCCGACCTGTTGCAGGGCAACTACGAGATGCAGTCACAGGGGCAGTAGGCCTCAGCGACAGACCGCTCCGTTCGACACGCGCAGATTGAAACTCTATTACGCGGACCACTTCGTACTGCCCCTGCCTGAGGGACATCGCTTCCCGATGGTGAAATACGCCCGGCTGCGCGAACGCCTGCTGGCCTCGGGTCAGTTCGACGCGAGCGACTTCCGTGTGCCTGATCCCGCCAGCGATGAAGCCATCCTGCGCGCACACGACGCCGGATACCTGACGCGGGTGCGGAACGGTGAGCTCGACAAGGCCGAGGTCCACCGCATCGGATTTCCGTGGTCGGCGGGGATGGTCGAGCGCTCACGGCGTTCCGCGGGCGCAACGCTTGCGGCCTGTCGTACCGCAATCGACGAGGGCTGCGGGGTCAATCTCGCGGGTGGCACCCATCATGCCCATCGTGACTGCGGTTCGGGTTTCTGCGTCTTCAACGATGCGGCCATCGCCGCCCTGGCGATGCGTGCAGAAGGCCGTGCGCAGCGGATTGCGGTGATCGACTGCGACGTCCATCAGGGCGACGGAACGGCGTCCATTCTTGCAACGCAAGCCGATATCTTCACCTGCAGCCTTCATGGCGAGCGGAACTTCCCCTTCCGCAAGCAGACCAGCGACCTCGACATCGCCCTCCCCGACGACACCGCCGACGAAGCCTATCTTGCCGCACTCGATACCGCGCTCGACCATGTATTCGGGGTGTTCAGGCCGGAACTCGTGATCTACCTTGCCGGCGCCGACCCCTATCGCGGCGATCGCCTCGGTCGGCTTTCCCTGAGTATCGAAGGGCTGGCATCACGCGACGAAAAAGTGCTCGCTCGGTGCGGGACTGCATCTGTCCCCGTTGCCGTGGCGATGGCGGGTGGCTATGCCCACGAGATCGACGACACGGTCAGCATTCACGTTGGCACAGTCCTCACCGCAGCCCGCCTGTTTGCCTGAGCGACAACTGTTTGCACCGACGGCGGTCAAAGCCCGGTAGGGTGACGACCTCAGGACCACGAGAACGGAGCACGGACTCATGAACAAGGACGCGCAAAATGCCTGGAGCGGACAGGTCCGTCTGATCGGCGTGGACTTCACCTCGGCTCCGCGACCGCGCAAACCGATCACGGTCGCGTGCGGGCACCTGAGCGGACAGTGCGTGTTCCTCGAATCACTCGAAACCTGTGACGACTGGACAGCATTTGAAGCCGTGCTGGCGCGCCCCGGCCCCTGGCTCGGCGGTTTCGACTTTCCCTTCGGACTGCCGCGCGAGGCGGTCCTTGATCTGGGCTGGCCACTGGAATGGGCTGCGCTGGTCAGGCACTGCGTGATCCTGGGACGCGAGCGTTACCGCACCATCCTCGACGAATACCGTCAGACCCGCCCGTTCGGACAACGCTACGCACATCGCCAGACCGATCGCCCAGCTCATTCCCACAGCCCGCTGAAACTCGTTAATCCCCCGGTCGGACTCATGTTCTTCGAAGGCACACCACGATTGCTCGAAGCGGATGTCACCGTCGCAGGGATGCACTGCGCCGATCCGGCAAAGGTGGCGGTGGAGGCGTACCCGGGCCTGCTCGCACGCAGTATCACGCCGCTGTCGTACAAGAGCGATGAGAAGCGAAAGCAGACGCCCGAACGACGGCAAGCCAGAGAACAGATTGCCGCCGCCTTGAACGCGGGGAGCCATCCGCTCGGGCTCAGGCTTGCGGCCGACAGCGCCTTGATGACGCAAATCGTCGAAGACCCCGGTGGTGATCTGCTCGATGCCACCCTGGCGCTGGTTCAGGCAGGCTGGAGCCTGCAGGCTGGCGCACCGGGTTTCGGGCTGAAAGACGGATTCGATCCGCTCGAAGGCTGGATTGCGGGAATCGTAGCGGAGCGTATGGTCAGCTGATACGCGTCAACTGAGCCCTACCATGCGGTCGGACACTGCGCGCCCGGCCTTCAGGACTCGGGCCTCACAGTCGAGCACACCCCGGGAAAGACTGCCGCGGATGCGCGCCGATCAGCGACGCTTGCTGCGCGCCGATTCGATGATCTCGGCGATGTCGGTGTTGCCATTCGAGCGCGCCCACTCCGCAGCCCCGACGCCTGATTCGTTGCGACGGTCGAGCGGCACGCCCAGTTCGACCAGGTGGCGCACCAGATCGATATGACCGTTCCGGGCCGCAAGCATCAACACATCGGACTTGTTGGGTGCAAGTGCGTTGATGTCGGCCCCTGCAGCCAGAAGCTTGTCGAACAAGCCCATGTGCCCTTCAAAGGCCGCGTAGTGCAGCGGCGTCCACCCTTCGTGATTGAGCGGCGCATCCGCCGCGAGCAGCACGTCCACGACTGAGTCGTGCCCACCAAGGACGGCGAGCATCAGCGCAGAGTCACCCGCCAGATTGCGGTAACCGACGCGCGGGCGAAACTTGAGCAAAGCCTCCACGGTTTCGGTGTTGCCTTCGCGGGAGGCGATGATCAGCAGCGTGTTGCCGTTTGCATCCACCGTGTCCGGATCGATGCCACGCGCCAGCAGACCGGTGAGCTGCCGGGTGTCGCCCATGCGGGCGGAGCTCAGCGCGTCGTCGTAACTGCCCGCCGAAACGGGACCGGCAAGCAGAAAACTGCTCGCGGCCGCGAGCAGGAAGGATCGAATGATTTCAGGCTTTAGCATGGCGGAATAGACGGAAAAAGTTCTCAGTGGTCGCCTGCTCGACGGCATCAAGCGGAAGATCGCGTAATCGCGCGATTTCTTCGGCTACATGCACCACCCATGCAGGCTCGTTGGTCTTGCCCCGGTGCGGCATGGGGGCAAGATAGGGCGCGTCCGTCTCGATGAGCATCCGCTCGAGCGGCACCCAGGCAGCGACTTCCTTGAGCGCCTTCGCGTTACGGAAGGTCACGATGCCAGAGAACGAAATGTAGAACCCCATCTCGATGGCCGCCTCTGCGACTTCACGTGACTCGGTGAAACAGTGCATCACCCCGGCACAGTCCGAGGCCTTCTCCTCCTGCATCAGGCGCAGCGTGTCCGCGGCCGAATTGCGGGTATGAATGATCAGCGGCTTGCCGCAGGCCCGTGCGGCACGGATGTGCGTGCGAAAGCGCTCGCGCTGCCATTCCGGTTCGTCCTTGTGCCAGTAGTAGTCGAGTCCGGTTTCGCCAATCGCCACGACCCGCGGATGGTCTGCCAAGGCGAGCAGACGCTCGACATCGGGCTCTTCGCAATCCGAATTGTCCGGATGTACGCCGACCGACGCCCACAGATTGCCGTGGCGCTCGGCCAGGCTTCGCACGCGCGGAAAGTCCTCGAGATTGACGCTGATGCACAGCGCCTGACCGACACGCTTGTCGGCCATTGCGGCGAGGATTTCGTCCTCGCGCGCAGCGAGATCGGGGAAGTCGAGATGGCAATGTGAATCTACGAACATCAGCTACTCAAAGGGTATGGGTGGGCCGGGCCGAGCCCAGATGACCGGCCAGGATCTGTTCAATGCGGTGACGCAAGGCGACACCCGCCTCGTCGCTGGAAAAATGTACGCCGATACCCGGCGCCTTTCCGCCCTGCGCGCCCGACGGCGTGACCCACACCACGGTACCCGCGATCGGGTGCTTGGTCGGATCGTCCATCAGCTGCAACAGCATGAAGACCTCGTCGCCAAGGTTGTAGGTCTTCGGCGTGGGCACGAAGATCCCGCCGTTGGCGAGAAAGGGCATGTAGGCTGCGTACAGGGCCGACTTGGAACTGATGTTCAGCGACAGCACGCTCGGACGTGCTACATGGGTACGACTGGCTTCGCTCAAGTCCGGGCTCCTTTCACTGCGCGTGCATAGCGCATCAGCATGTCTTCAAGAAAAAGGCGAAGGTTCAGCGGGTGCGTGGCGACACGTCGAATCTGGGCGATCTCATTGTAACAGCTGCTCGCAGCCGCCACGCTCATGCGGCCAGCCAGCGCCGAGAGCACCTTTTCCTGCGCCGGAAAGAAGCGCACCTGGCCGCCAAGACGCAGGCTGACCACATCCGCGACCCAGCGCTGCATCCACTCAACCAGCGTGCTCAGGCCGAAACCGGCTGCAAGGGCTTCCTTGGATTTGAGCCAGGCCTCCCATTGCCCCGCCAGCCTGAGCGCGTCCGGATCTCCCGACAGATCGCGCACGAAGCGCTCCAGCAAGCCAATGCCGCCCTGCTCCGCAAGCCGCTTCGCCGCCAGGGGCATGCCGCCTGCCAGTGCAAGCAAGCCCTGCATTTCCGTGCGTTCGCCGGCCAGCCAGGCTGCACGCTGGGCCGCATCGGGACGCGGAAAGCTCCATTGCTGACAACGGCTGCGAATCGTCGGCAGCAACCTGCGCGGCGCCGAGGATACGAGCAAGAAGCTGCAGCCCTCAGGTGGCTCCTCGAGCAGCTTGAGCAAGGCGTTTGCGGTGAAGGTGTTCATTGCCTCTGCGGGATCGAGCACGACCACCCGTTGCGCGCTGTGATGCCCGGTCACCGCAAGCGCGGACTGCAGCTCGCGGATCTGATCGATCACGATCTGACTCGACTTGGCCTTGCCGCCAGCCGCATCACCTGCAGGCGCATCCTCGCCGGCATCGGCCTGATCTGCCGCCGCGGCCGGGACCACGCGATAGAAGTCCGGATGGTTGCCCGCCTCGCGCCACTGGCAGGCGTCGCAGCGGCCGCAGGCGTGACCGTCGCCCAGCGGTGCCTCGCACAGCAGGCGGGCGGCCAGGCTTTCAGCCAGTTCGCGCTTGCCCAGGCCCGGCGCCCCGACGAACAGCAGCGCATGCGGGAGCTTGCCCTCGAGCGCAACCAGTCTGACCCAGGTCGGTTGAAGCCATGGCTGGATCATGCGAAGAAGCGCTCCTTGATCAGAGTCTCGATCTCTTTCCTGATCTGTTCCGGCGAACGATTGGCGTCGATCACGCAGATGCGCCCGGGGGCATGGCGGGCGCGTTCGAGGTAAGCCTCACGCACGCGCACGAAGAAGTCCCGCTGTTCGCGTTCAAAGCGGTCGGGATCGGCGCCGGTCGAGGCCACCCGGCTCGCAGCGACCTCGGGCGGCAGATCGAACAGCAGGGTGAGGTCAGGCTGCAGGCCCGGATGCACCCAGGTTTCAAGTGCCGCGAACTTTTCCGGTTCGAGGCCGCGGCCACCGACCTGATAGGCGTAGGTCGCATCGGAGAAACGGTCGCACACCACCCACTCGCCCCGCAGCAGCGCGGGCTCGATGCGCGCTGCAAGATGTTCGCGTCGGCCGGCGAACATGAGCATGGCCTCGGTTTCGAGGTGCATCGGTTCATGCAGCAGGAGCTCGCGCAGCGACTCACCAAGCCGGGTTCCACCGGGCTCGCGCGACTGCTCGACAACGACACCGCGTGTGCCCAGCAGCGACACCACGGCGGCGATCTGACTACTCTTGCCGGCGCCATCGATTCCCTCGAAGGTAATGAAACGCCCTTTCTGCACCTCTGCTTCCAACGGACTACTCCTCAGCGCTGATAGCGATCGACCGCGCGATTATGATCATTGAGATTGCGCGAGAACTCGCTGCTGCCATCCCCGCGTGCAACAAAATACAGAAAATCGGTTTTCTCCGGCCGGACCGCAGCCTGCAGGGAGTCAAGGCCGGGCATGGCAATCGGCGTAGGCGGCAGTCCCGCGCGGGTATAGGTATTCCACGGATGATCGGTGTCCAGGTGGCGGCGGCGGAGCCGACCGTCGAAGTCCTCGCCGAGGCCGTAGATCACCGTGGGATCGGTCTGCAGGCGCATGCCGATGCGCAAGCGGTTGGCAAACACCGAGCCCACCACGCTGCGATCCTCCGCGCGGCCGGTTTCCTTCTCGATGATCGAGGCCAGAATGAGCGCTTCGTAAGGCGTGCGCAGCGGCGACGTTTCGTCACGGGCGGCCCAGACCTCGTCGAGGCGCTTGTGCATGATCTGGTAGGCGCGTGCAAGCAGCGCCAGCGCGCTCGACTGCTTGTCGAACAGATACGTGTCGGGGAAGAACAGACCCTCCGGGCTCGGCTCACTTGCGCCGATCCGGCTCAGGATCTCCGCGTCACTCAGCCCTGCTGTGTCCGCCTGCAGGTTTGGGTTGGATTCGAGGGCGGCCCGGACCTGACGGAAGTTCCAGCCTTCGACCAGCAGCACCTCGCCCTGCGACACGTCACCCGACGACAGCTTCAGGATCAGCAGCCACGGCGTGATGCCTTCATGCACTTCATAACTGCCGGCCTTGATCAGGCTTGCCTTGCCCGCCAGTCTGGCCAGCCAGTAAAGCACGGCCGGTTTGAGTTCGACGCCGGCGGCGGCGATGGCACTGGCGGCCTGACGCATGTTCGAGCCACGCTGCACGGTAAAATCCACGACCGGCTGCTTGAGCGAAAGCGGGCGATGGGCAAACCACCACCCGACCGATCCCATGATGACGGCGGCCAGCACAACAACGGTAACGAGGCTGAGGAAGAGTTTCTTCATCGAAAATCGGGTGGCACTGCCCGCCGGCCATGACCGGCCGCCAGACAACACCAAGCTAACAAGGAACTGCCGGATCGCGGCGGGGCCCTATAATACTTCATCGCCACGGCCGACGGCCTGCCCCCAAACACCCTGATACTGACCGACAAGACCATGACAACCTGGACAGACTTTCTTTCCGGCGAGGGAGCGACCCTCGACGACAACTTCGTAACGTTCGGCGACGCAACGGCCGAGGCCGCCGCGCTTGCGACAGGAACGCTTGCAGTGCCGCTGCTTCACCTCGGACTGGTACAGAGCACGGGCCCGGACTCGGCTGCTTACCTCCACAATCTGTTCTCCAACGATGTGAACAAGCTGCCTGCAGGCAGCGCACAGTGGAACAGCTTCAACAGCCCGAAGGGGCGCATGCTTGCGAGCTTCCTGCTGTGGCACGAAGAGGACGGCCACAGCCTGCTGATGTCCGCCGACATCCTGCCGGCGATGCACAAGAGGCTGTCGATGTACATCCTGCGCAGCAAGGTCAAGCTCGCCGACGCAAGTGCGACCCGGGCGCTGATCGGCCTTGCCGGTGCGAAGCTCGGGGCCTGCCTCGAAGCAGCGGGCCTGCCCTTCCCGGCCGCAGACATGCAGGAATCACTGGCTGACGGCATCCGTATTGTTCGCATCGGCGCCGAGGCAGCCATCGCAGTGGTCGATGCCGACGCCGCACCCGACCTGTTCCGCAAGATCCGCGCAGCAGGCGCCATTCCGGCGGGAACCAACGCCTGGCATCTCGCAATGGTGCGCGCCGGTGTGCCGCTTGTGACTTCGGCCACGCAGGAAGAGTTCGTTGCGCAGATGCTCAACTACGACCTCATCGGCGGCATCAGCTTCCAGAAGGGCTGCTACCCGGGGCAGGAAATCGTCGCCCGTACCAAGTACCTCGGCAAACTGAAGAAGCGGATGTATCGCGTGTCCATCGCTGCGGAAAGCGCACCGACGGCGGGCGCCGACCTCTACTCGCCTGCATTCGGCGACCAGTCGGCAGGAAAGCTGGTCAATGTCGCCGCGCTCGGAGACGGCAGCTTCGAAGCACTGGCCGTGATGCAGAACAGTTGTGCGGAGGATGGCGACGTTCACCTTGGCGCACCCGACGGCCCGGCACTCGCCGTTCTCGACCTGCCTTACGCCCTGCTCTGACGATTCACAGGTAACACGATCATGCCCGCAGACGACAGCTCGCTGAAGCATTACTTCATCTATTACCGTATCCGCGATGGTGTGGACGTCGATGACGCTCACGCCTCGGTGCGCAACATGCAGCTTGCACTCGGCAAACAGACCGGGGTGGTGGGCCGGCTGTTTGTTCGCAATCATGAGGACACGACCTGGATGGAGGTCTACGACGGCGTGGCAGACACGGGCGCCTTCGAGCAGGCGCTGCGCGAAGGCGTCGCGCAGCACGGGCTGGAAGGCATCATTCAGCCGGGCTCGGCACGGCACATGGAGTGCTTCGTCGAGTGTGTCTGATCGTCACCGGATGGCAGGCCCATCCGGATTACCCTCTGATCGTCGCGGCCAACCGCGACGAATTCGTCAACCGCCCGGCGAGTCCCGCCCACTGGTGGACCGATGCGCCGCAGCTGCTTGCCGGGCGTGATCTCGAAGCCGGCGGCACCTGGATGGGTATCAGCCGCAAGGGGCGATTCTCGGCGCTGACCAATTTCCGCGACCCGAGCCAGCGCGCCAGCGGCCTTCCCTCACGGGGTGCCCTGGTGCGTGCCGCGCTCGAGTCCGGGTCTGACTGCCGCGAAACGCTTGAAAACATCGCACGCAGCAGTGCCGGCTATGCCGGGTTCAATCTTCTGGTGAGCGACGGCACCCAGCTCGGCATCCATGAAAGCACCACCGGTGCGGTGCGTTTGCTGGCGCCCGGCGTGTACGGCCTGTCGAATCATGTACTCGACACCGAATGGCCCAAGCTCAAGCGGGCGCGAGACGCCTTCACGGCGGCGCTGCACACGCTCCCTGACAGCGAAGCCTTCCTGACCCTGCTAAGAGACACCACGCCGGTTGCCGATCACGAACTTCCGGATACCGGCATCAGCCTGGAGTGGGAGCGCCGGCTTTCCACCGCATTCATCGACTCGCCGACATATGGCACCCGCTGCTCGACTCTGCTGACGGTCGACCGCGGGGGCGAAGCCTGCCTTACCGAATGGACCTGGCTGCCCGGCGGGAAGCAGCACAGCATCGTTACCCACCGCTTCGGAATCGACGCATCCTGCGGTGAACAATCCCCGCATCCATGAAGGTCTCGCCTTCGGCCACGAAGCCGTGCCGAAGGTAGAAGTCAATCGCGCTGACCTGGGCATTGAGCACCACTTCGTGCATGCGCCGGCGCCAGGCTTCTTCCACCAGCGCCTCCAGCACCAGACCGCCGACGCCACGCCCGCGCCACGCCGCATCCACGGCCATGCGTCCGATGTGTCCGTCCGGAAGCAAGCGGCCGGTTGCCAGCACCTGACCGTGTTCGGCCAGCGCCAGCGCGTGCCGGGACAGCGGATCGTATTCGTCCATCTCCATGTCTGCCGGCACGCCCTGCTCGACCACGAACACGCGTTCGCGCAGCGGCATCGCACGAGGCGCGGCTTCAGTCCAGTCGAGCAGGACCAGTTCGATATCCTTCATTCAACAATCTCCACGCGCGTGCCGGCACTCACGAGTTCGAACAATTCGACGATGTCGTCGTTGCGCATGCGGATGCAGCCATGCGAGCGTGGCTCACCCATCGGCTGGTCCTCGCCGGTCCCGTGGATGTAGATGTAGCGGCGCATGCTGTCCACCCGCCCCCCACGATTGACGCCCGGCTCTTCGCCGCACAGCCACAGGATGCGGGACAGAATCCAGTCCCGCCCCGGATGTGCAGCAGCAAAAGCAGGCGACCACACTTCGCCCGTCGGGCGGCGCCCGCGAAAAACCGTGCCCCATGCTGCCGACCGGCCAATACAGGCCCTGATCCGGTGACGCCCGCGCGGCGTGCAGCCACTGTCCATCTGCTCTCCGGCGCCATTGAGTGCCGTCGAGATGCGGTAACGCCGGATGCAGCAACCGTCCTCATCAAACAGATCAAGACGCTGGGTCGCGATTTCGATACGGATATGCATGAAAGCGCTCAGGCGATCTGGGTCTTGCCACGGCGCGCGGCGAAGAATGAAGACAGCATGCTTCCGCAGGCGTCCGCCATCACGCCACCGGTAACGCTCGCATGGTGGTTCAGGCGCGTCTCGGCGAACAGGTCCATCACGCTGCCGGCTACGCCTGTCTTGGGGTCGCGCGCACCGAACACAACCCGCGCGATGCGCGAATGCATGATGGCACCTGAACACATCGCACACGGTTCGAGCGTGACGTACAACTCGCAGCCCGGCAACCTGTAGTTGCCGAGGCGTTCTGCCGCATCGCGCAGCGCCATGACTTCGGCGTGCGCGGTCGGATCATGACGGAGGATGGGCTGATTGAAGCCACGCCCCACGACTTCACCATTCAGCACCACGACCGCGCCAACCGGCACTTCGCCGCATGCACCCGCCTCTCTCGCCTGCTCCATCGCAAGCAGCATGAATTCTTCGTCGTTCATCATCATCGTTGCGGTTCAACCAGCGCACAGTGTAGCCGACACCACCCATAGCCAATAACCGGGAAACGTGGAAGACTGCCCCCGTCACCTCACGGAACGAGTCGGCATGCTGCCTGATTCAACCTCAACGTCACGACAAGTCCGCCGTGTGCTGAACCAGACGTCGACCGCCTGGGTGGTGCTGGGTGTCTCGCTGATACTCACGGTCATCTTCTGGCAGTTCTCCGCGCACGCCTTTTCCAAGCGCGGCCAGGATCGCTTTCTGTTCCGTATCGAAAAGGAAACGGTCACGCTCGTTTCGCGCATGCGCGCTTATGAACAGGTTCTGCTGGGCGCACGTGCCCTCTTCGCCGCCAGTGACGAGGTTACACGGGGAGACTGGTACGCATATGTCGAAGGCCTTGCGATCAACGAGCACCTTCCGGGCATCCAGGGCACCGGTTTCGCGCAGCTTGTCCGGGCTGAGGACAAGGACTCGCATCTGCAAGCCGTGCGTGCCCAGGGCTTTCCGTACTACGACATCGCGCCGAAAGGCGATCGCGAGGTCTTCACGCCAATCGTCTATCTCGAACCCTTCGACGAACGTAACCGGCGGGCCTTTGGGTTCGACATGTTTTCCGACCCGGTTCGTCGGGAGGCAATGGAGCGTGCCCGTGATACCGGCTGGCCTGCACTGTCGGGCAAGGTCACGCTGGTGCAGGAAACGCAGGAGGACGTACAGCCCGGCTTTCTGATCTACCTGCCGGTGTATCACAACCAGATGCCGCAGGACTCGATAGCGCAGCGTCGGGCAGCCCTGCTTGGATTCGTTTACAGCCCGTTTCGCGCCCACGACCTCATGCGGGGGCTGTTCGGCGCACGTGACGAAGACACCGAGATCGAACTGTTCGACGGTACGCCAGAGCCCGCCAACCTGCTGTTCAGTACGAGCCAGAAAGTGCGCAAGGCGCGGCACAACGCCGACAAGCAGATCCGGATCGGCGGTCGCGAGTGGACCTTGCGCTTTCACAGCCGCCCGGAATACGAGATCGCCACCCTGAGCGTCCAGCCCTGGATCATCCTTTTCGGCGGCACGGCGTTGAACCTGCTTCTGTTCGCTGTGATGTTCTCCAACGCACGCCATGTGAAGCGGATGGACGCGGCCGCGCTCACCCTGGCACAGAGTCGCGACCGCTATCTCAATCTGGTCGATAACGTGCCTGGCACGGTGTTCCGTTCAGAGCCCAAATCCACCTGGCGCTTTCATCATCTCAGTCCGAGCATCGGGGCGCTCACCGGCGAACCCGCGGACGCCTTTCTTGAAGGCCGCGTCTCCTACGCGCGGTTCATTCACCCCGACGACACCGCGGGCGTAAAGAGCAGCATCGACGCTGCGCTGCGCGCCGGCACGCCCTACGAGGTCGAGTATCGTATCCGGCAGCAGAACGGGCGTCTGCGCTGGGTGAGCGAACGTGGCCGAACCTCGTATGACGACTCAGGCAAGGCGCAATGGATCGATGGCGTGATCATCGATATCACCGAGCGCAAGCTCGCCGAAACCGCGATCAGGGAGCTCGCCTTCTACGACCCGCTCACTCGGCTGCCCAACCGCCGGCTGCTGGACGACAGGCTGCGCCACGCGCTGCTCGCCAGCGAGCGCAGCAGATGCTGCGGCGCGGTACTGTTCATCGACCTCGACAACTTCAAGCCGCTCAACGACAACCACGGACATGAGGTCGGCGACATGATGCTGTGCGAAGTCGCGCACCGCCTGTGCGATGCCGTGCGTGAGAGTGACACCGTTGCCCGCCTTGGCGGCGACGAGTTCGTGGTCATGATCGAGAACCTCGGCCTGGACTGCAGCGAGGCCACCAGCAAGGCGTGTCAGGTCGCCAACAAGATCCTCACCGCACTCAATCGGGAATACCGGCTTGGTGAGCACGTCCATTGCAGCACCCCCAGTATCGGCCTGACCACGTTCTGCGGTCAGGGACGCGGCGCCGGGCAACTGATTCGGGAGGCCGACCACGCGATGTACAGAGCGAAGGAGGCCGGCCGGAACACCGTTCGCGTGTTCGAATACGATCCCACGGCCGCAGGCGATGAAGTGAGCGGTAAGCGCTGTGCGCCACCCGGGCAGACATCCGGGTCTGACTCCGCGGCAGACGCCGCGACCGACGACACTGCACCGAAAGGACCGCAGTGATGCGCCACGTCTTTGTCGCGATGCCCTTCGGTTCCAGGCCCGGTCATGACGGTCAGGCAATCGACTTCGAGCGCATATTCGATGAATACATGCTCCCGGCGCTGCAAGCAGCCGGGCTGAAGGTGTTTCGCACCAGCGTGGAAGGGCCGCCCGGGGAGGCCAATGCCGACATGCTTCAGCACCTGTTGATGGCCGACGTCGTCGTGGCTGATCTCACACTGGACGACCCGAAGGTCTGGTATGCACTTGGCGTACGTCATGCCTTGCGCGCCTCCGGTGTCGTTCTCGTGCAAGCCACACAAGGCACGGCCACCGAGCCCGGCCCCGGCGACCATCAACGGCTGCGTTATCACCTGAAGACTGGGGGACCCGATCCGGACACCCTCATCGACGATCGCCAGCGCCTGAGCAACGCGGTCTGCAGCTTTCCGGACGCCCAGCACGGGACGAGCCCGATTCATCGCGCCTTGCCGCATCTGCGCGAACCCGACTGGCGCACACTGCTGCCGGTACAGCGCAACACGCTCACCGGACCGTACGCGGCCTGGGCAGACCGCCTCGGTTCAGCGCGCCCCGGCGACATCCTGGTACTGGCAGACGAGGCACCCTGCACTGCCCTGCACATCGCCGCCAGGCTCGCAGCCGGCGATGCCCTCATGAGGCAGCGCCACTGCGACTTTGCACTTGAACAGTTCGACCGCGTGCTCGAACTCGAGCCCGGCCACACCCTCGCTCGCCGGCGCCGGGCAAGCGGCCTCGCACGCCTTGGTCGCGTGATCGAAGCACGCGAGGCGGTCTGCCGCCTGGTCACTGAGGCACCCGAGGCATCCGAGGAACCCGAAACACGCGCACTCGCACTCGCCGGCAGCATCGACAAAACCGACTGGATCAGCCGCTGGGCGCTCGCGGATGCTGCGCCTGGCGCAATGCGTGCCCGGGCAGCGAGCGAAAACGCACCGCTGTCGGCGGCCATCGAGCACTACCGTCAGGCCTTCATGCGCGATCCGTCGCGCTACCGTGCCGGCCTCAATGCGCTCACCCTCATGCTGCTTCGGCGTCACCTCGGCTGCGCGAAGGCGGCTGACGACAGCAGGCGACTGAGCGACGGCCTGCGGTGGTCGATTGGGTCCGCACTTGCCTTGACGCCCGATGACTACCGGGTCAGATCGAGCGATGCGGAATACTGTCTGCTGCAGGGCGAACTGGCGCACGTTCGCGAGGCGTACCGGCACGCCACGGCCGTTGCCGGCGGCGACTGGCATGCGCTCGACTCAAGCCGACGCAGCCTGTGCCTGTTGCGCGACCTGGGCTTCCGGCCGGCCGAAACCGCTGCAGCGATCGAGATCATCAACGATGCGCTCGCGCGCACCGAACCGCCCTTTGTCCCGCGGCAGGTCTTTCTGTTCAGCGGGCACATGGCTGATGCGCCCGACAGAGCGACACCGCGCTTCCCTGTCGGCCTTGAGCCTGCGGCGGCCGCAGCAATCGCCGCCACGCTCGATGCGCTTGGCGCCGGGCCTGGCGATCTCGCACTGACCCAGGGGGCCAGTGGCGGCGACATCCTGTTTCTGGAAGCCTGCAAGGCACGCCAGGTTCGCCTGCACCTGATGCTGCCGCTACCGGAGCCTGAGTTCCTGGCGCGATCGGTGGCGTCGGCAAGGCACGGTGCGCAATGGCGTGCACGTTATGACAGCATTCGGCACACGCTCGACGATCCACCTCGCGTGCTTCCCGACGAGCTCGGTCCGCTACCGGAAGCAGACGCCAATCCGTTCGAACGCTGCAACCGCTGGCTTCTCGCGACCGCGCTGTCCTGCGGTATCGACAAGGTGTCTTTCATCTGCCTGTGGAACGGCGAAGGCGGCGACGGCCCGGGGGGTACCGCGCACATGCATGCTGAAATGAAACGCAGGACCGGCAAGGTGAGCTGGATCGATACGCGGACGCTGCCGCATCAGCCGGCATGAGCCGTTATCTGCGGTACACGTGTGACTGCATTGGCCGGGCCCGCTGCCTGAATTGCGGGCTGTCTCAGAGCGTCTGTCGTGGTCAGGCGTCGCTCACGGACGACGGACGATGAAGCTCACCTGATCGGCGGCTTGCAGCCCGCTACCGGCGTCGAGGCGGAAGCGGATTTCGTCACCTGCACGTACGCCACGATAACGATGAACCAGGATGCGCTCATCGCCCGCGCCGTAGTCTGCCCGCGTCCTGAGCTCGAACTGAAGCCCGTCATCGGTCAGCCTGCCCGCCTCGATCGCCCGGGGCACACCCAGAAAACTGGCTCGTCCGCTCAACTCGCCAGCCTCGACAACAAACTCGAAGCGCTCTTCCCGGGTGACACCCCAGGGGTAATCCACCGTTCCGCTCCAGACCCCCGCCACCCCCTCCCCATCCTCGTTTGTAGGCGATCCTGCCAGCAGCCATGCCGCAACTGCGACCGCGAAGGTCGCGCACAGCAGCGCGAACACGCGCCCGGAGCCATGCCTGCCGCCAGCGGTTGTCGCCTCACCGGCACTGCGGCGCTGTTCCGGAGAACCCGGCTGTGGCAGCTCAATGCCAAGCACGCCGGGCCCGGCCAACGCGTCCGCGAGCAGTGCCACATCGATTTTCCATGAGGCATCCCGCAGTACGACCGCCTGGCGCGTGGCGATCTCACGGATCGAGGGCGGCAACATCGAGGGCTCGGGCATCGTGGCGCCACCCACGAGCAGCGGCACGATTGGCTTGTCCGACGCAAGTGCAAGCTCGATCTCGCGGCGCACGAAGTCGTCGGCGTTTTCAAGCCGTGGTCCGGTTTCGGTCGGCTCCAGCCAGCGTGGGCCGATGAGCACAAGCACGCCGCGCACCTGGCTGATGCGGGTCTGGATCACATGTTCGAAGTTCTCGCCAGGCGCGATGTCATCAACGTCGCGAAACACGGAGCCCTCGCCGAAGCGCAACTCAAGCGCATCGGTCAGACGGCCTGCGTGACCGGCGCTGTCGTCGCGCCGATACGAAACGAAAAGCAGTGACATGCGTGCTGGCTCCAGCGAAACCCGGTGAGACCGCAGCGCACCGTCCTTCGATTCAAGCATGTGCAAGGTACGATCGCCAGTTTCGATCCTGCCTGTGCCGCCGTGCGTGTGGCGCGAACGCCGCAGCCGTCCTTTCCCCGCGGCATGGCTATAATGTCCCCTTCATGCAAACCTGTCCGGGAGCACACCAGTAGATGGCTGAAGACAATCAGTTTTTTCGTGCGGTCAGGGACTTCTGCCAGCGTGATGTCGTGACCTGTGCGCCGGGCGACAGCCTGGTGGACGCAGTCGGCATCATGCGGTCGAAAAACATTTCCAGCATCGTCGTGATCAGCGACGGCAAACCGCACGGCATCTTCACCGACCGCGACCTGCGCAACAAGGTCGTCGCCCAGGGCAGGACACCGACCGAACTCACGGTTGCCGACATCATGCATTCGCCCCTCACCGTGATCGGCGAAGACGACGTGCTGTACGAAGCGCTTTACCGCATGTCGCGGCAAAAGATTCATCGCTTGGTCGTCGTCGATGACGCGGGGTTGCTGACCGGCATCATCACCGACACCGACATCCTGCGCCTGCAGGCGCATTCGCCGCACCAGCTGGTGCTCGACATCGAGAAGGCGGCGTCCATCGACGACCTCCGCGACCTGCATGCCCGTATCCAGCAACTCGTGCTGCATCTGAGCGGCACCGGCATCGCCATCCGCGATCTGGTGAAGCTGATTGCCAACCTCAACGATCAGGTCCTCATTCGTCTGATCGGGCTGCTGCGTGCCGAGAAGTACCCCGACCTCACCGATGACTTTGCCTTCGTGGTGATGGGCAGTGAGGGCCGCAGCGAACAGACCCTGTCCACCGATCAGGACAACGCGATTGTCTATGACGATGCACTTGGCGCCGACGAGATTGCCCGCCTCGAAGCATTCTCGGTCGAACTGATAGACAGCCTGATTTCAATTGGCGTCCCGCCCTGCCCCGGCGGCATCATGGCAAAGAACGCCGCATGGCGACGCAGCCTTGCCGACTGGAAGCAGACGCTGAACCGCTGGCTCACCACGCCGACGCCAGAGCACGTGATGACCGGCTCCATGTTCATGGATCTGCGCACCCTGTATGGACGTGACGATCTCGTGCAGAACCTGCGCGACCAGGCCTTCCGCACCATGAGCGAGGACCAGGGTTTCCTGATGCGGATGGCCCAGAACATGACCAACTTCCTGCCGCCGCTGAACTGGCTGGGGCGGATCAAGGTGGAAAAGTCGGGGCCCCATCGCGGCAAGGTCGACATCAAGAAGGCAGGCATCTTCGCCATTACCGACGGTATCAAGGCACTTGCGATCGAAGCCCGCAAGCTCGACGGCAGCACCCACGACCGCATGGAGGCGCTGGTCGCAGCGAAGGTCCTGAAAGCGGGCGACGCTGCGGACCTGCGTGCCAGCTTTGACTTCATGGTCAAGCTGCGTCTGCGCGGCCATGTCGAGGCCCTGCGCGTGGAAGCCACCCCCACCAACTACATCTCGCTCGAGCTCCTCAATGCGATGGAAAAGGGCGAGCTGAAGCTGGCCCTGGAAGGCGTTGCGCGTTTCCAGAGCTTCATCAAGCACCATTTCAACCTGCAACTGCTGCGCAACTAAAAACCGGCGTGCCGGGCGGCGGACTCCGTCCCGCCCGGCCGAAGGCTAAACGCGCTCCAGCAACAGGGCGATGCCCTGGCCAACGCCGATACACATCGTGCACACCGCGTAGCGTCCGCCACTGCGCTGCAGTTGCCAGGTGGCCGTCGTCACCAGACGTGCACCGCTCATCCCCAGCGGATGACCGAGCGCAATCGCGCCGCCGTTCGGATTTACGTGCGCGGCATCATCGGCCAGCCCGAGCCCGCGCAGCGTCGCCAGTGCCTGGCTGGCAAAGGCCTCGTTGAGCTCGATGAGATCGATCTGCTCGATGCGCAATCCGGTTTTTGCCAGCAGCTTCTGCGTCGCCGGCAAGGGACCGATGCCCATGATGCGCGGATCGACACCCGCGGTTGCAGTGGCCACGATCCGTGCGCGTGGCGTCAGTCCATTCCGCGCAGCCGCCGCTTCGGAGGCGATCAACAGCGCGCTGGCACCATCATTCACCCCAGAGGCATTGCCCGCGGTGACCGACAGCTCGGGGCCGTTGATGCCCTTGAGTCGTGCCAGCGCTTCCAGCGTGGTGTCAGGACGCGGATGCTCGTCCGCCGTCACCCGATCCACCACGCCCTTCTTGCGCGGCACCTCCACCGCTACGATCTCATCCTCGAACACCCCTGCATCGAAGGCCGCTTTCCAGCGTTGCTGGCTGCGCAGCGCGAAGGCGTCCTGATCCGCACGGCCGATCCCGAACTGCGCGGCGACGTTGTCCGCGGTCTGTGGCATCGAGTCGATACCGAAGCGTTCCTTCATCAGTGTGTTGACGAGGCGCCAACCAATGGTCGTGTCCTCGATCGAACTGCTGCGACTGAAGGCCGTGCCGGCCTTGGGCACCACGAAGGGCGCGCGTGACATCGACTCCAGGCCACCGCCGACACCGATGTCGATCTCGCCGGCACGGATCGAACGCGCGATGAAGGACACCGCATCCATGCCCGAACCACACAGCCGGTTGATCGTGCTGCCCGGCACCGACACCGGGTAGCCGGCAAGCAGCAGCGACATGCGCGCCACATTGCGGTTGTCCTCGCCTGCCTGATTGGCGCAACCGAGCACGAGCTCCTCGATCGCAGCCGGATCGAGTCCGGGACTGCGCGCCAGCAAAGCTGACAGCGGTACCGCCGCCAGATCGTCGGGACGAACGGTGGAAAGCGCACCGCCGTAACGCCCGATGGGCGTACGGACGGCGTCGCAGACGAATGCTTCGACCATGGAAAACCTCGTATTGGATGAATCGGAGAGGCGCTTGCGGATCAGCCTTCGGGCGTCAGCAGCGACACGCCGAGGCCCGCGCGCCGGATCAGCCACGGGCTGGGGCGGTAGCGCGGGTCGCGGGTATAGGCCTGCATGCGATCCAGTATCGCAAGCACCCGGGCCGCGCCAATCGCATCGCCCATCGCCAGCGGACCGGCCGGGTAGCCGAGACCGAGCCGCACCGCGGTGTCGATATCCTGCGGTGAGGCGATGCGTTGCTGGGCGATGTCGCAACCCAGATTGACGATCATCGCCATCACCCGTTGCGTGATGAAGCCGGGGCTGTCGTGAATCACTGATACCGGCACCCCGTCAGCCCCGAACAGGCCGTGAGCGGCATCGCGCACCCCGGAATCGGTGAGCGGCGTGGTCATCAGCGTGCGCCTGCGGTCGAGCGCAGGCAGCACGTCGATTGCGACCGTACGCCGCGGATCGAGCCCCGCATCGAGGCAGGCGCTGGTGGCGTCCTCTCCCCACGGCGCCACGATGCACAGCGCGTCGTCCGCGGGCCTCGCCCCCGAATCGAGTTCGCCACCGAGGCTTGTCACCAGCGCGCACAACTCGCTGCGCGCCGCCTCGTCCTGAATGGCGACAAAAACACGTGCAGCTCGCGCAGCCGGTGCCGGCGATTCAGGCACCACCTCGGGCTTGCCATCGCGATACACATAGAAGCCCTGCCCGCTCTTGCGCCCGAGCAAGCCTGCCGCAAGCCGCTGCCGCGTGATCGGCGAGGGGCGGTAGCGCGGTTCCTGGTAGTACTGGCTGTGAATCGACTCCATCACCGGATGCGACACATCGAGGCCAGTGAGGTCGAGCAGTTCGCACGGTCCCATGCGGAACCCCGCCGCCTCGCGCAACACGCGGTCGAGCGTGGGCACGTCGGCGATCCCTTCACCCAGAATGCGCAGGCCTTCGGTCAGGTAGGCCCGACCGGCATGATTGACGATGAAGCCCGGCGTATCCTGCGCCCGCACCGGGCTGTGCCCCATGCGGCCGGCAAGCGCGGTGAGGCGGTCGCAAACTGCAGGCAGGGTGCGCGCACCGTTGATCACCTCGACGATCTTCATCAGCGGTACCGGACTGAAGAAATGCAGCCCGGCCACCCGCTCCGGATGCGCGCAGGCCGCAGCGATCGAGGTCACCGACAACGACGAGGTATTGGTGGCAAGAATGCAGTCAACGCCCACCACCGCCTCAAGGTCGCGCAACAAGCCGCGCTTGGCTTCCAGATCCTCGACAATCGCTTCGACCACCGCGTCACAGCCGGCAAGATCCGACAGCGCAGCGGCCGGCTTCAGGCGCGCCGCGGCTTCGGTCCCTTCAGCCTCACTCAGGCTCCCCTTGGCGACGAGCTTCTCCAGCATTGGAAGAATGGCGGCAATGGCATCCGCAGGTGCAGCGGGTCGTGCGTCGAACAGACGGACCTCAAGCCCGCCGACTGCGGCAATCTGGGCAATTCCCCGCCCCATCAGGCCGGCACCGACGATGCCGAGCGTGCGTATTGGCTGATCCGAATTCAAGGCTGACTCCAGGCGTGCGGAAAGACGGGAAACGCGTCAGCGCCCCTTCCACACCGGTTTACGTTTCTCGAGGAAGGCGCGTACGCCCTCGTTACGGTCATCGGTGCCGGCGAGCACCACGAAGTTGCGACGTTCCAGCACCATGCCGGCCGCAAGCGGCGTCTCGAACGACTGCAGCACTGCGTCCTTGGCCAGCCTGACCGCCAGTGGCGCCTTGCCGGCGATCCTGCGTGCCAGTTCGTGGGCACGCGCAAGGCAGGCATCGTCGGCCGTCACCTCGGCCACGAGTCCGGCTGCAAGCGCTTCGCGGGCGGAGATGAACTCGCCTGCGAGCACCATCTTCATCGCCAGCGACTTGCCCACCGCATGGGTCAGACGCTGGGTACCGCCCGCCCCCGGGATGATGCCGAGGTTGATCTCGGGTTGTCCGAACTGTGCGGATTCACCGGCAATGATGATGTCGGCGTGCATCACCAGTTCGCAGCCGCCACCCAGTGCGTAGCCGCAGACCGCGCCGACCACCGGCTTGGGAAAGCGGCCAATCGCTGCGAACAACTGCGGACGCTCTTCGAGCAGGACGGCCTGCATGTCCTTTGAAGCCATCTCGGCGAGATCGGCGCCTGCGGCAAAAACCTTGTCGCCACCGGTCAGTACGACGCAGCGCACCGCATCGTCACCCGCCGCCTGTTGCAGCAGTGCGACGATCCCGCGCAGTAGCGGGGTGGACAAGGCATTGCGCGCATCGGGCCGGTAGAGCCGGATCTCGAGCACGCCAGCCTCCGGACCGGCGACCAGGAGGCCTTCGGGTGACGGGTATGTGGGCTCGCTCATGTCGATCTCAGTCCGGAATCACAGCGGTGACTTCGATCTCGACCTTGGCTTCGTCTTCCACCAGATCCGCAACCTGAATCGCGCTCATCGCCGGGAAGTTCTTGCCCATCACTTCACGATAGACACCACCGATTTCCTTCAGGCGGGCGACGTATTCCTTCTTGTCGACCAGGTACCAGGTCATGCGCACGATGTGCTCGGGGCCGCCGCCGGCGGCACGCACCACGTCGACCGAATTCCTGAGCGCCATGTAGATCTGCTGAATCAGGTCGTCGCTCTCGAACTTGCATTCGGCATTCCAGCCGATCTGGCCACCGACATAAATCTGGCGACCACGGGCTTCGATACCGTTGGAGTAGCCGCGGGGCTTTGCCCAGCCTTCCGGTTGAAGAACCTTGTTCATGATTGTTTCTCCATAAATCTCTGAATGGCCTGACGTACGTCGTCGGGCCAGGGGATTGCCTTGTGGGTGTCGAGCGAGGTCGCAACCAGCACCTGCCGGGCCCGCATGCGCGCGGTGTCGGCGCCGGTCACCACGTGATGCAGTACAAGTGAGGTGTTGCCCAGCTTTTCGACCGTCAGATGAAAATCCAGCAGCTCACCAAACCTGGATGGCTGCACGAACTCGGTATCGAGCCGGAACGTGGGCGTACCGATCCTGCGTGCGCTCACCAGCTCGGTCCAGGGCTTGCCCAGATGTGCCCACCAGTCCTCGACCACGCCGTTCAGCATGCGGAAGTAGTTGGGAAAGAACACGATTCCTGCCGGGTCGCAATCCGAGAACCGCACCTGCCGTCGGGCGATGAACTCGACCGCTTCCGCATCCTGCACATCAAGGCTTTCGCTTGTTTTCAAGTCGGTCTCCCCCTGTTCGTTGTGGCCAGCAGCCTGGCGATCAGTTGCTGAACGCAGCGATGCCGGTGATGGCACGGCCGAGGATCAGCGCATGCACGTCGTGCGTACCTTCATAGGTGTTCACCACTTCCAGGTTCACCAGGTGGCGCGCCACGCAGAACTCGTCCGAGATGCCGTTGCCACCAAGCATGTCGCGCGCCATGCGGGCGATGTCCAGCGACTTGCCGCAGCTGTTGCGCTTGATGATCGAGGTGATCTCGACCGCCGCGTTGCCTTCATCCTTCAGGTGTCCGACACGCAGGCAGCTCTGCAGACCGAGCGTGATCTCGGTGAGCATGTCGGCGAGCTTCTTCTGCACCAGCTGGTTGGCCGCGAGCGGGCGACCGAACTGCTTGCGGTCCATCGTGTATTGACGCGCGGTTTCGTAACAGGCTTCGGCCGCACCGAGTGCGCCCCAGGCGATGCCGTAGCGGGCCGAGTTCAGGCAGGTGAACGGGCCTTTGAGGCCGCGCACCGTGGGGAAGGCGTTTTCTTCCGGGCAGAACACTTCGTCCATGACGATCTCGCCGGTGATCGAGGCACGCAGGCCGACCTTGCCGTGGATCGCAGGGGCCGACAGCCCTTTCCAGCCCTTCTCCAGCACGAAGCCGCGGATCTGGCCTTCGTCGTCCTTGGCCCACACCACGAACACGTCCGCGATCGGGCTGTTGGTGATCCACATCTTGCTGCCCGACAGGCTGTAGCCGCCGTCGACCTTGCGCGCACGGGTCACCATGCTGCCGGGGTCCGAGCCGTGGTTGGGCTCGGTCAGGCCGAAGCAGCCCACCCATTCGCCGGTGGCGAGCTTGGGCAGATACTTCTTCTTCGTGGCTTCGTTGCCGAATTCGTTGATCGGCACCATCACCAGCGAGCTCTGCACGCTCATCATCGAGCGGTAGCCGGAATCCACACGCTCGACTTCACGCGCGATCAGGCCGTAGCACACGTAGTTCATGCCGGCGCCACCGTACTCTTCCGGGATGGTCGGCCCGAGCAGGCCAAGTTCGCCCATCTCGTTGAAGATCTCGCGGTCGGTCTTCTCATGGCGGAAGGCTTCCTGCACGCGCGGCAGCAGCTTTTCCTGGCAGTAGGCGCGCGCAGCGTCGCGCACCAGACGTTCGGTTTCGGTCAGCTGGCCGTCCAGAAGGAAGGGATCGGCCCAGTCAAAGTGGATCTTGCTCATGTTGTTTCGGCTCCCGTGGGCTTGGGGTGGCAATTCAGAAATCGGTTATTTGAGTAGTTCGCGGGCGACAATCAGCTTCTGCACTTCGGTCGCCCCTTCGTAAATGCGCAAGGCACGAATCTCGCGGTAGAGCGACTCGACCTTGACGCCCACGCGTACGCCCTGCCCGCCATGCATCTGCACCGCTGCGTCGATCACGCGCTGGGCATTCTCGGTGGCAGTCATCTTTGCCATCGCGGCTTCCCGCGTCGTTGGCAGCTTCTGTACGTCACGGCGCCATGCGGCACGGGCGGTCAGCAGCGCGGCCGCTTCGATGTCGGTCGCCATTTCACCGAGCCTGGCCTGCGTAAGCTGGAAGTCCGCCAGGGTGTGGCCGAACATCGGTCGCGCTTTGGCATGGCTCAACCCTTCGTCTAGGGCGCGGCGGGCAAAGCCGAGGGCTGCAGCCGCGACCGAAGCGCGGAAGATGTCGAGCGTACGCATCGCCACCTTGAAGCCTTCGCCCGGGGCGCCAAGGCGATTGGCCACCGGCACCTTCATGTCGGTAAATCGCAGCCGTGCCAGCGGATGCGGTGCGATCACCTCCATGCGCTCGGCCACTTCGAAGCCAGGCATGTCGGGATAGACGACGAAGGCCGAGATGCCGCGCGTGCCCGGTGCTTCTCCGGTGCGCGCAAACACGCAATACACATCGGCGATGCCACCGTTGGAGATCCAGGTCTTTTCGCCGTTGAGAACGTAGTGATCACCGTCGAGGCGGGCCTCGCAGGCCATTGCGCCCACGTCCGAACCGGCGTCCGGCTCAGTCAGCGCGAAGGCCGAAATCCATTCACCACTGGCCACCTTCGGCAACACGTGTTGCTTGAGCGCTTCGCTGCCCGACAAGGTGATGGCGCCGGTACCCAGCCCCTGCATGGCAAAGGCGAAGTCGGCAAGGCCATCGTGGTAGGCGAGCGTTTCGCGTGCGATGCACAGCGAGCGTGAATCGAGTTCATCGAGGGC
Organism: Parazoarcus sp. PS-13 R2A; assembly: GCF_057621855.1. Classification (NCBI taxonomy): domain Bacteria; kingdom Pseudomonadati; phylum Pseudomonadota; class Betaproteobacteria; order Rhodocyclales; family Zoogloeaceae; genus Parazoarcus; species Parazoarcus sp. PS-13 R2A. The sequence goes on from NZ_JBYEXN010000005.1 coordinate 127,356, forward strand.
GCCGCCGTAAGCCGCAGGCACCGCGTAGCGCAGGAAGCCGGCTTTGCCGAGGGCTGCCACCAGTTTGCGGCAGGCATTGTCGGTGTCGTGATGGTCGATTTCGGGCATCGCATGCGATGCCCAGTCGAAGATCGCATCGGAGAGCTGGCGATGTTCGGGCCCGTAAAACGGCAGGTCGAGTATTGAGCGGTCCATGTGCCTGACGCTCAGTTGCCTTCGAACTTCGGCTTCTGCTTCGAAGCAAAGGCCTCGAACGCGCGCCGGAAGTCGCCGGTCATCATGCAGATGGCCTGGGCCTGGGCTTCGGATTCGATCATTTCCTCGATGCCCATCGCCCATTCCTGGTTGATCATGGTCTTGGTGACGGTGTGCGCGAACCACGGCCCGTCAGCAAGGTTGCGGGCGATTTTCTGTGCCTCGGCAGGCAGATCGGCGGACGGGTGCAGTGCGCTGAAGAAGCCCCACGACAAGCCTTCATCTGCGCTCATCGCACGGCCGGTCATCAGCAGTTCGGTGGCGCGCCCCTGGCCGATCATGCGCGGCAGCAGGCCGCAGGCGCCCATGTCGGCGCCGGCGAGGCCGACGCGGGTGAAGAGGTAGGCCGTCTTCGTTTCCGGGGTGCCGAGGCGGAAGTCGGCTGCAAGGGCGAGCATGGCACCGGCACCGGCGCAGATGCCGTCGATGGCGGCGACGATCTGTTGCGGCGCACGGCGCATGGCTTTGACGAGATCGCCGGTCATGCGGGTGAACTCGAGCAGTTCGGGCATGCTCATCTTGGTCAGCGGTTCGATGATCTCGAACACATCGCCACCGGAGCAGAAGTTGTTTCCGGCGCCCTGGATGACCACCGTGCGAACGTCGCTGGCGTAGCTCAGGTCGCGGAAGAGGTTGCGCAGTTCGGCGTAGGAGTCGAAGGTAAGCGGGTTCTTTTTGTCGGGGCGGTTCAGGGTAATCGTCGCTACCCGCCCGTCGTCGGAACATTCCCACTTGAAGTGGCGTGCCGGATAGTCCTTGAACGGACGCTTGTGGTCATTCATCGAAAGTTCTGCCATGGCCTCTCTCCGTTTCTCTCAGTCGGTGCAGGTCAAACCTGCTGCCTGTACGCGTTGTTTGCTACTGCTTATTTCGTTTACTGCTGCAGGTGCCTGCGGTTCCGGTGAGCGCACCGTGTGTTTGCTCCGCGGCTGCGGAACTCGCTGCGCTACGCTTACTCGGACAGTCCTCGCCGCTGCACAAACACACAGCGCACTCGCCTTGTTCCGTGCTTCAGTGTCGCGTATTCATCCGTTCGCTCTCAGCCGGCCATGACTTCGCCGCCGGCGACCGGGATCGACTGGCCGTGAATCGCCTCCGACCCGGGCAGACACAGCCAGCCAACCGTCCGTGCAACATCTTCGGGCTGCACCAGCCGCCCTTGAGGATTGCTCGCGGCCAGCGTGGTCTTGGCTTCGTCGCTGCTGCGACCGGTCTTAGCCACGATGTTGTCCACCGCACCGCCCAGCAGCGGGGTGTCGGTATAGCCGGGGCACACCGCATTCACGGTAATGCCCTGCTTCGCCACTTCCAGCGCCAGTGAGCGGGTAAAGCCAATCACGCCGTGCTTGGCCGCCGAGTAGGCGGACACATACGCATAGCCGACCAGGCCGGCCGTGCTGGCGATATTGACGATCCTTCCCCAGCGCGCAGCCTGCATGCCAGCCAGCACGGCCTGAGTGCAGTTGAAGGTGCCGGTAAGGTTCACCGTCAGCATCTCGTTCCACAGTTCGGGCGACGTCTTGCCTGCGGGGGCGCTCTTCGCCGCGCCTGCGTTATTCACCAGAATCGAAATGGCACCGCGCTCCGCGGCCGCAGAAGCAAACGCCGCAGCAATGCCGGCATGATCGGTGATGTCTGCCGCCACAGCGCCATGCCCCTGCCCTGCGAGCTTCGCCCGAGCGGCTTCAAGCGGCTCGGCACGGCGGCCAACAAGTGTCAGCGTCGCACCCAGTCGCGCCAGCTCCTGCGCGATGGCCTCACCAATCCCGCTGCCCGCACCGGTCACCACTGCGTGGCGTCCGGACAAGGGCAAGGTTGAACTGCTGCTGGTGTCAAAAGTAATGCTCATCACGCCCTCAATCGGTCTGTCTTTTTCCGCTACCGCCGGACCTCAACTCCTGCACCTCTGATTCGGGAGTGGGGTGGAGGCATTTGTGGAGAGGGCGAGGACTGTCCGAGCGCAGCGAGTTCCGCAGCCCTCGGAGCAAATACCTCTGCCCCACTCCCTTGGCACGAAGACCGGATCCAAAGAATCAAACCAGATCCTGTTTCACTTTCCCGGCGCAGCGTAACTGCGCTTGAGGTTGTTCTCGTACTGCGAACGACCCGAAATGTACTGCTTCGGCCACGCCACATCCTTGAACTCGATCTTCGCTGCCTCGTGCAGCGTCCACGCCGGATCGGCGAGGTGAGGACGGGCTACTGCGCAAAGGTCTGCACGCCCGGCTGCGAGAATGCTGTTGGCGTGGTCTGCCTCGAAGATCGCGCCCACAGCGATGGTCGGGATACCGACCTCGTTGCGAATGCGGTCCGCAAACGGCGTCTGGAACATGCGCCCGAACACCGGCTTTTCACCCTTCCACACCTGACCGGAAGAGCAGTCGATGATGTCCGCACCCGCAGCCTTGAACAGACGCGCAATCTCCACAGCATCTTCATCCGTGTTGCCGCCCGGGAACCAGTCGTGGCAGGACAGACGCACCGACATCGGCTTGTCCGACGGCCACACGGCACGCATGGCCATGAACACCTCGAGCGGATAGCGGGCGCGGTTCTCGATGCTGCCGCCATAGTCGTCCTTGCGCTGGTTGGTCAGCGGCGACAGGAAGCTCGACATCAGATAGCCGTGTGCGCAGTGGAATTCGAGAATATCGAAGCCGGCCTCGGCAGCCATCCTGGTCGAGCGCACGAAGTCTGCTTTCACCCGCGCCATATCGTCACGATTCATCTCGCGCGGCACCTGCGAATGCGGCAGGTAAGGCAGCGGCGAAGCCGAAATCAGCTCCCATGCACCAGACTCGAGCGGCTGGTCGATGCCCTCCCACGCAACCCTGGTTGCGCCCTTGCGCCCGGCATGACCGAGCTGAATGCCCATCTTTGCTGACGAGTTCGAATGCACGAAATCGACGATGCGCTTCCATGCATTCACGTGTTCCGGCTTGTACATGCCGGCACATCCCGGGGTGATGCGTGCATCGGGCGAGACGCAGCTCATCTCGGTGTAGAGCAGGCCGGTGCCGCCAAGGGCGCGCGCACCGAAGTGCACCAGGTGGAAATCACCGGCCACCCCGTCGTCGGCCGAATACATCGCCATTGGCGACATGATCATGCGGTTGGGCACGGTCAGGCCACGCAACTTGAACGGCGTAAACATCGGCGGGGGCGGAGCCTTGTCGGCGGCAATCGTCACTCCGGCCTTGCCGGCAAACCAGCGCTCATAGCCCTCAAGCCATGCGGCATCGCGAAGACGGAGGTTTTCGTGCGAAATACGTTGCGACCGGGTGAGCATCGAATACATGAACTGCTCGGGTTCGAGCGTATCGCAATAGCGCTCGCCGCAAACCTCGAACCACGCCATCGCGTTCCATGCGGCATTCTGCAGACGCAGAACATCGACGTTGCGCACCTCCTGGTAACGCGCCAGCACCTCGGGGATCTGCTCCGGCGTATCGCCCGTTTCCTTGAAAAGGCGGGTAAGTTCGATCGCATCCTCCAGCGCGAGCTTGGTACCGGAGCCGATCGCGAAGTGGGCGGTGTGCACCGCGTCACCCATCAGCACCACATGGCTGTTGCCATTGTTGTGATGCCACTTCTCGCAATTGACGCGCTGGAAGTTGAGCCAGGCCGAGCCGCGCAGGTGGCGCGCATTGGTCATCAGCGGGAAGCCGTCGAGGTGCTTCTCGAACAGTTTCTCGCAGAACGCGATTGACGCGTCCTGATCGGCCTTGTCAAGACCGTGCGCAAGCCAGACATGCTCCGGACACTCGACGATGAAGGTCGTGGTGTTGTCGTCGAACTTGTAGACGTGGGCCTGGAACCAGCCGTGTTCGGTCTTCTCGAAAATGAAGTTGAAGGCGTCAAAGAGCTTGTTCGTGCCCAGCCAGATGAAACGATTCGGGCGGGTGACGATGTCGGGCTTGAACACTTCCGCGTAACGGTTGCGAATCCGTGAGTTGATGCCGTCCGAGGCAATGATCAGGTCGGCGTCGGGGTACTCGAGATCGGACTCCACGTCCTTCTCGAACACCAGCTCAACACCCATCTGCTCGCAACGCTCCTGCAGGATGTTCAGCATCATCTTGCGCCCGATGCCAACGAAGCCGTGGCCGCCGCTGCGGATAGTGTGGTCTTTGAAATGCAGCTCGATGTCGTCCCAGTGGTTGAACGCCACCTGGATCGCATCGGCCGTCACCGGATCCCACTCGCGCATGTTGTCCATGGTGGCATCGGAGAAGACCACGCCCCAGCCGAAGGTGTCGTAGGGCTTGTTGCGCTCTACGACCGTGATCTGATGTGCCGGATTCAGCTTCTTCATCAGGATCGCAAAATACAGGCCTGCGGGGCCTCCGCCGATACACACGATGCGCATGCTATTGCTCCTTCTGGATTGAGCCGCCCGGCCCCCCACTTGGGGGAGCGATCCGGAACGGATGGGTTCTGGCCTGCTTGTTTAGTGAGCAATATTTCATATCTAAACTATCAAGTCAACAAGGGCTCCTCAGCCCCCTTCCATCATTCCTGCCCGACTACGAATCCGCCTCTTCGTCGATGGGGCCAGACGCCGGGTGCAGCGCAAGCAAATCTCTGAGCATCGAAATCAGCATCTCGGCATTCTCCTGCCCGAAGGGCTCGAGCAGACGTGCCTGATGATTGATGGCGCGCTTGCGCAAGGATTCGGTCAGCAGGTGACCTTTCGGGGTAATGCGAACCACGGTCTGGCGGCGGTCGGAGCGGACGCGGGTGCGATCGACGATGCCGTCGGCCTCCATGCGTTGGACGACCTTGCTCAAGGTCGGCTGCTTGGTCAGCGTCAGCTGACTGAGCACACCGATGCTCTCGCCTTCACTGCCTTCCAGACTGGCAAGCACCCGCCACTCGGTGACCGACAGACCTGCGGCCTCGACGTCGCGGTGAAACTCACGCGAAATCCGGCTGCTGGCCTGCGCGAGCAAGAAGGCGAGATAGTGATCGACAAAGCGTGTGTGATCCGGCTCGGACGCCGTCTCAGCATGCGGTTCGGGCGCTGTATCCGTCATGTCGTTAACATTTTTCCTGCCCAGATCCTGATCGGCAAAGAAAATCGCGCTTGCGATCTCCTCAACTTTGCTTATAAATTGTTTATAACTATACGTTAATCGCAGCACGAAACTCAGGCTGAGGTAATGATGACAGACAGCGCCACGTACCACCTGCACGCCACCTGCCAGCAAGCCTGGACTTCAGCGTGAGCCGCCAGCAACTCGCGCCCGGCGCGGAGATCCTTTCTGCTTTTCCGCTGTTCAGTTCGGACGATGCCGATGAGGCGCGGCAGAAAGTGGCAAACGTGTTCTGCCCGCACGATCTGCGGCCGGTGAACACGGATACCCGCTTCTCCTCGCGCCACAACCTCGTTCGCCTTGGCGAAACCGCGCTGAATTATCTGACCTATGGCACGGATGTCGACATTCTGCCCGGCTGCCTCGAAAGCTTCTACCTGGTGCAGGTTCCGGTTGCCAGCACGGCGCAGATCCGCTGCGGCAATCAGGAGGTGCTGTCCTCCCCGGCCACGGCCAGCATCCTCAATCCGCATGAGCCGACCCGGATGCGCTGGAAGCACGACAATCGCCAGCTCATGCTGTGGTTGCCGCGCGCGTCCCTCGAGCGTCGTCTGACCGAACACCTGGGCGACGAACCCCACGAGCCGCTGAGCTTTGACATCGGCCTGTCACAGACCGAAGGCCTGACGGCCAGCTGGTGCCGGATGCTGCGCGATCTCGCCGACAACATCGACCAGTGCGGTGCAGACTGGCTGAACTTTCGCCCCACGGTCGCGGCAATGGAGGACTGCCTCATCCGCGGCCTGCTGCAACTCCATCGTCACAACTACAGCGACCGCCTGCACCAGCCACAGCAGGCCGCCCTGCCCCGGCACGTGCAGCGCGCCATCGACTACATTCATGCCCACGTCGAGGATGCAATCACGGTGGGCGATATGGCCCGCGTTGCCTGTGTCAGCGTACGTGCACTGGAAGAAGGGTTCCGCAAGCACTGCGACAGTACGCCACTGGTGTACCTGCGCGACACCCGCCTCGACTGTGTCCGCAAGGCGCTGCTCAGTGCCGCACCGGGCAGCGACAAGGTTGCCGTGCTCGCGCATCGCTATGGCTTTGCCCACCTCGGGCGATTTTCGGCCTACTACAAGAACCGTTTCGGCGAATCACCCTCGCAGACCGCCGCCCGCTCGCGATACAACTGAGCAACTGAGTCGTGCCCCTGACGCACCGCCGTCAGATGTGCGTGTTCCGGACAGCGCGATTGCGCAAAGCGGATAAACAGCCATCACCATGAAATGAACACTGTGTCCCAAGGACGCCAGCGGCGGCGTTCTCCAACCGAGGACACAGCAGATGAATGGATTAAGTGGCAAGGTCGCCATCGTCACCGGTGGCGCCACGATGATCGGCGAGGCGGTGGCAAGAGACCTCATCGCACACGGCGCCCGGGTCGTGCTCGCCGACATCGATACACAGAAAGGCAAGGCTGCGGCCGATCGCCTCGGGCCAGCGGCCTGCTTCCAGCACACGGATGTCAGCCAGGACAGCGAGATCGCCCGCTGCGTGGACACCACCGTTGCCACGTTCGGCGGCATCGACTTTCTCGTCAATTGCGCCTGTACCTACGTCGATAACGGCGCCGCCTCGACCCGTGCCGAGTGGAACCAGGCGCTTGACGTGAATCTGGTTGGTGCCGCGATGATGCTGCAGGCCTGCCATCCCTACATGCTCAAGCGCGGGCGTGGCGCAGTGGTGAACTTTGCGTCGATCTCCGCCACCGCCGCGCAGTCGGGCCGCTGGCTCTACCCGGTGAGCAAGGCAGCGATGCAGCAATTCACCCGCTCGGCCGCCCTCGACCTTGCCCCGGATCACATCCGCGTCAATTCCGTCTCGCCGGGCTGGACCTGGTCCTCGATCATCGAAACCCTCTCCGCCGGCGACAAGGCCAAGGCCGATCAGGTTGCTGCCGATTACCACATGCTCGGGCGCCTCGGCATGCCGGACGAGGTCGCACAGGTGGTGAGCTTTCTGCTCTCCGACCACGCCAGCTTCGTGACCGGCGCCGACTACGCCTGCGACGGCGGCTACACCGCCCTCGGCCCCGAAGGCCGCGTACCGGCCATTACCCGACTGATGGACTGAGCGCCCGCGGGGACTCGGATTTACCGGGTCATTCGCACCAGCTCAGCCACGCACGCCACAGATACCCCCAAAGAGGAGACAACACCATGCAAATGGAAAACGAAACCATCACCCCGCGCACGGTTGCCATTGTTGGTGCTGGCCAGGCCGGGCTGCTGCTCGGCTGCGGCCTGCTCGACAAAGGCTACAGCGTCACCATCGTCACCAACCGCACGCCGGAAGACGTCTGGAGCGGCCGCGTGATGTCCTCGCAGTTCATCTTCGATCCGGCACTGCAGATCGAACGCGACCTTGGCCTCAACCAGTGGGAAGCCGACTGTCCACGCACCGAAGGCATTGGCTTCTCCATTCCCGCCCCCGATGGCAGCGGCACCCAGGCCCTCCACTGGCACGCCCGGCTCGATGCCTACGGCCAGTCGGTTGACCAGCGCGTGAAGATGCCGGGCTGGATGAAGGAGTTCGAGCGTCGTGGCGGGGAACTGCGCTACGACGATGTCGGTGTCGACCAACTGGAAACGCTCGCAGCCGAATACGAACTTGTGCTGCTTGCCGGCGGCAAGGGCGAGATCGTCAATCTGCTGGGGCGCGACGACAGCCGCTCCCCGGTGCGCCAGCCGATGCGGCAGCTCGCGCTGAGCTACGTCACCGGGATGAAGCGCACCGATTACTACGAATGCGTCAATTTCAACCTGATCCCGGGCGTCGGCGAATACTTCGTGTTTCCCGCCCTCACCACCGATGGCACCGACGGCACCAAGGCCTGCGACATCATGGTGTTTGAGGGTGTCCCGGGCGGCCCGATGGACTGCTGGGGCGATGCAAAGACGCCGGAACAACACCTCGAAACCAGCCTGAACATCCTGAAGACCTTCCTCCCGTGGGAGTACGAGCGCAGCCGCGACTGCCAGCTCACCGACGACAACGGCCGCATCGCCGGACGCATCACGCCGACCGTCCGCAACGCGGTGCTCACCCTGCCCTCGGGCCGCAAGGTGCTCGGGCTGGGCGATGCGGTGCTGGTGAACGACCCGATCACCGGACAAGGCTCGAACAACGCGACCAAGGCCGCCAAGCACTATCTCGACGCCATCCTCGCCCACGGCGCGTCGGCATTCGATGAAGCCTGGATGCGCCAGACCTTCGACGACCTCTACAACGGCTACGCCGAGAAGGTCGTGCGCTGGACCAACAGCCTGCTCTTCCCGCCGCCGGAACACATCATCAAGCTGCTCGGCGCCGCACAGGAACTACCCGCAGTCGCCTCGCGCATTGCCAACGGCTTCAATGACCCGCGCGACTATGCCAACTACTGGTTTGCGCCCGAAGACACCGACCGCCTGATCAATGCCGAAGCCCAGAAGCTGGCCGCCTGAGGACATCACGAACATGACCACATCCAAGAAGCTCCTGCGCCGCCTCCCGCTTGTCATTGCGCTCGGCTTGCCGCTCAGCGCGCTTGCCACACAGGGCACCTTTCCTCATGGCTACGGCGTCAAGGCCGAAGGCATGGGTGGCGTATCGATCGCCCTGCCGCAGGACGCCGTCGCCGGCGCCAACAACCCGGCCGGCATGGTGCTGGTGGGTGACCGCCTTGATGCCGGTGCAGCCCTGCTTAAGGTGGATAACGGTGCCAGTTTCGCCGGCACCGAGTACGACGGCAGCAAGGAGCGCAGCATCTATCTGATCCCTCAGCTCGGCTACAACCACATGTTCGGCACCAGCACCTCGCTCGGGGTATCGGTCGTCGGTAACGGGGTGGGCACGGACTACGGCCGCGACACCAACATCGGCGGGCTGCAGGGGACGCGCTCGGAGCTCAAGCAGATGGTCATCACCACCAGCCTCGCGCACCGTCTCAACGACGCTCATGCCATCGGCGTCGGTCTGGTGCTGGCACGCCAGGTGCTCGATATCCGCGGCCCGGCTGGTCTCGGCCTGCCTGAAGGCCGCGACGATTCCACCGGCACCGGCATCAAGCTGGGGTGGACCGGTCAGATCACCCCTGCCCTCACCCTCGGCGCCACCTACTCGAGCAAGGTGGACATCGGCCGGATGAGCGAATTCGACGGGCTGCTGGCCGGCGGCGGCGACCTCGACATCCCCGAAAACTATGGCTTCGGCATGGCTTATCGAGTCGGCGCTTTCACTGTTGCAGCGGACGTACTGCAGATCAACTGGAGCGGCGTTGGCTCCCTCGGCAACCCCGGCGTAACCACTGCGCCCGGCGAAGGCAAGACTGCCGGCTTTGGCTGGAAAGACCAGACCGTGTGGCGGATCGGCGTCGCCCATGCACTGAGCGACACGCTGACCCTGCGCGCCGGCTACAGCCATGGCACCCAGATCGTCGACAAGCGCGACACCTTCCTCGGCATCCTCGCCCCGGCAGCAAACCGCCGTCACTACACCCTTGGTGGAACCTGGGCGATGAGCAAGGAAATGGAACTGTCGTTCGCCTACGCCAAATCGCCCAAGGAGCGCGTGCGCGGCCAGGGGGCCGCACCCGACAGCCTGACCGAAGTGTACATGGGGCAGGACTGGCTCTCGTTCAGTATGGGCATGAAGTTCTAATGGAGGACACAATGATCGACTCACGAGAACTCCGCGACGCGCTGGGGCACTTCGCCACGGGTGTCACCATCGTCACCACGACCGACGCAGAAGGCCAGCCCGTCGGGGTCACGGTCAACAGCTTCGCATCGGTGTCACTCGATCCACCACTCGTGCTGTGGAACCTGGCAAAACGCTCGTTCAGCCTGCCCGCTTTTGCCCAGGCAGGTGGCTTCGCGATCCATGTGCTCGCCAGCAACCAACAGGCGCTGTCAGACCGCTTTGCGCGCGGCGCGGGCGACAAGTTCAACGGCGTCGACACGGCCCAGGGCATCGACGGCATTCCGCTGCTCCCGGGTTGCGCGGCCGTGTTCGAATGCAGCACCGAGCACCAGTACGACGGCGGCGATCATCTGATTTTCGTCGGGCGGGTGCGCAAGCTGCATGCAGACGATCGCGCACCGCTGCTGTTCTATCGCGGCCGCTATGCCGCGCCAGAGGAGGAGTCCCGCTCGTTTTCCGGTCTGATGCGGGCTGTTCGCACCGCAGCCGCCTGAGGCAGCGACGATGAGCACATACGACGCAATCATCGTCGGCAGCGGAATCAACTCCCTCGTCTGCGCAGGCGTGCTGGCGAAACGCGGAAAGAAGGTGCTTGTACTCGAACGCGAAGCGGTACTTGGCGGCTGTATTCGCACCGAGGCCCTGACTGCACCGGGTTACCTGCATGACACCATGTCGACCGCCCATCCGTTGTTCGTCACCGGCCCGGGCTACGCCGAACTTAAGGATGGCCTGCACGCAAACGGGCTTGAGTACTGCAACAACGGCACCCCCACCGGCGTGCTGCTGCCCGACGGCCGTTTCCTCATCATGGGGCGCGACCGCGCAGCCAACATCGCAAGCATGAACGCGCAGGCGCCCGGCGACGGAGATGCCTACGCCGAAGGCATGGGCTTCGTCGAGCACAACGCCGAACTCATCTTCTCGCTGCTGGGCAACGAATTGTGGAGCTCCAGCGTCGGCAAGATGATGCTTGGCCGGGTGTGGAAACAGGGCGCGCATGAAACCCTCGCCTTCTTCGGCCCCGCGATGCAAAGCTGTCGCGCCTGGCTGGAAACGCAGTTCAATGACGAGCTCGTGCGCGCACTGCTGGCGCCGTGGGTGCTGCACACCGGACTCGGGCCGGAAAGCCCCATGTCGGCGCTGATGGCGCGCGTCATCGCATTCACGCTGGAAGGCGTCGGACTGCCACTGGTCAAAGGTGGAAACGCGCGCACGGTCGATGCTTTCCGCGCGCTGATCGAAGGTGCGGGTGGTCATTTCGAGACCGGCGCCGACGTCGCCGAAGTGCTTGTGGATGGCAAGAAAACGCGTGGTGTGCGCATCAGCGATGGACGGGTATTCGAGGCCCGCCAGGTCATCTGCAACGTCACGCCCACCCAGCTCTACAGCCGGCTGCTCAAGCAGGACGATGCCCCGGCCCCGCTCCGACGCCAGGCCACCGAGTACCGCTACGGCAAGGGCAACATGCAGATTCACCTCGCGCTGTCCGAGCCTCCGCAATGGGCGGATCCGCAGCTGCGCGAAGTGATCTACCTGCACCTCACGCCGGGCATGGACGGCGTATCGCGTGCCGTCAACGAGGCTGAACGTGGCCTGCTGCCCGCAGAAGGGACCGTGTGTGTATGTCAGCCCTGCGCCGTCGATCCCTCACGGGCACCCGAGGGCGGCTGGATCATGTGGATTCAGTTGCCCGAATGTCCCCGCAGCATCCGCGGCGACGCGGGCGGTGAGATTGAAGCGCCGGCCGACGGAAAATGGTCTGCAGACCTTGCCGAACGTTATGCCGACCGCGCAATCGAGCGTATCGCTGCGCACGTGCCGAACCTGAAGGCGAGCATCATCGGTCGCAAGGTCATCTCCCCGGCTGATCTGGAGCGGATGAACATGAACCTCGTCGGCGGCGACCCGTATTCGGGTGAATGCGCAATCGACCAGTACCTGTTCTGGCGCCCGGTTCGCGGCGTAAAGGATCACAGCACGCCGATCAAGGGCCTGTACCACATCGGTGCGTCGACGCACCCGGGGCCTGGGCTCTCCGGCGCGTCGGGCTTTCACGTTGCCAATGCGCTGGCAAAGCGCTGATGGTCCATCCGGCCAGCTCACAAAGGCCGACGCGCCGGGCCTCCCCATGCGCAGGTGAGTGAATTTCCTCTGTGCCGACACAACAGACCTGCAGCCCGCCCACCTTGGTTCAAGGCAGGCGGGCTGCAGGCTTTCAGCATCCAAAGACAGGGCAGGATCGTAAGGACTTCACGTCGGGATGCCATGTCGCACCCCAAGCTTGAGACGTGCGCCTCGCACGCCCCCTAGACTACGAACTGCCCCATGGCCATCTTCATGCGGCCGACCGAGCGATCGAGACTGTCGACCGCAGCACGGGTCTGGGCGACGACCGCCATGTTCTGATCGGTCATCGAGGCGACCCGCTCAACGCTCTGCGCCATTACCACCATTGCATTGTTCTGTTCGGCAGACGAGTGGGTAATGTCATTGACCATGCCCAGGGTCCTGTTCATCTGGGCATTGATCTCCAGCAGCGCGCCCTGTGCATCCTGCACCAGTTTCACCCCGCTTTCGACCTGAGTTGCACCCTGCCGCATTCCACTGACGGCTTTCTGGGTTTCAACCTGGATCGAGCCGACCATGGTGCTGATCTCCTTCGTGGCATTGCCGGTGCGCTCGGCAAGCTTGCGCACCTCATCGGCCACGACAGCAAATCCTCGCCCCTGCTCCCCGGCGCGTGCAGCTTCGATTGCAGCGTTCAGGGCCAACAGGTTTGTCTGGTCGGCGATATCGCTGATTACACCGGTGATGCGAGAGATCTCTGCCGACTGCGACCCAAGAAACTCGACCTGAATTGCCGCATTCTTGACCGTCTCTGCCAGTGCGAGAATCGTTTCGCACGCCTGAGCCGACAAGGTGCTGCCACGCTCGGAAACCGTGCTCGCGTGCTGCGCGGCGGTTCGTGTTGCCTCGGCATGCTCGGCAACTTCGCCGATCGACACCGTGATCTGCTCGATGCCAGCCGCCGCCGACGATGTTGCGTCGCTCTGCACCCGTGCCGAATCACTCACATTGCCAACGCCCGAACCGACTTCGCCCGAAACACTGACCACCCGCTCAGCGGTGTCGCTCATCCCCTGCACCGTTGCCTGCACCGAGGAAACAAAGCGGTCGACGCTGCGACCGATATCACCGAGAACGTCGCGACGGGAAAGCGTAAAACGCATGCGCAAGTCTCCGGTTACCAGAAGGTGGTCGAGGTGCTCGTGCAAGGAGGTCATGTCACCCGTAATCCGTGGCAGACCGAAGACCAGAAAGAATGTCCCCCATAGCAAGCCCGCCGCGGCAATCACGAGCATCACGTCGGGCAGAAGTGGTAAGGACACAAAACGATCGACCAGCACGACGAGTGCCAGGACTGCCATCAGCAAGCCGAGCCCGACAAGCTGGATGTTTACCGAATTGAGGGTAGCCCACAGCGAACGTCGTGCGGGGACGACGCGACCATGTTTGATGCAGATCGATTTATCGCCTTCACGGATGCGTTTATACGCCTCCTCGGCCGCAGCCACCTCTTCCCGGCTTGGACGAGCGCGGACGGACTGGTAACCCACAATCTGCCCGTTCTCCCGCACAGGCGATGCATTCGCCACCACCCAGTAGTGACCGCCGTCGCTGCGCCGGTTCTTGACGATTCCACGCCAGGGCCGCCCCTCCTTGAGATCGCGCCACATGTCTGCGAACGCTTCCGCGGGCATGTCGGGGTGCCGCACCATGTTGTGCGGCTGTCCGATCATATCTTCGGGGTGGTAAGCGCTGATCCGCGCAAAGGCGTCGTTTGCCTCGACGATGATACTTTTGAGGTCGGTACGGGAGTATATGAACTCCCCCTCGGGGAGCAGGGTTTCAATGTTTGTTACGCCGGCAGATTTACGCATGTCACCCTCGGGAAGCTGTCTCTTTTATTGGTATTAACCATCGCCATAGAATGGTTTAATGCACGGCCGTCAGCGTTCCTGAAGCCAGATTTCCTTTTCTAAGGGGTGCTTATTGCGGCTCCGAGCCACCTGTTCGCGAACACGACAGGCGACTCCGGGCGGCCAAAGTGATAGCCCTGCGCCTTGTCGCAGCCCAGCGCCAGCAAGCGTCCAGCCTGAGCGGGTTCCTCCACGCCTTCGGCCAGCGTCCGAAGACCGAGGTTCTTTGCCATGGCTATGATGGTGGCAACGATGCTGTGGTCATTTCGGTCCGTGAGCATGGAGCGGACAAAAGACATGTCGATCTTGAGCGTATGTGCCGGAAAACGTTTGAGATAGGCGAGCGACGAATGCCCGGTTCCGAAATCGTCGATTGCAATCGTAAAGCCGGCATCGACAAGCGCACGGGTGACCTTCATTGCACAGTCGGGGTCGTGCATCATGCCGGACTCGGTGATCTCCAGTTCGATCTGCTCAGGCGATACGGCGGCTTCGCGGATGATCGCAGTCGCTCGACGGGCAAAGTCCTCGCGATCGATCTGCTGTGCAGCCACGTTGATTGCCAGACGCCCAGGCAGCGTCAGGCCTGCCTTGATCCAGAACTGAAGTTGATGGCAGGCCTGTTTGATCACCCACTCTCCGAGCGAAATCATCATTCCCCGCTCTTCCGCAATCGGAATGAACTCGGACGGGCTTACCCAGCCCCATTCCGCATCCCGCCAGCGCAGCAGCGCCTCAGCCCCCATCAATGCTCCCGTCCTGAGATCAATCTGGGGCTGATAATGCAACTGAAGGCCACCCTCCTCCAGCACACGATGAAGCCGATGAGCGACTTCAAGTCGTCGAGCCAGTTCGACACCCATCTCAGAATCGTAAAAGCAGTACCGTCCGCCACCGCCATTCTTGGCCCGGTACATCGCGATATCGGCATGCTTCAATAGTTGCTGCGCGTCGGCCCCGTCGCCCGGATACAGCGCCACACCCGTGCTCGCCCCGAGCGAGAAGGCGTTTTCTCCGACCTCGATCGGCTTCACCAGTACCCGGTTCAGGCGCTCTGCGATCAATGTTGCCCCCGACCGTCCGGTTCCGTGCGCGATGATCACGAACTCGTCCCCACCGAGACGCGCCAGCGTCTCATCGTGGCGCAGTGTCGTCTGGAACCGACGAGCCACCTCGGACAACACCAGATCGCCGCAGGCATGTCCCTGCGTGTCGTTGACCTCCTTGAACCGATCGAGGTCGATGAACAGCACCGCGATGGACTGTCCATGACGACTTGCATGCGCAAGTGCCTGGTGGAGGCGATCCTGGAAAAGCGCCCGGTTAGGTAATCCGGTCAGCGAATCGTAGAAAGCAAACTGTTCGATGCGAACTTCGGAGAGCTTGCGGTCGGTAATGTCCTGGCACGTACCCAGTACGGATAAAAGTTCGCCCTTGTCATCGAACTCAAGGGCGGCGCGCTCCTCGATCCAGCGGATCTTCCCTTTGACCTGAATGCGATGCTCAACACGGTACGGCTCCCCAGAGAGCGCACGTCGCCAGGCCCGATCGACGGCGTCGCGGTCGTCCGGGTGAATCAGGGCAAGAAAGTGCTGATACGTTACGGGCGTCCCGGACGGCGTATCGAAGATTCTGTAAGTTTCTTCTGACCATTCGAGGACGATTTCATCGCCGCCACGCCGGTCGTAGCTCCAGCTGCCGATTCTTGCCACTGCCTGTGCATCACGAAGCATCGCAGCACTGCGAGCGAGCCTAGCCTCAGCATCCCTGCGAAAGATTTCCTCGGCGGTCACCGGCTCAAGCACAAGAAGCAACTGCCCGGCTTCATCTTCAAGACAGATCCGTTTCACGGTGAGCCTGACCTGCTTCTCACGCCCGCTTTCCCGCGCGCGAACCAAGAATGGAGCGTCATACAGATCGACGCCGGTTTCAAGGACATCGGAAATACGCTTTTCGAGCCCCCTGGCCTCGAGCACAGCCAACAGCCTGTTTCCCGTGATCGAGTGGGGTCGAAGGTCAAACATCTTGATGAAGCTCTCGTTCGCAGACAACACGGAAAGTGTTGGCGACAGCACGAGAATGCCGTCGTGCATGCTGTTGAACACCATCTCGGCGTAATTCTTCAAGCCGAGAATCGTGTTGTCCCTTGCCTGTATATAGGTGTCGATCGCGAGACCCATATCGAGCAAAACAATCTTGATCAGGGACTGAACGGTGTGATTGCACTGTTCGTGGTCATCGATAAAACACCGCTTGATCTCGGGTAACAAGCCTACGAGATAGTTCGCGTAGGCGCCCAGATACCATTTCGGTTCCAGCCCCACACGATGATGGACGAGGCCGACGCGGAGCCGGTGGTGAATGTACTCGCGACCATAGTCACCAGCAGTCAAACCTTCGAAGTAACTGATTTGGGCACGCTGCAACCGCGCATGGGTATTCGGGACGGCAAGCAACTTCCGGGTCTCGTCAAACGCAAGGATCTGCTCGTAGAACCTCTCGGCGAAGACGGGTGCGTATCCTTGCAGATGCGAGTGCAACTGCTTCAGACGTAGGACATCCTCTTCACAGAAGCCCAGAAAAGCCTTGCGTTCAGCAATCGCGTCATCGTCAAGCTGCAGCTCATGCGCCATGCCTGCGACGTCAAAGTGCTCAACCTTCATATCATCACGTCCGTCTGTCGTTCAGGCTGACTCTTCAAAGTCACCGCGCCGATTACTGTTGCAGCAACTGTTCCAATCTTGAGGGAGTCCGAAACCCTCTCGAGATCGAATACGGATAACCAAGCCCGGTGGCTTCAATGCACGGTCAATCTCACGCGGATACCGCAAATGGAATGACTTTGTGCAAGCTGTTCGAAACATACGGTTACGTATATTTTCACGAGCGGATAATACAGAAGTGAAGTTTAAGATCAATACCCTTATTTAAAATGTGCGTATTTACTAGATGACGTATTTTGGTGGTTTTAAGGCAGGCCGCCTGCGCTCGTCATACAACATGAATCGTAATCAAACTGCTCCCAAGGACATCTAGAGAGCCCTTCACGCCACGCTTTCAGAGCACGTGTCCTGCCGGGTTGCCAAGGATTTCTAGCGCAAGGGCGGAGGCATTGACGGTGGGGGCTACCGCCCCGCCCCTTGGGAACAAGCCGGTCAGGCAATAGCCCGAGGCCACCATCGTTCGTCGCATCTGATTGAGAATGACAGGATTCTCCAGAGTGGAAGCTTCGTCCCCCGGGGTGATTCATGCAGGAGCGAGTTCCAAGAGCAACGCACCAAGATCAGCCCAGCATCACCCCCCCCAAACGAGAACGCTCAGGCGAGACGACAGGCTGTTTCGTATGCCAGCCTGGGATTGCGCGGATACAGCGCAGAAGGGTCGCCGTAGCCCAGATTGCAGAGGAAATTGCTTCGCCACGATGTGCCCTCGAAGAACAGCTCATCGACGCGGCTGCGGTCGAAACCGGACATCGGACCACAGTCGAGACCCAGCGCCCGCGCAGCCATGATCAGATAGGCGCCCTGCATCGAGCTGTTGCGAAACGCCGTTTCCTCGGTCAATGCGGCGTTGTCGCGAAAATAGCCGCGCACATCCTTGTGCGGTGACAGGGTCGGAAACGCCTCCCAGAAGCTCATGTCATGGGCCACGATGGCACACACTGGTGCCTGCATCGTTTTTGCCACGTTGGAAGGCAACAGTGCCTCGCACAGCCGCGCTTTCCCCTCATCGGAGCATACGAACACCAGGCGCATGGGGCTGCCGTTAAAGCTCGTCGGCCCCATGCTGGCGAGTGAATACAACTGGCGCAGCACATCCTCTGACACTGGACGGCCCTGCCACGCGTTGTGCGTTCGGGCCTCCAGAAAAAGACGATCGAGTGCCGAGCCGCTCAATGTCTGATCTGTCACCCGACATCCTCCGCTGCCAGCGTCGCAAAGCGACCGTCGACATAGAGCAAGGCCTGCTTGTCGCCCTGTCCGCTCACCGCAAGCACGTCGATGACCGCAATCACATGGGTTCCGGCGTCGACGATGTCCTTGATGCGTCCATCGAAAACACTGAGGGCATCATCCAGTACAGGCGCACCACTCTCTCCGGTCTCCCACCGCCCTACTTCAAAACGCGCATCTCCTTTAACGCTCGAGGACGAAAAGCGCAGGGCAAGGGCTTCCTGCCCTTCGGCCAGGACATTGATTGCCAGATTTCCGCCCCGCTGCAAAAAGGGAAAGGCGCCCGCAGTCTTGCTGATACAGGCGAGCATTCTTGGGGGGTCTGCGCACAGCGACGAAAATGATGAAATCGTCAGCCCGGCCCGCTCGCTACCGCGGGCAAGACTTGCAATTGCAACACCTTGCGCAACCCTGCGCATGCCGCCCTTGTACGACTCG
The DNA here is from genome assembly GCF_057621855.1 of Parazoarcus sp. PS-13 R2A. Classification (NCBI taxonomy): domain Bacteria; kingdom Pseudomonadati; phylum Pseudomonadota; class Betaproteobacteria; order Rhodocyclales; family Zoogloeaceae; genus Parazoarcus; species Parazoarcus sp. PS-13 R2A. The sequence goes on from NZ_JBYEXN010000005.1 coordinate 145,770, forward strand.
CTCGAGACGCGGCCGAAGCCGACCGGAACCACGGTGTGATCCGATACCGTGGCCGGTCGGGCCTGCGCACTCATGACTTCACCTTGAACGCATTGCGCAATCCGCGTGCTTCCAGAATAGGAAGGACGTTGTCGCGGAAATACGGAAACTCCTCTGCATAGTCCACAAACGACAGTGTGCTGCCCGCAAAGCCGGCCTCGTACAGCTTCTGAATGCCGTCGGCAACGGTTACCGGATCGCCAATCAACGGATATCCGCCATGGCCGCCGGAGAACCGATCACGAATCAGCTGTAGCTGGTCTTTGGGGAAGGACTCCGCATGAGCAAACATCAGGCTGATGATGTTGTCCACCGCGGCCCAGTCGGCATGCTCCTGCGAATAGTAGTGGTGGTAATCCTCTGCTTCCTTGATCGTCGGACGACAGACCACATAGGAGAAGGTCAGTACGTCGATCTCACGCCCGTTTGCGGCTGCCTGCGCCTTGATTTCCTGAACCTCGACCTTTGAACGCGCAAGATCGATTGCCGACGTGAACAGGAAGTCAGCATTACGGGTTGCGAAGTTACGGCCCTGCGACGAACCTGCTGCGTTGAAGATTGGCACGCGGTCGACAACCGGGTGCGGCTGGCCGTAGGCGCCTTTGAGCTTGAAGTACTTGCCATCCCAGTCGAAGCGCTCGTCCTCGTACCAGACCTTCTTGATGATGTCGTACCACTCCTGCCCCATTTCGTAGCGGGTTTCGTGATCGTCGGGAAGTGTCTGCCCCATGGCCTCGTACTCGGGCTTGTTCCAGCCGCAAACGATATTGAGGCCTGCACGCCCGCGCCCGATCTGATCGATAGTGGCAATCTGCTTGGCGACGACCATCGGATGATTACAGGCCGTGTGGATGGTGGCAAACACGTTGATGTTCTTCGTGTGTGCCAGCAGGCCTGCCGCCCAAGTCATGGTCTCCAGGACGTTTCCATGAAAGTCGGTCGCACCGCCGTAACCGATCCAGCGTGCAATCGGCAGCATGAATTCGATTCCAGCTTCGTCCGCCTGACGGGCGAGGCGAAGGTTGTTCTCCCAAGTGTTCTTCCAGCGCTCTTCGACTTGCGTGCCCGCCATGCCACCGGAGCAGTTGGTGGCAAAGAAACCAAGCTTGAACTTGTTGTCATTACGAACGGGGGGAATAAAGACCTGAGGCTTTTCTTTCATGACCTTTCCTTGTGTAAGCACTGATTCAGCGAAGTGATGCCTTGAACCTTGTTCGGCACACTTCAAATCTAGTCTTCCACTGGAAAGCTCACTATCCCGAAACTGACCCGACTATCCTCGTCCTGCAGGAATCAACGATGGAGGGTTACCGACGGACTTTCGCCGAAACAGCGTTTGTAATCGACGGTGAAATGACCCAGATGGGAGAAGCCCCATCGCCCCGCAATCGTGGTCACCGTGGTGACTTGCGGCGAAGCCCGCAGCAGGTCTTCGTGTACCCGCCGCATGCGAACGTCCTTCAGGTACTGCATCGGGGTCGTATTCCGATACTTGCGGAATCCCGCAAAGAGCGAGCGCGTGCTCACGCCAGCCTCTTCGGCAAGATCGCCGATGGTCAGCGGCTCATCTGCGTTTTCCTCGACGAAACGTTCAACCTTGCGCACAAAACTCGGCGCAATCGACGGACCATCATCCGCAAGCCGGTCCGAGTAGTTGTGCGGCTGGCAAAGCAGCAGTGTCGTGATCACCATCTGTTCGATCTGGGCCGCGAACAGTGGTGAGTCGAGAATCACGCCTTGCCCTTGTGAGTCCTGGCCAACCTCTTCATAGAGCCACTTCATCAGGCGAACCCAAGGCAGGCTTCGGGGGGCAAGCAATGACATTGCCGGGCAGAACTCGATAGGGCTCTTGAGTTCACCGCCGAGGTGTTGCCTGCAGTGACGCTCAAGCACGCCTCGATCGATCTTGATGAAAAGCTTCTCGGTGTCCTCACCGTGACGCAAACGCAATGAAAGCGACGGACTGAGCACCGAGGCAACATCAGCATTGGTGTCCACCGTGCTGCCACCATGCTCGACCACCTCCGAGCCGTGAATCGGCATCTGAATGAGCGCAAAGCTTTCAAGGCTACCCGGGTCGATTGCGACACTCGCACCGTAGCGCATGCGCCCGATGCCGATACCCCGGATCGGCCGGTAGTACATCTCGGCTCCCACACGCGATCCACCACTTACGACCCTGAGTCGATGCTCGCAAAACACCCGTGAAACGCGGTCGCGGGCTTCATCCGGATCGGATGTGCGAAACAAGGGGAAATTCTCCAGCATGGAGCGGGAGCCGCCCGATCCAAAGTGGTTTGTTGTCTCCATGGAGTGCCTCTCCAGTGTCTTTTGCGAGATGCAAAATTTATTTATGTCTAAATTAAAACAGACCTAAGTAACGCTCGTCTATCAATTTTTCAGTACGCCCCGCACTGCCGGAGCGAGGAAAACCCTGTCGTCCTGAACAAAAATGCATATGAACTTTGTTAGGCAGGCATCGAGTATCGAAGGCGCTGCGTGGCAACTGCCTCCTGCAGCTCAATTCACTGTATCTGCAGTTCCGGGACAGTGAGTGCAGCGAGCGGATAGTCGGTCCCCTGTCGCCCCACCTAAGCTGGTGCCACCGTCACAGTCCGTTCAATGCGACCAAAGCGTCGGCCGGCGTTTCGTCACGGCTTCATCGCAACCGAATTCCCGTCAGGAGCACATCCACATCATGAGCACAACGCACAAGGTCGCGACCTACTGTTATCAGTGCGTCAATGGACCGGACATGCTGACCGTCGAGGTCACGGACGGTGTCGCCACGACCGTCGCCCCAAACTTTGAAGCAAAGGGCTATCACCCGGCCGACGGCAAGGTCTGCGTCAAGCCGTACGGGCTCGTGCAAAAGATCTACAACCCGAACCGGCTGCTGAAGCCACTCAAGCGCACGAACCCGAACAAGGGGCGCAACGAGGATCCGGGCTGGGTCGAGATCGAATGGGAAGAAGCACTCGACACCATTGCCACCAGACTGAACGCCATACGCGCGACCAGCCTGGTCGATGAGCAGGGCTACCCGCGGGTTGCCTTTACCACCGGCGGCGCGGCCACCCCCTATTTCTACATGGGCACCTTTGCCTCCTTCCTCGCCGCATGGGGGCCGGTCGACCAGAGTCTCGGCGCGGGTGGCACGGTCAAGTGCTATCACACCGAGCATGTGTACGGCGAGTTGTGGCATCGCGCCTTCACCGTCTGCCCCGACACGCCACGCTGCGAGTACATCGTCTCCTTCGGCAACAACATCGACGCATCTGGCGGTGTCACGAGCGTGCGTCGCCATGCCGACGCCCGCGCACGCGGCATCAAGCGCATACAGATCGAACCGCACCTGTCGATTACAGGTGCATCGGCCAGCGAGTGGCTACCGATCCGCCCCAAGACCGACCCGGCCTTCCTTTACGCGATGCTGCATGTGTTGCTGCATGAGCGCTCGCTCGCAGACTTGGACGTTCCTTTCCTGAAGCTGCGCACCGGGTCGCCGTATCTTGTCGGACCCAACGGCTTCTTCATGCGCGATCCGGTTTCGCGCAAACCCCTGATGTGGGACGCCAAAAGCGGTGGGGCCGTTGTTTTCGACACGCCGGGCATCGACCCGGTGCTGCTCGGCGAATTTGCCCTCGCCGGCATCGAGGTCGGCGCCGACGAACAGGTCTGGGAACACACATCGGCCACCGCGCAAACTGCGCTGGAGGTGACGCGGCGCATGGTCGAGCCACACACGCCGGAATGGGCCGCGCAGGTCTGTGACATTCCCGCAGCAACGATCCGCCGCATCGCAACCGAGTTTCTCGAACACGCACGCATCGGCGAAACCATTGAGTTCGAGGGCCGCACCCTGCCCTTCCGCCCCGTGGCGGTCATGCTGGGCAAAGGCGTCAACAACGGCTGGGGCGCCTACGAATGCGTGTGGGCGCGCACCATGCTGATGATCCTGGTCGGCGGTCTCGAAGTACCCGGCGGACTGCTCGGCAGCACGGTACACATCTCAGGGATGGATTTCGACCGCATGGGTTCGGTCGCGCCGCACCCGGACGGTTTTCTGGACTACCCGTTCAACCCCACGGACAAGGAACACTGGGAGTCGCAGCCGCAGAACCGCCACGGCCACACTACGCTGATTCCGATCATCGGCGGCGGCCTCACCAGCCAGTTGATGGGCTCCACCGTACTCAGTTGGATGCGCCTGCAAGGACGTGCGGCCGAGAGCTGGGGCAAACCGAAACCGCCCGACCTGTGGTTCGTCTATCGCTGCAATCCGAACATCTCGTTCTCCGAGACGGACAAGATGGGCGAAACGATGGCGACCTTCCCCTTCACCGTCGCTTTCTCCTACACCCAGGACGAGACCAACCACTTTGCCGACCTCGTGCTGCCCGAGGCCATCGACCTGGAAAGCACGCAGCTGATCCGCCTCGGCGGTACCCATTACTTCGAACAGTTCTGGGACAGTCAGGGCTGGGTGCTGCGCCAGCCGGTGGTCAAGCCGCAGGGCGAGGCGAAGGACTTCACCTGGATCTCGACCGAACTGGCAAAACGCACCGGCCTGCTCGAAGCCTACAACACCATGATCAACATGGGCGCAGCCGGCCTGCCGCTCAAGACCGAGCAGTACGACTTCTCGCTCGACATCAGCAAGGCGCACTCGGTTGATGAAACCTGGGATGCAGTCTGTCGCGCAGCAAGCGCCGACGTCACCGACGGCACGTCCAGTGACGGGCTCGATTACTTCAAGGAGAAGGGATTCCGCGTCAAACCCTTCCCCAAGATCAACTGGTATCTGTACCCGCGCATGGAGGATCTCGGCCTGCGCTTCGAGTTGCCCTATCAGGAGCGCGTGCTGCGCATCGGCAAGCAGCTTGCCGCCCGCCTGCACGAACAGGGCGTCACGTGGTGGGACCGTCAGCTGCACGAATACGAACCCCTGCCCACCTGGAAAGACCTCAACAAGCTGTGGTCCGAAGCCTACGAGCGCAGCTACGGCATCAAGGCCAAGGACTACCCCTTCTGGCTCCTCACCGCACGCAGCATGCAGTACGCCTGGGGTGGCAATGTCAGCCTGCAGATGATCCGCGAGGTCGCGGCCAACATCGCCGGCCACGACGGCATCATGATCAACGCCAGGATCGCCGAGGACATGGGCATCGAACAGGGCGACCGCATCGAGGTGACATCACCGGTCGGCGTCACCACCGGCCGAGCGTTGCTGCGTCAGGGCGTGCGTCCCGACACCATCGTCATGGTTGGCCAGTTCGGCCACTGGAAGACCCCCTACGCCAAGGATCTCGACATGCCCAGCCTCAACAATCTGGTGCCGATGAACATGGACCTTGTCGACGGCACCGGCTCAGCGGTCGATGCCGTGCTGGTCAAGATCAAGAAAATCAGGAGCTGAGCGATGACCCGCTACGTAATGGTTGCAGACCTCAATCGCTGTGTCGGCTGTCAGACCTGCACCGCCGCCTGCAGACACACCAACGCGACTCCGCCCGGCGTGCAGTGGCGCAAGGTGCTCGACATCGAGATGGGCGAGTACCCGAATGTGGACCGCCTGTTCATGCCGGTGGGCTGCCAGCACTGTTCCGATCCTCCGTGCATGGAAGTCTGCCCGAGTACCGCCACCGGCCAGCGCAAGGACGGCATCGTCACCATCGACTACGACATCTGTATCGGCTGCTCGTACTGTGCTGTCGCCTGTCCTTATCAGGCGCGCTACAAGGTGGAAGAAGCGCGCTTTGCCTACGGTGACACGCCGACCGAAAACGAAGCCATCCGCTTCGACGCCGGTCGCATCGGGGTTGCGCAGAAGTGCACTTTCTGCGCAGACCGCGTCGACGCCGGACTGGAAAAGGGGCTCACGCCGGGCGTTGATCCCGACGCCACCCCGGCCTGCGCCAATGCCTGCATCGCCAACGCGCTTACCTTCGGCGATCTGGAAGACCCCAACAGCAATGTGTCCGAACTGTTGACCGAGAACACCTGGTTTCGCATGCACGAAGAACTGGGTACCGATCCGGGCTTCTACTATCTCTGGAACGAAAAATGATCAACGAGAAATTCGCACGCTTCGGCACCAGCCACCAGACCAGTTGGGACGGTCGCGCAGCGGCCAACTTCATCTTCGGTGGGGCCGGATCGGCGTTGCTCGCCATCACCGTGCTCGCGTCCTGGCCCGACACCCCCAACTGGCCCCTGCTCGCGCTCGCACTGAGCCTGATCGGCGCCGGTCTCGCCTCCGTGTGGACCGAAATCGGCCGTCCATGGCGCGCATTCAACGTGCTCTTCCACCCTCAGACCTCATGGATGACCCGGGAAGCCTTCGTCGCCGGCCTGATCGCCCTTCTCGTGGTCGCAACAATCGTGACCGGGATGAACCTGGCTGCCGGTGCCGCAGCGCTGGCCGGCCTGCTCTTCCTCTACTGCCAGGGCCGCATCCTGCGCGCAGCCAAAGGCATACCGGCCTGGCGTGAGTTCAGCATCGTGCGCCTGATCATCAGCACCGGCCTCGTTGAAGGCCTCGCCCTCCTGATGCTGGCAGACCTTGCGACAGGCACTGCATACGCCAACATGCCAGCCGCCCTGCTCGTACTGGTCGTGCTGCGCTTCGGCGCGTGGTGGATCTACCGCTCGCGCATGCTCGCCTCCGATGCGCCGCGCTCCACACGGGCGACACTCGGGCTTGTGCACCGCGCGCTATTGGGCGGAACGGTGCTGCCGGCCCTGGCTGTCGCGCTGGCCATTGCAGTGCCTGCCATCGCTGCGCCCGGTACGGCAGTAGCAGCCCTTACGGCACTGGCGGCCGGGTGGTGGTTCAAATACCTCCTGATCACCCGTGCGGCGCAGGTCCAGGGCTACGCACTCGGCAACAAGCTGCGTCGGGGACATCCGCTGGCGAACCGGGCGTGACAGACCTTGAACAAGGCAAACGCCTGAATCCCACCCACAGCGCTGCAGATCGGTAACGGCCCCGGCAACCCGCTGCGGGTAATCGCCCTGGTTGCCGACAAGCAAGATCTCTCTGCCCGAACGGGGAGCCTCTCCAGACCCTGTCCCTAACCGGACACCCCGTTCGCTTGATACCCGAGTGCTTTGCACTCGGGTATTTTTTTGCGTCAGCCGCGTGTCAGTGTCTCAGACGGCGATTCACCAAAACGACGCTTGTATGCGGTGGCAAAGTGACCAAGGTGGGAGAAGCCCCAGCGCATGGCCTCACGGGTCACCGTGGTGTCACCAGCCCAACCGTTCAGCAGCGCGTCGTGCACCCGCTTCAGGCGTACTTCTTTCAGATGGTTCATTGGTGTGGTGTCGCGGAAACGCCGGAATCCTGCAAACAGCGAACGACTGCTGACACCGACGTACTCGGCAAGGTCGACGATTGTCAGCGCCTCATCGGCATGCTCTTCGATGTACTCCTCGACACGTTTTACGAAGGCCGGCGCAATTGACGGAGACTGACCTTGAAGACGTTCGGTGTAGTTGTTTGGCTGGCACATCAGCAGCATCGAGATCAGCATCTGCTCGATCTGCACCGCCAGCAGGGGCGAACTCAGCGCGATCGCCCCCTCTCCGACGCCGTCCTGCTCGGCCTCGGCGAACAACCACTGCACCGCACGCATCCAGCGTCGCCCAGCGACACTATCCAGGTGCATGTCGAGGCGAAAGTCGATGGAATCGCGAAGGTCGTACCCAAGGTGCTGGATGCAGTGGCGCTCAAGCACTCCGCTGTCGATACGGATAAAGATCTTTTCTGTCCCTGCACTGTGTTGCATCGTGACCGGCCGCTTGGGACTGACCACCGACGCAACGCCAGGACAGGAGTCAATGGCGATGTTGCCGCAGCGAATCCGTTCATGTCCGCTAAGCGGCATCTGCACAAGGGTGAAAGCATCGAGCTGGCCTGGATCGATGGTGACATCGCCGCCGTAGGTCATCCGCCCCAAACCGATGCCGCGCAGGCGGCGGTAGCACATGCGGGCATCAAAGGAACGATCGGCACCCGCGAAGTCAAGGCGATGATCACAGAATACGTCCGCCCCCCGCCGACGGGCCTCGTCCATATCCTCAGTATGAAAAACCGGATAGCGGGACAGCAGTTCGCCGGGTACAGGCTGCGGTGCAAGCGTATCGAAGTTCATATCTGCTTCTCTCCGTTTTATGCGGGGACTTCCCATCGCCAGTTGGTGCTTAACCAAACGCCCATGCACTCCAAACGTGCGTCATCGCACCGATACGGTGCAGAAAAACGATTTCAGATCATCAACTTGGCTGCACCGGGTGTACAGGCGGATGAAATCGGCTTTTTGCACTCCTTTAAGCAACAACTATTCCTGTCTGAACTTTTAAGGTGTGTTTTCAGGCCTGAATGCAGGCCACGGACATCACTTGCACGAATTGGATAAGGCGTGCGTTGAACGGATAGCCCCGTGCGGAGCGAAGGCCTAGCTTTGCGGCCATGAACCGTCGTACCCAACGGCGGCGGAACGAAGAGCCAACTGAGCCCCGCAAAATGGACAGAATCCCCGAGAACGTAACCCCGCCCGCAACCATGTCGCCGTCATCGCGCATGCTGTCACCACGCAGCCCTGCAAAGATGCTTACCGACACTTTGATCATGCTGTTGCCGTGGTCAATCATTGCAGCCCTGCTGTGGGCAGCCTTCTTCATCAAGCCGCAACCTGTCGGTGAAACCGTACAGCCACCGGTACTGGAGCGCCGCGACCAGTACTACGGCCTCGCGAGCAATGGCGACAAAGGTCTGTGGCTGGCAGGGAGCGGCGGCAAGATTGTCGCCCTGAGTCCAAATGGCGATACCCGCCTGCTCGCCAGCGGCACGAGCAAGTCGCTTCAGGACATCGCAACCTGGGACACCACCCACGGCATCGCAGTCGGTAACGACGGCGTGATCATCACCACCGGGGACGGTGGCCAGACCTGGGTGCCGACCACCAACGCACCGCGCTCTGAGGTCGCCAACAAGCTGGTGCGGGTGCGCGTGGCGGCCGACGGCGTGGCGTGGACCGTTGGCGAGATGGGCGCTCTGCTGCACTCAAGCGATTACGGCAAGCAGTGGGAGCGCCGCCGCCCTGAAGAGGACAACGCCTGGAACGACCTTGCGCTGCTAGGCGACGGACAGATCTGGGTGGTCGGTGAATTCGGCCAGATGTTGTACTCGTCTGACAACGGCCAGACCTGGACCGAGCACAAGTCCGAGGTGGAAAGCTCGCTGATGGCAGTTGCCTTTCGTGACCCGCTGAACGGGATGGCCGTTGGCCTGGAAGGCGTGGTGCTGGTCACCCGGGACGGCGGACAGAGCTGGCAGAGCGCAGATAGCGGCGTCGCCGTTCACCTCTTTGATGTGGTCTGGGATGCAGCGCATGCGAGCTGGATGGTGGCTGGCGACCAGGGCGTCTGGCTGCGCGCGGATGCAGAAGTCAGCGACATGCGCCATGGGCGGTTCGACAGCCACGACATGAGCTGGCACACGCGCGCACTGCCGACGCCTGAAGGCACCTGGTTCGCCGGCGCCAACGTCGGTCTGTGGGCTAACGAGCGATGGAGCCCTGTCGGCAACCACGCCCCGCAGCCGACCAATTAAAGCGCCCTGACGCAGCCCTCTTTCCCTTGCATCTCATCCCTAGTGGACGCGCCCCTATGATCAATCAGTTCGGACAGCTATGTATTCGCCATCGCGCCTGGGTATTGGCGCTGATTTCCCTGATCACCATCGTGCTCGGCTTTTTTGCACTGAAGGTGGACGTACGCACGGTGTTCGAGGACATGCTGCCCTCGAACCACCCATATATCAAAACCCACGAACGCTTCAAGGACACCTTCGGCGGCTCGAACATGGTCACGATCATGGTCGAGGCGCGCGAGGGCGAGATCTTCCAGCCTGAAGTGCTCAATACAGTGCGCGGCATCACCCTTGGCTTGCGCGAAGTTTCGGCGGTCAATCCCTTTCAGATCATCTCGCTGGCCAGCAAGAAGCTGAAAGAGGTCCGCGCCTCGACAGAAGGCATCGAGACACGGCCGCTGATGTGGCCGGATGCGCCCAGCAGCGCGGATGAGATCGCTGAATTGCGCGCAGCCGTGCTGCGTAATCCGCTGGTGTATGGCGCCTATGTGTCTCAGGACCTGAAAGCGGCCCTGATCACGGTGGACTTCATCGACCGCGAGGTGGATTACAGCAAGGTGTTCAAGGAGGTTTCGGCCCTCGCCGAGGGCTTCGAGAACGACAAGGTGCACGTCAGCATGGTGGGCGACCCCATTCTGTTCGGTTGGGTGAACCACTACCTGCCAGAGACCATGAAGATCATCGCGCTGGCCGTGGTTGCCACACTGGCGATGCTGTTCATCATCCTGCGTACCTGGCGCAGCGTGCTGCTGCCGCTGGTCGCGGGTGCGGTCAGTGCCACCTGGGCGCTGGGCATGTGCGCGCTGCTGGGCATCACCTTTGAACCGCTGGTGATCGTGGTCGCCATGCTGATTACCTCGCGTGCGGTGTCGCATGCGGTTCAGATCATCAACCGTTTCAACGACGAGATCGTCAGCATCGAAAGCGGTCGCGAGACATCGCGAGATGCGGCACTGGCTTCGATCCGCGACCTGCTGCGCCCGGGCATGCTGGGCGTGGTGTCGGATGCGGCCTGCATCGCGGTGGTGATCATGAGCCCGATCCCGATGCTGCAGAAGCTCGCGCTGCTGGCGGTGGTGTGGGTATCCACGCTGGTGGTCAGTGCGCTCCTGCTGACGCCCATTCTGCTGTCCTTCATCCGTCACCCGCACGGTCATGTGCACGGGCTGGACGTCACCCCGCTACTGCGCCGCGTGCTCGACTTTGGTGTATGGATGGGCACCTCCAGCTTCCGTTACGTCGTGGTCGGCTGCAGCACGCTGGTGATCCTCGGCTCCGGCCTGTACGCACTGAACCTGAAGATCGGCGATCCGCAACCGGGCTCGCCCATCCTGTGGCCGGAATCACGCTACAACCTGGATGCAGCTGCGATCAACCAGCGCTTCCAGGGTGTTGACCGGATGTTCATCGTGCTGGGCAAGGACGGTCAGGAAGGCTATGTGAAGACCAGCGAGGCCTTGCTGGCGATGAACGCGCTGCAGCGTTTCATTGAGGTACAGCCGGAGGTGGGCGCGTCAGTGTCCATCGCCGACGTCCTGCCAGTAATGAACCGTACGCTGCGCGAGGGCAATCCGCGCTATCTGGAGCTGAGCGACGAAGAGGCGATCAACGGCAGTCTCATGGCGATCCTGGAGTCGGTATCCGAACCGGGCGACATGGACCGCTTCATCGATGGCGATGCGTCCAACGGTGCGGTGACCCTGATGTTCCGCGACCGCCAGGGCGAAACCATCCGCACCGCTGTCGCACGGATCAAGGAGTTCATCGCCGGCAACCCGCTCGCCAATGGAGAGTGGCAGTTGGCGGGCGGTTCCATCGGCGTGATCGCCGCAGTCAATGAAATCATCCTGTCGAGCCAGATCGAGTCGATCGCGCTCGCCCTGGTGGTGCTGGTCGTCGTGTGCATGGTGACTTACCGCTCGTCGGTGGCCGGCATGCTGTTCATGTTGCCGGTGATCATCTCCAACACCCTGACCTTCAGCTTCATGGCGTGGAAGGGCATCGGCATGAACATCAATACCGTGCCGGTCGCGGCACTGGGCATCGGGCTCGGCGTCGATTACGCGGTGTATATCGCCGACCGCATCAAGGGCGAATACGCCCGCGGCTGCACGGTGGACGAGGCGATCCGCAACGCACTGCACACGTCCGGCATGGGCGTGGCCGTCACCGCCGGCGTGCTCATCATCAGCACCCTGATCTGGTGGCTGTCGTCGCTGCGCTTCCAGGCCGAAATGGGCCTGCTGATGGCGATCTGGCTCTGCATCTCGGCGATGTCGGCATTGTTCGTGATGCCTGCCGTGATCAAGGTTTTCCGTCCCGCATTCATCTTCGGCAAGGCACAGGCGGCGCCCCTGACGAGCGTCCGCACAGCCCTGGCCTGACAGTTTTTTTCACCGCGCAGCACCTTTCCACCCAACTCAAGGGAGTTAGCATGGACAACAAGAGAGAACCCCGGGCAGGCGCGCCTCACCTGCTGAAGCGCCTGACCCTCGCGCTGGTCACAGCAGGCTGTGCCTTGCCGCTGTACGCAGCAGACGACAACCTGAAGATCGATGGCTATCTCCGGCAGGAACTGTCGTGGAACACCATGGACTGGAAGGACACGCCGGGTTACGACGACCGCGGCAAGCTCTCCATGGCACGCACCACAGCCCGCCTCAACATCGACTGGCGCGCAACGCCGGATGTGTCCGTAGTCGCCAAGCTTCGTGGCGTCGGTGAGATTCAGACTCCGTTCCTCCGTCACCTGGAGACGATGGGCGCGAACAACTACCGTGATGGCGACATCATGGACCTCTACAACCGCAACCACATCAGCGATGTGGTTCGCGAACTGTATGTGGATTTTCCACTTGGCGAGCGCACACGCGTCCGTCTGGGAAAGCAGCAGATCGCCTGGGGTGAAACCGACTTCTTCGCAGCCAACGATCTTGTGCATGGCTTCGACTACACCTGGCGTTCCTTCCTCGAGCCCGCAAACGAGGAACTGCGCAAGACCAATATCATGGCCAAGTTCAACATCGACGTGCCCGAACTGGACGGCGCCATCGAGATGTTCATTCGGCCCGGCTGGGACCGTAAGAAGGACATCGGTACCGAGCTCGAAGTCTACGGCGGGCGCTGGTCGAGCCAGCCCTATGCCGGCGTCGATTTCCGCAATATCGACCCCTACGACTTCGAGAACAAAAAGGGCGATCAACGCAAGCCGACGGGTGGCATTCGCTGGAGCGGAATGGCAGGCGACATCAATTATTCGCTGTCCTACCTGAAGACCTTTTGGCCCAGCCCCATCATGAACGGCACCAGCAAGTTCAACGGCGTGCCCGGCACCAGCAGCGTCAACACCCAGGGACGTTCCGATACCACCGGCTTGTTCGGAAACATCATCTACCCAGTGGTTGACGTATTCGGCATGACTGCCAGTGGCTATGCGGAATGGGCGGATGCCGTATTCAGCACCGAAGTCGCCTACGTGAAGGATGCGCCTTACAACTTTTCAGCGGTTCCCGGCTCCCTCGCCTCGCAGGCCGTCGCACCTGGCTTTGACGGCTTCACGCGCAAGGACGTTCTGACGTGGATGCTGCGCATGGACAAGAACCTGTCCTTCACCCAGAGCCTGCTCGGTAGCGAGAAGCCGATGTTCTTCTCAGTCCAGCTGTTCGACAAGTGGATTCAGAACTACGACAACGACGACCGGCTACTCAACTCCGTTGGCTGGGGTGCAAAGACCAAGGAGCACTCCTTCCTGCTCACCGGTATTTTCAGCCTGAGCTATGACAATGGACGGATCAAACCCGAGTTGGTGGTTGGCAGCGACCTGACCTACGGCGGCGGATTCGCCGTGCCTTCGGTAACGATGGAAGTGGCCAAGAACTGGCGCTGGAAAGTCGAGTACGACAAGTTCTGGAACGACAGTTGGAGAGACAGCAACAAGTGCCAATCCGGCGCGAACACCTGCGACAACGCCAGCCTGTTCGGTTACTTCCACAAGCGCGACCAGCTCTACACCAGCCTGACCTACCTGTTCTGAACCCAGACGGAGAACTCCACATGAATAAACTGCACAAGCCCCTTCTTGCATCATTGGTCACCGCAATGATGCTGGCAGCCCTTCCCGCCCATGCGGCTGAACTGCCGGCAGGTACGATCATCTCGGCCGAGAACCTCGACAAGATCAAGAACGACACGTTTGAAGGCCACACCATTGCCAGCATGCTCAGCGAGCGCATGGAATGGCGGATCCGCAATAATGGCTGGAAGCTGCCCCTGGCCAAGTCAAAGGCCATTCCGCTCGACCCGACCTGGGTCAAGGCCTCGCAGGCCAACGCAGGCAAGACCAAGATCAACGCGGAAACCTGTCAGGTTGACGGCTGGGGTGCAGGTCAGCCCTTCCCCAACATCGACGAGAAAGATCCCCAGGCCGCAGAAAAAGTGATCTGGAACTGGCATCTCGGTCAGCTGACCGGCGATGTAGCCTACGTCCCGAACTTCACTCAGGTGCTGATCGATGGTGAAAAGGGCGTACATGCCGAACCCGTTGCCGAGTTCACCCGTTATGCCATGAAGGGTCGCCTCACCGGCGACGCCGTCGAAGGTGACGGCAGCGAACGCGGCCGCCAACTGCTGTACTTCAAGTCCCCATCGGACATGAAGGGACTCGGCACCTTCACCGTCATGTACGACTCGGTCAAGGTCAACGACGTCTGGGCCTATATCCCCGCCGTTCGACGCGTACGTCGTCTCTCCGGTGGCGCCTGGATGGACCCGATCGGCTCTTCCGACCAGTTGCAGGACGACCTCGAGATCTTCAACGCTCGCCCGTGCTGGTATCCGGGCTACAAGATGCTCGGCAAGCGCTGGGTGCTCGCAGTGGCCAACAGCAAGACACCGCTGTGGAACAAGAACGGCAAGAACTTCGCCGACAAGTATCCGGTTCTGGAAGACAAGGCCCCGTTCTGGAACATGAACAACAACCAGTTCGAGCCGCGTGAAGTCTACGTCATCGAAGCCACGACGCCGTCCGAGCATCCTTACAGCAAGAAAGTGCTGTATGTGGACACCAAGTATCCGCGCATCTATTACGGCGAGGCTTACAACCGCAAGGGTGAGTTCTGGAAGTTCATGGAATTCCACTCCCACGCGGCCAAGGCCGAAGATGGCTTCACCGACATTCGTACCGCCGGCGGCGCCATCATCGACTTCCAGCGCAACCATGCCACCGTGTTCCTGGTCGATTCACCGACCTGGAAAACCAACGTGCCTGGCATGAGCTCGAAGGACTTCACCCTGCAGACCCTGCAGGCCGCCGGACGCTGATCCGCAGCAGGGGGCAAGCCCACGGTCCTGGGCTGCGGCGTCCACCCATGGTCACCGCCCAGGACCGTTGCCGCTGCACGCTGGTGCAGCGGCAAAAAGGCGCACAAGATCAGTACTGCTTCTGCGGTCGTGTCAGCGTGCCTTGGGCCAGAGTGCTGATCAAGGCAGCCAGCCCCCTCACCGGCTCGCTGAGTGTCTCGACCGCACGGTGCACGAGGCCGACATCGCGATGGAAGGTGTGCGGTCCAAGGTCGATGGCACGCACTGCCGCCGGCCAGCGCCTGAAGATCGACGTTTCGGGCACCAGCGCGACGCCGACACCATTTGCCACGAGCTTGACGATGGCTTCAAGCTCATCGACCTCGCAAACCTCACGCAAAACAAACTGCCGCTCCCGCAGAAACCGGTCCACCTGCCGCCCACCGAAGGACGCACGATCGTAGCGGACGAACGGGTGGCGGGACAACAGCGCGGCCCAGTCATCCCCCGCCACATCGCGCGGGACAACCAGCCGAAATGGTTCGCGTGCCAGTGCTGTCCAGCACAGGTCACTTTGCATCGAAAACGGAGGCCGGATGACTGCCGCCATGTCGATCTCGCCCGCGTCCACCCGGTTCACCAGTTCCATCGACAGACCGGGAATAACCCGTGTGCGGCATCCCGGATGCTGCCGGTGAAATCCGGCCAGCGCATCCGGCAGCAGGGTCCGTTGCACCGAGGCGATGGCACCGACACTGACCAGCACGGAAGCGGAAACGCCCGGCGGCGTGGTTCCGAGGTTGTCGTAGAGCGCGATCAGTTCCTGTGCCTGAACCAGAAGCTGGTGCCCCATCTTGTTGAGGCGTGCCGAGCGTCCGACGCGTTCGAAGACCGCGAATCCGAGTTCCCTCTCAAGGCGTTGCATCTGGGCGCTGACGGCCGCCTGTGTAAGGCCGATCCGGTCACCCGCTGCGGCGAAGCTGGCCTCCCGGGCAACGACAACGAGGGTCTTCAGTTCGCGAATCATTCACAAATTTCCTTTGTGTTTTACTCAAAAATATATTGATATTATTTTTCTGACCGTCCCTTTAGGATCCTACCGCATCGACCAACGGCACTGCCGGTCAACCAATACGGAGAAAGCATGGATCTCGGCATCAAGGGTAAGCGTGCCCTCATCATGAGTGCAGGGGGCGGTCTGGGCAGCGCCATTGCTGTGGCGCTGGCGCGCGAAGGCGCGGTGGTATGTCTGGCCGGCAGAAGCGAGGAGTCCCTTTCCGCGGCAGCAGCGAGAGTGCGTGAGGCAGGCGGCGTTGCCCACACGTTTGTCTGGGACCTGGGCAAACCTGAAGAATGGACAGCCGGGGTGCAGCGCGTACTCGCGGAACTCGGCGGTATCGACATCCTTGTCAATAACACCGGTGGTCCCCCGCCGGGGCCAGCTCATGGTCACTCCGCCGATGTCTGGCGCAACGCGTTCGAGTCCATGGTGCTGTCGGTCATCGGCATCACCGATCTGATTCTGCCGGGCATGCGCGCGCGCGGGTGGGGCCGGGTCATCACCAGCACCTCGTCCGGCGTCATCGCCCCCATCCCCAATCTTGGCCTGTCCAACGCGGCGCGCATCTCGCTGGTCGGCTGGTCCAAGACCCTCGCACGGGATATCGCACGGGACGGGGTCACGGTGAATGTCGTGGTGCCGGGGCGCATTGCCACTGCTCGCACCCAGTTCCTCGACAGTGCCCGCGCCCAGCGTGAAGGACGCGGCGTCTCTGATGTCGAATCCGAGAGCGCGGCGACCATTCCGCTCGGGCGCTACGGCAGGCCTGAAGAGTACGCAGACGTCGTCACCTTCCTGGCCAGCGAACGCGCTTCATACATGACAGGCTCAACCGTCCGCATTGACGGCGGGCTGATTCCCTCAGTCTGATTGCGTCGCGGTCGGGCGGCAACCCGCATTGCTGCCCCCACAAAAACACACACCATTTTTCAGGAGTCATCCAATGAGTCTGTCACCCTTTCACCTCGCCATCCCCGTCCACGACCTCCCTGCTGCACGGCGTTTTTATGGCGAAGTCTTCGGGCTTGAAGAAGGCCGCTCAAGCGCGCAATGGGTGGATTTCAATTTCTTTGGCCATCAGCTGGTCATCCACGAGCACCCCATTACGGCCTCGCAGGAACACGCCCATACCAACCCGGTGGACGGCCACGACGTACCCGTGCCGCATTTCGGCGTCGTACTCGAATGGGGCCAATGGGAAGCACTTTCCGAGCGCCTGAAGTCCTTCGGCACCGCGTTCGTGATCGAACCCTATATCCGCTTCAAGGGGCAGGTCGGCGAACAGGCCACCATGTTCTTGCTTGACCCCTGCGGCAACGCCCTGGAGTTCAAGGCTTTCAAGGATATGGGCCAACTGTTTGCGAAGTAACGGCGCAAACTCAGCCCGCGCTCATGCCACCGTCGACTGAGATAGTGCTACCCGTGACATACGCAGATTGAGCGGATAGCAGCCACAGGACTGCGGAGGCGACCTCCGATGCCTGGCCAATCCGCTGCATCGGCACGGCATCCGCGTACATCAGATCGTCGCCGCCAGTGACCCGGTCCAGGCTAGGCGTCTTGATCGGCCCGGGGCACACGGCATTCACCCGGATGCCTGAAGCCGCATAGTCGAGGGCCGCCGCACGGGTGGCGCCGATGATGCCGTGTTTGGCGGCAACGTAGTAGGCGAGATGGGGCATCGCCTTGAGGCCGAAGATCGAACTGTTGTTCACGATTGCGCCACCGCCCGTCTCCAGCATTGCGCGGGAGACGTATTTCATCATGTACAGCACGCCCTTGAGATTGACGTCGATCACATCGGAAATATCCTCGTCGGGCGTTTCGTGGATGTCGCTGAACTCGCGCTGCAAGCCTGCGTTGTTGAACGCACCGTCCACCCGCCCAAAGGCGTCAAGCGCGTACTGAACCAGGCCTGCGCAATCTGCTGCACGCGACACGTCAGTGCGACAGAAAACGCCGGTGCCGCCTGCCGCGCCGAGCGCATCAGCCACCGCCCTGCCCGCGCTTTCGCTGCGATTACCCAGTACCACCTTTGCGCCGACGCTGGCGAGCGCCAGGCAGACTTCGCGTCCCATGCCACTGCCACCGCCGGTCACGAGAAAAACCTTGCCTTCAAGGTCGGGGTAAGACGTCATGTCGGTTGCTCCATGTCAGTCGGCCCGTTTCTCACCTGATGAGTGAGAAACGGGCCGGTTCGGGTTGGGGCTGCCGCAGGATTGACCCCGCGGCAGAATCGTGAGCTCAGAGTGCTGCCGGAATCAGGCCGAGCACCGTCTCCAGGGCGATACCGATCGCCAACATGCGACGATCACTGGCTGCCGGACCATCAAGTTCGAGCCCGACCGGCAGGCCGGTTTTCGGCCCGAGCCCGATCGGCAACTGAATCGACGGCAGGCAGGCGCTGGCAGCCGGCTCGGTGTTCTGAATCAGCAGATGAAAGTTCTCGGGCAGGCTGACCTCCGGCCGCGCCTCGGGCGCCACGATCGGTGTCGTCGGAAACACGAAGGCGTCGAGTTGATAACGCTCGAAAAGATCGTGGTAATGCGCTTTCAGCGCCGGACGTCCGCTACGAAGCGCCTCTTGGTAAAGGGGCTCGACGTCAACCAGGGTTCCATCCGGCCCGAAAGTACGCTTCGGCAGCACCAGATCCTTGTAGATGCCCTTTACATCGGGACTTGCGATTTGCTCGTAAAGCGTTTCGATGCTGATGCCGGGTCCCTGTTCGCGCAGATAGGTGCACATGTCGTCATAGGCTTCACCGAACACCACGGGAAAACCGATCGGTTCGTTCAATTCCTGCAGACGCGCATCAGGCACCTCGATGAAGCTCACGCCCACCGCCTCAAGTCGGGCAACGGCGCCTTTGGCCACACTTTCGGTATCGGCATCAAGATTCGCCCAGAACCCCTTCGCCACCCCCAGCCGAAGCGTATCGAGCCGCACCGGCGGCATGGCAGCCTCGCCGGTGATGATGGCGTCGAGCAGGGCCACATCGGCCATGCACAGGGCCATGGGCCCCACCGTGTCGCGGCTGCTGGAGATCGGAATCACCCCCTTGCCCGAATATCGCCCCCACGACGGCCGCAGCGACGCACATCCATTGAGGGCGCACGGGATGCGCATCGACCCGCCGGTGTCAGTGCCGAGCGCCGCGAGCGCCATCCGGGCACCAAGCGCCGCCGCGCTGCCTGAGGAAGACCCGCCGGCGATACGCGACATATCGTAGGGGTTGCGCACACCGACAGTCTCCTTGCTGTGGAAGGCATGGTTGTAACCAGTGCCACCGAAGGCAAGTTCGTGCATATTGGTCTTGCCGAGCACGATGGCACCTGCATCGCGGAGCCGCTTCACGGTGGGCGCATCCTCGGACGGAACGAAAGTCGCCAGCGCCGGCGTACCGGCCGTTGCCGGCAGACCTGCCGCGTGGATATTGTCCTTGATGACCAGCGGCACCCCGCTCAGCGGCTTGCACGGCACACCTGCCGCCCTTGCCGCATCGGCTTCGCGAGCGGCGGCGAGTGCGCACTCGGTGTCAAGCGTGATGAAGATGTTCAGATCGACTCTCGCTTGCGCCTGGTCAATGCAGGCATGCATGAGTGCCTCGCTGCTCAGTTCGCCAGCTGCAATTCGAGCGGCTGCGCTCGCTATCGTCAGCTCGGACAAGCGGACGTCCGGTTTATCTGCGTGTCGTGACATGCGTGCTCCTGTTCGTACTGGAATGTGTTCTTCACTCGAATGAGCTGCGGCAGGTGGCTTACACCGGTGGGTGCATCCGGTGCCATTTGCTGATGCCCTGAAACGCCTCACCGGCCGCAATCAGCGCGGACTCGTATCCTCTGCGCCCGACCAGCTGGCAGCCGATGGGCATCCCATCGGCCGTATGTCCGCACGGCATGGATAGTGCCGGGTGGCCGCTCACATTGAAGGGCGAGGTAAACTGGATCAGTCGCTGGTTAAGCTCCGGGTCCTGTGCCAGCGCACCCAGCTGCTCGTGCGTCGGCGCAGCAAAGGGCTGTACCGGGGCGAGGAGCATGTCGATGGTTTCCAGCAGCGCACTCATACGTCCCCTGAAAGCAATCGCATCAAGGATGACGCGCTGATAGCTCATGCCATCAGTTGCACGACCCACATCGATCAGGCGACTGAGCGCAGGACCGTACTCGGACGCCCGAGCCGGATAGGTTTCAGCATGCGCGACAGCGGCCTGCACGCCGCACAGCATCTCCCACGCACCGGCGATGGGAAACGACTCCGGCGTGCGCACCTCGATCACCTCGGCACCCAGCTCACGCAGTGCCGCGATTACACCCTCCATCGCCTTGAGCGTCTCTTCATCGGTTGCCCTTGCGTTCCATTCACGATCCACACCCACACGAACGCCCTTCAATCCGTGACGAGGCGCGAGTACCGCAGTACCAACCCCGGGCAAAGAGCTCGCATCGAGCGTATCGGGCCCGTCGATGGCCTCGAACATGAGGGCCACATCACGCGCCGAACGCGCGATCGGTCCGACATGGTCCAGCGTTGCCGCCAGTTCGAACACGCCATGACGACTGACCCGTCCCCAGGATGGCTTCAGCCCCGTCAGTCCGTTCGCTGCACAAGGAAAACGGATCGATCCGCCGGTATCGGTCCCGAGCGAGGCGAAGCACAATCCGGCACTGGCGGCCACCGCCGACCCGCTCGACGAGGCACCAGTCCAGTGATTTGCGCCCCAGGGATTCACCGGTGGCACGGACGACGGATGAGGCGTGGCGAATGCACCTTCGGTCAGCTGCAGCTTGCCCAGTACGATGGCACCTGCCTCACGCAGGCGCCTGACGACCGTTGCATCTTCCTGCGGGACATAATCACGGTGCACAGTCGTTCCGGCAGCCGTCACCACCCCTTTGGTCCAGAACAAGTCCTTTACTGCAACAGGAATGCCGTGCAGTGGGCCGCGATAGCGGCCCCGCCCGATCTCGGATTCGGCCTTGCTCGCGGCCTCGAGCGCTTCGTAGGCCATGAGCTTTGCATAGGCGTGCAACTTTCCGTCGATTGCACTGATGCGGTCGAGCTGACTGCGCACCAGTTCCACCGGTGACAGCGCCTTGCGCTTCAGCAAGGGTGCCAATTCACTGATTTCGAGGTAGTGCCAGTCGCTCAGATTCACGCTGTTCATGCGATACCTCCACCGGAAAACGTCGAAAACGCCTCGTCCTTGAAGGTCTCCGGTGCGGGATAAGCCAGGCGGCTTTGCACCAGGCCAAGATCGAGAAAGAGTTCGCACATCTTGTAGGCCACCACACCCGGATTGAGCACCGGCACCGGCAGGCACTCGGCCAGATAGGCGTGGGACTGGTGCATCGTGGTCGAGCCGAGCACGATGACATCCGCTCCGTCTTCGTCGATCGCCCGCAGTGCTTCGGCCTCGAGCTTCGCAAACACGACCTCTTCCTTGCCGCTGAGCAAGGCCTCGGTGTCCGGACGGACATCGATCGCGCGGATGGACGCCAGCCGCGACCCCAGACCGTACTCATTGATGGTCTTGCGATAGAGCGGAAACCAGCGCTTCCACATCGTGAGCACGCTGAACTTGTGACCGAGCATCGCCGCAACGTGAAAGGCGCTCTGCCCAGGCCCCAGCACAGGGATCGACAACCGGGCACGCAGCGCGGCGAGACCCGAGTCACTCACCGTATTGATGCACACCGCGTCAAAGCCTTCGGCCTCGGCGCGCATCCCCGCCTCGATCACCGCCATCTCCATGATCGCCATGTCGTAGTAGCTGTCGGCCAGCGTCATCACCCTGCCCGCGCCGACGAACTCGACCTCGATGTCAGGTCGCCGAAACCCGGCGGGCAACTGCGCTTCGACCATCGGTCGTGTGGCGTCGCTCATCGGCACCGGGAATATCATTTTTACTTTCTTGCTCATATGCGACTCCACAAGGGGAAAGGCTGCGGCCGGATCAGAGACCAAGCTCGCTGCGCGTGCGGGTCAGCGTGTCGATGACGATGTACATGATCTTTCGTGCGCAAGGCATCAGATCGGGTATGTAGGTCGCACCCATGCCGCCAAGCCCCTCTGCGAGCACTTCCGGCGATCCCTCAGCCGGCCACGGCCAGCCAATGCGTGCCGTCGGCACCCCGTAACGCCTCAACGCGGTGCCATCGGTCTGCCCACCCAGCAAATCAGGCGTCCCGTGCGGCCGTTGTTCGATGTGCTCCCAGCCCCGTTTCGCAGACTGGATGACCCAGTTGCGTTCGTCGGTGGTGCCGCCCGGTACCGATCCATACATTTCCCAGTCCAGTACCAGGTCGGGGCGTTTCGCCTGCAGATCGCGGACAAAATCCGCGAACTGCGCCTTGACCTCGGCCGGCGAGGTGCGCGGGTTGATCCGTACATCAAAGAAGAGCTCGGTGATCGCGGACGGAAAGGCCGCGCGCTCGGGGTCTCCCGAGCGGATACCCGAGATCCAGCCATGGGGCGCCACCACGCCTGAGGTATTGCGCTCGGCATAGGCGATCAGCCATTCCTCGAGCGCCTCAATCACGGCAGCGGCCGGCACCACGGAGCTGCGGAATCCGGGCGTTCCACGGGGCACGCCCGCGTAACCGAGGGTGCCATGCACGCGCAGCTTGAACCAGCCCATGCCGGGCTCTTCGTGATACACCCAGTTCCACGGCTTCATCACCACGGCAAAGTCTGCCGCGGCGCCGCGATTGAGCATGTGCAACACCCCGTTCGACATGCCTGCATGCTGGCGCGCAGCCACATCCACCGGCATGCCACCGTCGGCCATTCCGAGCAGGAGGTCGCCGGTGATCGGCACTCCGGATTCAATCAGCGCGGTAGCAATCTCGGTCAGTGTTGCGACCATGGCCTTTGGGTTGGACGCACCGAGGCCGAACACCCAGTCGTCCTGCATCTTGGCCCGTGGCTGCATGTCGGCCTCCGTCTGCCCGCCCGTCCACGAACGCTCGGCATCGTCACACTCAAGGTGAGTGTCGATCGGTGCGTAGAGCATCAAGGCCGCACCGCCGCCAGTGCCACGGTACTCGGCAAGCACGTTGCCGCTGCCGTCGTTCATCGGCTGATAACGCGCATTCATGCCGGTGGCCGACAGGTGCGAAGCCATGAACTCGCTTGCCGCGCGCGCGGCACCGGTGGGGCTGTGGATGTCGGTCAGCGCAAACAGCAACTGCTTCAGGCGTTCAGGGTCAAGCCGGGCACACGCCTGCTCGTACCACTGCTGCTGTTCGGCGGAGAATGGAACGGGTGTGGTCTCTGTCATGGGTACGGGGCTCCGTTGTCTCTATCAGTTGCTGGGGACGAACTGCTCGGCAAACACGTTCTCGGGCGCAACGCCTAGCTCGATCAGGCGTCGGGTAGCCGCGTCGATCATTCCCTGGGGGCCGCACAGGTAGGCCACGGTGTCCGGGTCGGTGACATCCTCGGGCCGTAGCGCGGAAACAGGACTGCCGTTGTGGTAGCAACTGTCGGGCTCGCGATCCACGCAGATCCGGGTATCAAGACCGGGCAGCCACTGGCGGCGCAGTTCGAGCTCATCCAGATAGAACAGCGCGTCCGACGTGGCGCAGCCGAAGCTCAACAACATCGGCGGCTTGCGCCCACCAATCTGGCGCATGCGGTCGATCATCGACAGCACCGGTGCCAGCCCCGTCCCACCCGCGACGAAGATGTGCGGCGCACGACGTTTTTCACGCAGGAAGAAGGCACCATACGGCCCCTTCAGCTTGACCACGTCATCAACATTCGCGCCGCTCTTCAACCACGAAGACATGACGCCTTCGGGCAACAGACGGATCAACAATTCCAGCGTGGGCAGATCCGCCTCGGTCGACACTGGCGAGTAGCTGCGCAACTTCCCGACGCCCGGCACCTCGATCTGCACGAACTGCCCCGGCTTGAATGACAGCCAGTTGCCCTCGGCCAACTCCAGCGACAGCTTGACCACATTGGATGCGATCGGCTCGATGGCATTTACGAAGGCATTCACCTCGACGGGCACCACACCGCCCTCGGCACTGCCGTAGGACAGATCGAAGGTGCAATCGCTCTGCGCACGGCTTACGCACAACAGGCGATGACCCGCCTCGTATTCGCTGGCAAGCAGGGTCGAGCTGCTGCCGGGCTGGCTGCTGGTATTACCTTCGCATAACGTGGCAAGACAACTCGAACAGCTTCCCGAACGGCACTGGTGCATCAGCGGCACACCGCCTGCCAGTGCTGCGTCAAGCAGTGTTTCATCTTCCGCCACGTCGATCGCGCGGCTCGCCCCGTCGGCGAAACGGAAGGTCACCGTATGGGTTTGACTCATGATTGGTCTCTGCTCTGTTGGGAGAATCACTGGCAGCGACGATGTGCGGTGCCGGCAACCGGATCGACCGGCACCTGCACCGCACACTGCCGCACTCAGTCTTCGATCTGCTCGACGAAGTAGCCCGGCGGCTTGCCTGCGGCCGTGTCCTTGAAGCGGATGCTGTGCGTCTTCACCGATCCCGCCACGCCCTTGCCTGGCTTCGCGATCCCGCGGTTCCAGCGCGAGGCCAGCTTGCGCCACGTGATTGGCGAGATGTCGGTGGCCACCAGCTGCTCGTCGTCCCAGCCCGTGCCGTCGGCGTAGAAGTTCTGCATCGCTTCGCGTGCGTACAGGTCGCAGTCATTGAAGCCGTGCAGGCACAGCGGCTTGTACACCCGGTCGAACTTGTACTGGAAGTCCGCGCGTTCCTTCTCCGTCGGGCACACCTTCACCAGCACTTCCCAGTATTCATGCAGGTCGTCGGTGATCGGCACGTACCATTCGTATTGCACGATGTGCTCGCCCGGCCAGTTCTCCACCATCAGCACACCGGGCAGCACCACCGAGGTACGGTAGAAGCGACCCTTGAGCCCTTCAACCTTCAACCCCAGCGATTCATTCTCCAGCACCGGCGCCCATTTCTCGGTAAAGAGCCATTGCATCATGCCCTTGGGGCCTTGCTCATCCTCAACCACGGTGATGCAGTCGTCGCTCGTGGGCAGGATGCCCAGCGGCAGCACCCATTCCATCGCGTGCACGATGGTGTTGTCCTTGTGCACCAGGATGTGCGCGTTGTCGAAACCGTTCTCGCACGCGATGCGCCAGTTGCCGTACCCGGTCCGGTGCATGCCGTGACCTACCGCGTCTGCGTCGAGCAGACTCGGCGCGGCCGGCCACAGTGGGTGCGGGAAGCGTTCACTGTTCTCGGGGAAGCGGAACGGCAGATCCTGCGACAAGGGCGGCACGTCTTCATCGGCAAAGTCGTCCTCACGCACGAACACGAACACCATCCCCGCCACTTCCTCGGTCGGGTAGCTCGTCAGCCCCGTCGTACCCACCAGCTTGTCGTCCGGGTTGGCCACGATGGTCGAGAGCTTGCCGTCCTTCAGGTCGAAGGTGAAACCGTGGTACCAGCACGAGATCGTCTTCTTGTTGAAGCACATCGGCTTCTCCGACAATCTCACCCCGCGGTGCAGACACTGGTCCTTGAGCGCATACACCTTGCCATCGACCCGGCGCAGCACAATCGGAATGCCGCAGATCTGGATGCCCTTCACTTCGTCCTCGCCCAGCTCCTTGCTGAACACCGCCGGATACCAGTGGTTGATGAAGCCCCACGCCGCATCCTTGTACGGCTGGTACTGGCTCTGCGTCTTCTGGCCATTGACCCGCGCTTCGCTGATCCCGCTCGCCGCCTTCACCACCCGCCGACGCACTACCGGTTCGTCTGCCATTGATTTGCTCCCTGTCCAAATGCGCCTAGCGCAACTCATCGCCTGCGCCACCGGGCACCCCGGCAACACTTTCATGAGCCACATCCTAGGCACCACACCCACACCACGCGCTCCATTGCGGACACGCCTTATCCCGTAAGCGCAGAAAATGGTGGAAGCCTTGGCAGCTGCCGCCGCCTTGCCCGTGCCGCCCGACCGCGACCTTCCGGCGAGCTTGGACCAAAAAATGGCACGCCAACCGTCATACCGATCGACATGCCATTTTCTTTACCACCCGTCGTCCCAGCCTTGAGGGTGACACCCCCACTAAGTCACAACACCCTCCGCTGCTTCGACTGCCGCATACCGCCCCCGATGAAACAACAGGGGATCAGCAGAATCCGCGGGCAGGCGCAGATTCAGCACCTTTCCGACCAGGATGAGGTGGTCACCGCCATCGTAGCGATGCGCGGTCTCGCACTCGAACACGGTCGCTACCGTTTCCAGCAGCGGTACGTCGCCCTTCCCTTTGCCGATGCGCAGGTCAGCAAATTTATCGGAAGAAGCACGTGCGAAGCGGTCGGACAAGGTGCGCTGACTAGCATCCAGTACGTGCACCGCAAAATGACCGGCAGCAGCGAAGGCATCGAAGCTGTATGCGCTGCGGGCGATACTCCAGAGCACGAGCGGGGGTTGCAACGATACGGTATTGAAACTGCTGGCGGTCACCCCGACCGGTGCGCCTTCGGTGTCGAGCGCGGTGACAATGGTGACGCCGGTGGCGAACTGACCAAAGGCGCGGCGCAAGTTGGCAGGCTCAATCATCATTTCTCCTCAGAACCTGAAACTGTAAGACGCGGACAACCAGTGCTGCCCCATGTAGAGCGCGGTCAGTCCGTCGGGCGCGGCACCCGTACCATGCACCGTCTCCTTGAATGATCTCGCGTAGGCCACGGAAAACTCGCCTCCGTCCTTCAGCGCGAGGCTTGCCCCAAGGGTGAGATGACGGCGGTTTGCGGCGGGCGCGAGCACGCCCAGGAAGGTGTCGCGACTGTCGAGCAGACGCGTGCCATGGTTATAGCCCGCACGCAGTGTCCATTGCGAATCGACCGCGTACGCTGCGCCGACTCGCCAGATGGTCTGATCGCGCCACCCAAAGCCGGGGCCATTCTTCGACCCGGGGACGCCGGTCGCGCCGCCGACACCGTCGTTGCCAAAGGCGCGCACATCGCTCCAGAGGATGCGTTGTGCATCGATGCCGAAGGTCCACGCCTCTTTCACATAGCTCGCGCCGAACCCGTAACTCGCCGGGATATCGAGTTTGCCGCGCTCAGGCAGCAAGCCTTCGAAGGTGTCCATGCGCCCCATGTCGACCTTGCTCGCCCACATTGCACCCAGTTTCAGGCCGCGGCCTGCATCCCAGGTCCAGCCCAGGCGCACGCCGGCACCGTATGAATCGTCCCGACCTTCGGGCAGGCCGATACTGGCTGTGCCGCCGATATCGAGCACCTGGCGTGCGAGCACCACCCCCACGCCAAGAGCATGTGCTTCACCGAGCTTGCGCGCATACGAGACGGTGGCGACCATCTGCGTGAGCTCCGAGCTGGCCGCCTTCAGCCCGCCGATGTTGTCATCATTGTCATAGTTGGTGCCGACGCCATTGCCAACCACGGTGATGCCCAGGCTCGACACCGCATCCACCATCCAGTTGGCACCCAGCTGGGGGATGATATAGAGGCTCTTGTCTGCGCTGCCGTCGTAGCGCGTGCCGGCAAAGTAGGCACCGTTATCCACCTGGAGGAACGCGGCCCCCAGATCCACCCGGTTGCCCACCAGCACCATGCCTGCCGGATTGGTCGCGCCCACCATGGCGTCCTGCGCGAGGGCGATGGCGACGCCCCCCATGCCCTCGGACTTCACACCGTAGCCATGCGGAAACGTACCTTGTGTGGCGAAGGCCGATTGCCCGGAGCTACCGAGCAGCGCAATGATCAGGCTGCCGAGCAGCCTGCGTCCGCAATTGATTCGCATCGTTTTCGCTTCCATGTCGCCGACCTCAGGCCGCAACCGCAAACGAGTCGATGAAACGATCCGCCTCTGCCGCGTCGTAATACCACGGCGCAAGACTCCTGGGATCGTCGAAAGCGTTGGCGACACGGGCGGCCAGCGCCGGATTCTCTCCGCAGGCGCCAAAGATCTTCAACACTTGCGGGGGCGGCGGCAGGAGATGGGTGTTGGTGAAGCGGGTCACCCACTTCGCGTAGTCCCAGTAGGCTTCAAAGGTCGCCTGCATCCAGGCCTCGTCAAAGGCTTCGTCCCCGTGCTGCACAATTGCCTCCATGTAGAGCGCGGCGCATTTGCTTGCGTTGTTCGAGCCCTGCCCGGTGATGGGGTCGTTGAGCACCAGCGCATCCGCCATACCAAGGACGACTGCCCCCGAAGGCAGTTTGCCGACAGGTCTGCGCACGGTGGGCGTGATCCGGCCTGCGAGCGTGCCCAGTGCGTCGGTCAGGCGAAGATCGGTACACCGGTCTGCCTCCCAGGGGAAGAACTCACGAATGAGCTTCACCGCCAGCTTGAAGTGCGCCTCGGGCGAGTCAACCTCTTGCCAGCAATCCATGGGGCCTCCCGGAATACACTCCAGATTGATGATGTCGCAGGCACCGGTATGGGTCAGTGAGGGGAAGTTTACATACTCACCAATCCCCGGATTGACGCTGATATTGAGGGCAGTGAAATCCTCCCTCGGCTTCATGCCGTGAACGTAGGTCAGCGAGACCGTGCGCAGGGGAGCATCGAACTGACTGCGTTCCGCATCGCGCTCGAACAAGGCCCCCACCGCCCCCTTTCCGGACGCGACGATGACAAGGTCGGCGTCGGCGGCATAGCGTTCGAGATCCGGCACATCTGCGTCTGCGATGACGAGATGGCCGCCACGGCGTTCGAACTCCGCCATCCAGGCCGGCATCTTGATGCGCTGATCCACCGACTGTCCCGGCGCACGCATGGGCGAACGCCAGTCGATCGGGGTCACGCCGTCAGATCCACCCACCCGGAAATGAACGCCGGAAATGGGCGGACAGGCGTCGTCCCAGAACGCCAGATCAAGGTCGCGCTCATAGCCGACCGCCATGTCGTACATCGACTGACTCGACATGACGCGGCCCTGGGAGATCTGCTCTGCGGTGCGATTCGAAACGAGGGTGACGTCGTAACCCCTGGAAAGCAGGCCGATCCCGAGCTGAAGCCCGCCCTGACCTGCACCGATGATGGTGATCTTGCGCATGTTGCTTCTCTCCGTCTTGGGTTGGTGCGAAATCTTCGACATCGAAGACAGCCCCAATTTGACGGACCCTGGACCAGAGAAATATGCGCAGACTGCAAACAACGTGCAAAAACCGCAGGAAAAACAAGCACTCACCAACACAGTGCGCGCACGCACCACGATCGGGCAGATATTATGGCTTAACGCCTTTTCGCCATTGTCTCGTGCGGATGTTCATCAAAACGTCGACGGTAGTCGCAAGCGAAGCGTCCGAGCTGATAGAAGCCCCAATGGGTCGCGATGGAGGTAACGCTGCGTGGCCTGGAGGCGTCGAGCAGATCGCGGCGCGCACACTCCATGCGCAGATCGCGCAGGTAGCGCATCGGGCTCACCCCAAGAAACTTGCGAAATCCGTCAAACAGGGTACGGCCGCTGACACCCACCACACTGGCCAGCGTTTCAATCGTCATCACCTGCTCGGGATTTGCGCGCATGAACTCTTCGGCCACCTTGACATGGCGCGGCAGCACCACCCGACGCTCTGTTTGAACGGCCTCCCCGAAACTGCCCGGCATCCAGCTCAGCAGCGTCGTCATCAGCAGTTGTTCGAACTGCGTCCTGACCAGCGGCTGCGTCGCGAGCTGAGGGTTGCGCTGGAGTTCGTTGAGTACATGCTGCGCAGTTGCCACCCATGAGCGCGGAGCAGCCAGCCTGAGGTCGACCGACGGCATGAACACAAGCGGCCCGTCATCCGGGCGGGCACTCAGCGCCGCGGCGTGGCCCTCGAGAAGCTTGCGTTCGATCCTGACGGCAAATTTCAGGCAGTCGGCACTCCAATTCATGCCGAGGCCGCTCATCGGTGCATTGACGGATGCGTAGCGCGAATCGGAACAGAATGAATGTCCGTTGACGCACATCCGGTCGGTGCCGCTGAGTGGCACCTGGATCAGGTAGAAGTCCCCGAGCGTGTCCACGTCGACACTCACATCGGCGCCATAGCGCATCCGGCTGAAGCTGAACCCGCCCATTGCAAAATGGGCATGCTCGTACTTCAGGCACGCTCTGCTACGAAGCTGGTCGAGGCGGTGATCGCAATAGATCCCCGCCACGATGCTGCGAGTTTCGTCCAGATCGCTCGACCGGTAAACCGCAGATTGCCCGATCGTCATCGCAGTTAACGCGCAAGCGTCTCGGATGGACTTTCGCCGAAACGGCGCTTGTAGTCGGTCGTGAAGTGGCCGAGATGCCCAAAGCCCCATTGATACGCGACCGCAGTCACCGTGGTACGCCCGGTCTCGCTGCGCAGCAATTGTTCACGCACACGAGTGAGCCGGACTTCCTTCAGGAATAGCATCGGCGAGGTATTGCGGTACTTGCGGAAACCGGTAAACAGGGAGCGCGTGCTGACCCCGACATGCTCCGCCATGTCTCCGACGGTGATCGGTTCGTGGGCACGCTCTTCGATGAACTGCTCGGTGCGACGGATGAAGGCGGGCGCAACGGTGCGTGAATCCTCGCACAGCGCGCGAGTACAGGTGTTGCCCTGGCACACGAGCAACATGGTCACGACCATCTGTTCGATCTGGGCCGACAAAAGCGGCGACAGCGGATCAGGCTCGGACTTCAGAGTTTCGAGCAGCCAGTGCATCGTGCGCATCCAGCGCTGACCCGCACCGGTTTCCAGCTGCATCGCCGTGTCGAACTCGATGCGATCGGGCAGATTGCCCCCCAGATGCTGCCGGCAATGCCTTTCGAGCAGGTCGCGATCGACCCTCAGGATCAGCTTCTCCGTGCGCTCGGCATGGCGGATGCGCACGGGACGATGCGCGCTGAGCACCGAACCCGTGCCGGCCGAGCTATGAGTGATTTCACCGGCGCACTCAATGCGCTCCGAACCACACAGCGGCATCTGAATCAGATAAAAGGAGTCGAGTACGCCAGGCTCGATGGTGACTTCTCCACCGTAGCTCATGCGTCCTACGCCGATACCGTTCATGCGACGGTAATACATGCGCGCATTGACGGGCTTCCGGGAATCCAGGCTACGCAGATTGTTCTCGCAGAACACTCGCGTCCCCCAGCTTCGTGCCTCTTCCAGGTCACGCGTCTGAAAACGTTCGAAGCTACCCATTTCCACAACGGTATTGCGGTCGTATGCCAAACCTTGCAATTGCATCGTGACTCCTTTGTCTCTCTGTGGTGTCCGCCCGGCATCCACTCTTCGGTGGACTGTGCTGCCGCCGCTCGGTGCACCGTCATCCGGTACGGTTCGCCCCAGGCCCCATCAGATGCAGGGGCGAACCATTCACTTCGGCAACAGGTGTTGGTGCCCCCACGCGCTGGTCACATCGTAGGTCTTGACCTCAAGATCGCCCTCTTCCACCTCCAGCCCACCCCAACCACATTCGATTTGCACTCCTGATGGACTTTCGACGTAGAACGAAAACATCCGGTCATTGATATGTCGTCCCAACGCGCGGGTCTGACGGAACGGGCTCTGATGCACTCTGTCGAGGGTACGGCCTACATCGTCGAACTCCCGCAGCTGGAGCATCAGGTGTCCGAGCCGTCGCCCAAGGGGAAGATAACCTATTGCTAAAGAGTGATGGCGCTGATTGCAGCGCATGAACACAAAACTGCCTTTCTGCCCGCCGTAGTTGTCAGTGGCCACGAAGTCGCTGGTAACGAAACCCAGCAATTCGCAATAGAAGCGATGCACCTCGGCAACGTTCTCCACCACCAGCATCACGTGGCCCAGTCCCTGGTCCCCGGTGACGAAGCCGCCATGCGCCAACGGCGACTTGAAGGGCTGCTGCGGGCGCATCAGGGAACCGTAGGACAGTTCCACTTCCATACCTGCCGGATCGCGGAAGCACAGCAGTTCGCGGACACCGCGTGCCTCGCAGGCCTCGGTGCTCCCTGCATGTACGTCGATTCCGGTATCGGCGAGGCGCGTGCGGATGGCCGCTAGATCTTCACCACAATCGACCTCCAGCCCTACAACAACAATGTCGTTGCGCGGCCCCTCGGTAACCTGTATCCGCCACGGACGATCATCGACCCTGAGCCGCAGATCGCCGGGGGGGGTGCCCGGAACGATTTCGCACCCCATCACGCCGCCGGCGAAAGCGCTCCACGCTTCAAGATCCGTGGCCTCGATCTGGATATAAGCCAGCCGTTTCACCTGTCCCATCAAGCCTGCCTCCTGTTCCAACATATCCTTCCCTCAAGCACACGCACGCCGCCAGGCGAGCACGGCCGTCCTCGCCTCGGGGGTGCCATCCTCGATTCTGGCGACCAGGGTCATTTCATCTGGCCCAGTACGCATCACCTTGCGGCGCTGCACGCTTCCCTGCCAGTTAGGAAAAATGCACAGATCGATGAGATGGCTCACGGTTTCGCCGTCGAACTCGTAGCGGCCGGCGTAAGTCAGGTATTCGTTATAGGCCGCAGCCTTTTCACTGTCGGCCGCATCCCACTGACCGCCGGTGGTAAACGCCCGCCGCGGCTTCTTCGACAGCACGCAGAACATGTTTCCCTCCCCGTACTGGATGAAGCCTTCGATCTGCTCTCCAAAGGGGAAGACCTTGCGTCCATCGTCGTACTCCTGACGCCACGAGACGATGTTCCAGCGCCCTTCAATACTTTCGTTCTTCAATTCCTTGCTCCTGCATTGATGGCCGGATCGCTGCGCGCCCGCTCATCGTTATCGATCACGACCTGAGCAACATTCAGGCCAGTGCGGCCTCGGCAGCGCTCACCTGGACGAGCGGCTCGTTGGCTGCCGCCTCGCCCAGAAAATCCTGCACCAACCGGGTGAAGCGAGCCGCTTGTTCGATCTGCGTCCAGTGCCCACAACGCCCGAACACATGCAACTGCGCACGTGCGATCAAGCCGGTCAGACGCACTGAGCTCTCCAGCGGAATCACCTGGTCCTCGCGCCCGTGAATCACCAGTACCTCGTGCGGTATGGCGCGGATCTGCGCTTCGTCGCTGGCCAGCGCCTCCACCCAGCGCTGGCGGGGCGACGGGAACATGGCCGAGAACGATTCCTGAAATCCGGGCTGAATGCTGGCCTGGTAGCGCAACCGGGCAAGGTCGTCGTTCACCAGGCTGCGGTCGAAGGCAAAGATGTCGAGCAACTTGCGCATGTTGGCAAGCGACGGCTCATACCCCCAGACGGCGTCGAGTCCCTCGGTGAGGGGAAAGTCGATGCCTGCACTCCCCATGAGCACGATCCGACGCAAGCGTGAGGGGTGCCGAATCGCGATCTTGAGGGCGAGCGCACCGCCGAACGAGTTGCCCACGATGTCCGCCTGGGCGATACCGAGTGCATCGAGCAGACCGATCGCCTGGTCGACCCATGTGTCGACGTCGTACCGCTGCCCCTCGGGGCGATCGGTAAAACCGAATCCAACCATATCGGGAATGATCACCCGACGGTCTGCGGCAAGGGGATTCATCACCGTGCGCCAATTGACGTAGCCACTGACGCCCGGCCCCGAGCCGTGAATCATCAACAATGGGAAACCCGTACCCAGATCATGGTAGTTGGTCCTGATTCCCCTTACGTCGATACTTTGGCCGATCTCCGGGTTGCTCTCACTCATGCATCGCTCCTTTTACGATTTACCGGCGCCGAGGGGGATTCCATCCCTGCACCATATTCTCGAGATTTATTCGTGTTGTTGTTTTTTTCGTAGATTGTCGGTTATAAGTTCATATGTCAACCATATGAAGAATGTTATGATTTTCACATTCCCTACTACGCTCACCACACCATGATTCGCGACGCCACGAATGTGACCGACGGAATGTCCTCCACGCCGCCCGCCACCCTGATCGAAACGGCCTATCGTGCGATCCGGCGAAATATCGTGCTTGGCGTCCACGCCCCCGGCGAGAAGATGCGGGTGGAACATCTCAAGACACAGTACAAGATGAGTTCCGGCACCCTGCGCGAAGCCCTGGGCCTGCTCGTTTCCGATGCGCTGGTCGTTGCTCAGGGGCAGAGAGGATTCACGGTTGCACCGATGTCGGTGGCCGACCTCGAAGACCTGGTGTACCTGCGCGCACTGGTCGAGACCGAGGCTGCACGTCAGAGCGTGGCAAACGGGAACGATGACTGGGAGGCCAGGCTGGTGAGCAGCTTTCACCGGCTGACGCGCGCAGAGGAGCGCCTGGGCGCACGGACGGCCGAAGTCTACGAGGAGTGGGAGCGGCGCAATTTCGAGTTCCACGAGGCGCTCGTTGCCGCTGCGCCATCCGGTCGCCTGCTCAACCTGCGTGCAAAGCTGCATCTGCAGGCGGAGCGCTATCGCAGGCTGTCGGCGCTGGACGGTCCGCGCCCGCGGGATGTACACAACGAACACGAACAGATCTTCGAGCTCGCCATGCAAAGGAATGCTGACGCTTTGGTCGATTTGCTGCGCAGACATCTGCAGCGTCCGGTCGATGTCATTCTGAACAGCAGACTGCTCGACCGTTCGCAGGCGGACACCGGCAGAGCGGCCTGAGCGCCGCCGGCCGGCTGTGGCGTGTGGTCGCTTAGCGGCGCGCGCCCATCAGCACGAAGAAGATGCGCGCAGGTTCGGTACCCCGATTTCGCCATGCGTGCCGGGTGCCGACCTGGACAACAACATCTCCCTTGCCCAGGCGCTTCTCTTCACCTTCGCCAAGGTCCAGCCAGATTTCGCCGTCGATGACCACACCGTAGTCGATCGTGTCGGTCTGGTGATAGCCCGATCCATCCGCCTCGAAGGTGTCGACGAGACCGGGCAGACGCTGCGCGAACTCGGCGCCAGCCTTCTCCGGATCGAAATCAGGGCCCGCAGACAGGCTGTCCGGCGGAAAGGTGACAAGCATTGCGGTCGTCCCGCCCACCATCGGCATGACGGACTCGAGTCCGAGCACCGGATCGGACGCGCGGGAGGCGATTTTCGGCTCCGCAGTGGTCTGCCACACGACTGCAGCCGAGAAGCCCGGCGTGTGCTCGAACTCGCTACTGCCCGGCACCGGCCCCGAGAGGACGACTTCTGCCTTTCCGCTGGCGTTGTAACCAGTTACAACACGATTTCCCTGCATTTTGATGCTCTCCTGTGCGTTTGCGGAACGATCCTTCTCTGCGGCCACAGCACCGCCGCCTATGAGCGGACGGCGTTGTGGCCGGGTAATGGAACTACTGCACGCGAATGTGGAAGTTGGCGAAACCGTTGCCGTTCGCCTCGATCTCATCAAGCGCCTCATTGAGCTGGTCGAGGCCGAACGGGCGCGATTCAAGCAGGCCGAGGTCGACGGTGCCCGCAGCAATCATGCTGGCCATCTCGTCACCCTCTGCCGCGGTGAACCAGAGCGAACCGATGTATTGCAACTGGGCGCACATGAACGGATGCGGATCGATCGGGATCGGCCCGGCAACGCCCCCGATCTGCACAATGCGCCCGCCACGGATCACCGCCTGCATGGCATCAACCGAAAGTTCGGCGGGCGCCTTGGCACCGAGCGTATCGAGCATCACGTCGACGCCGTCGGGGATCCGGGCCCGGACCTGTTCGTGGATGCTGCCTTCGCCAAGCGTGATCGCGATGACCCGCTGCGGATCGAGTGCGACGAGCCTGCCGAGTGCTGCCGCGTCACGCGCAACCACGACCACACGGGACGCACCGAATGCCAGCGCGAGCAGCACCGCGCCAACGCCCAGCGTACCCGTCGCACCGAGGACAAGGATGTCCTGCCCCGGTCTCAACGCCGACTTGCGGATGGCGGAATACGCCGTACCCAGATAGCCAAAGCGGGCAGCTTCGGCGCTCTTCAGGTTATCGGGCAGGCGCACGAGGTTTGCAGCCGGTGCGGTGGTGTATTCCGCATAGCCCGCATAGGGATATTTCTTGAAGATCTGCTGGGAATCCTTGCCAAAGCCGAAGTAGCCCATGAAGGTGTAAGTGTCGCAACGGGTCGGCTCGCCGCGCTTGCAATGACGGCACTCACCACATCCGACGCCCGGATTCACATAGACCCTTTCGCCCACCTTGAAAGAGGTCACGCCCTCACCCACCGCGGCGATCGTTCCGGCCGCGTCGAGCCCGAAGATGGCGGGCAATGCGGGAAGCGGCAGGAACGGATACCAGGTCGGGAAATGCGTCACGACGTTCCTGAGGTTGGGTATGACTCCGCAGGCCTCAACCTTGACCAGCACATCGTGTTTACCCGGTACCGGAACCGGTACTTCGTCAAGCACGAACTTTCCGCCAATCTCATGCAACCGGGCCGCCTTCATCATTGTCATGTCTCTTCCTCCTGGGGTGCGGGCGCACTGTCGGGGCGCCCTTCCGGTCAGCGGTCGCCCTGATGCGCCGCGCTGTTGTCATGTGACACGGCGAAGGCCATGCCATCGTGCTGCAGTCGCGCCGCGCCCCCGTCAAGCCGGGCGCGCGGCAGCGGTGTCATCAGGCCGCCGATCTTGCCCGGGCCAGGCTCATCGCCGTGTCCTCGATCATGTCTTCCTGCCCGCCGACCATGCCGCGACGGCCCATCTCGACCAGGATGTCGCGCGCCGGCACGCCGTACTTTTTCTCTGCACGCTTGGCGAACAGCAGGAAAGAGCCATACACCCCGGCGTAGCCCAGGGTCAGCGCGTCGCGGTCGATGCGGATCGGGAAGTCCATGATCGGCACCACAAGGTCTTCGGCCACATCCTGGATCTTGAACACGTCGACGCCGGTCTCGATGCCCATCAGGTCGCACACCGCGATCAGCACTTCCATCGGGGTGTTACCCGCACCGGCACCCAGCCCCGCGGCAGCAGCATCGATGCGGGTGGCACCGACCTCGACGGCGGCGATGGAGTTGGCGACGCCCATGGCGAGGTTGTGGTGGCCGTGAAAACCGAGCTCGGTTTCGGGCTTGAGGGCATCACGCACTGCGCTCAGGCGCGCTTTGACCGTGTCGGGCAAGAGGTGCCCGGCCGAGTCGGTCACGTAGATGCAGTTGGCGCCGTAGCTTTCCATCAGCCTGGCTTGCTTCACCAGCCCTTCGGGCCTGTTCATGTGCGCCATCATCAGAAAGCCGACAGTGTCCATGCCCAGCTTTCGCGCCATGCCGATGTGTTGCTCGGAGACGTCTGCCTCGGTGCAGTGGGTGGCCACGCGGATGGTACTTACGCCGAGCTCGTGCGCCATTTTCAGATGATCAACGGTGCCGATGCCCGGCAGCAGCAGGGCCGAGACCTTGGCCTGCTTCATCAGCGGAATCACCGCACCGAGGTATTCCTCATCGGTGTGCGCGGGGAAGCCGTAGTTCACCGAGCTGCCGCCGAGGCCGTCGCCGTGGGTGACCTCGATCAGCGGGATGCCTGCATCGTCGAGCCCGCAGGCGATGGTCTTCATCTGCTCGAGTGTCATCAGGTGACGCTTGGGGTGCATGCCGTCACGCAGGGTCATGTCGTGGACGGTGATTTTCTTGCCGCGTAGATCCATGGTCGGCTCCCTTTTCAAGACAAGGCCGCGGCCATCACGGCGCGGTTGGGTTCGAGGGTGAGGCGGCCGGCGAGGATTTCTTCGGCAAACATCTCGGCGGTACGTGCGGCGGCCGCGGTCATGATGTCGAGGTTGCCGGCGTACTTGGGCAGGTAGTCGCCAAGACCTTCGACTTCCATGAACACCGACACGCGCTTGCCGTCGAACACCGGTCCATTGACCAGCTTGTAGCCGGGCACGTACTTCTGCACTTCCTTGATCATGGCGTGGATCGACTCGGTGATCGCGGCCTGATCGGGCTCGGTCTCGGTCAGGCAGTGCACCGTGTCGCGCATGATCAGCGGAGGCTCGGCCGGGTTGAGGATGATGATGGCCTTGCCCTTTTTGGCGCCACCCACCTTCTCTACCGCGCCCGAGGTGGTGCGGGTGAATTCGTCGATGTTCTTTCGTGTGCCAGGACCAGCGGATTTCGACGACACAGTGGCGACGATTTCGCCATAGCCCACCGCTTGCACGCGGCTGATTGCGGCCACCATCGGGATCGTGGCCTGGCCTCCGCAGGTGACCATGTTGACGTTCATCTCACCCTTGCCCACGTGCTCGACCAGATTCACCGGCGGCACGCAGAAGGGGCCGATCGCAGCGGGCGTGAGGTCGATCATCAGTACACCGAGCTCGTTGAGCTTGCGGCTGTTCTCGGCATGCACATAAGCCGAAGTCGCATCGAAGGCAATCTGGATGCCGTCGGACTTTACGTGCGCCAGCAGCCCGTCGACGCCTTCAGCGGTGGTCTTGAGGCCCATCTCGCGGGCCCGCGCCAGACCTTCGGAGATCGGGTCAATGCCCACCATCCACACCGGCTCGAGCACCGGACTACGCTTAAGTTTGTAGAGCAGATCGGTGCCGATGTTGCCGGGGCCGATCAGCGCGCATTTGATTTTGGTCATGGGGTTTCCTGTCGAACGATACTGTGTGGAAAGAGATCACGCGGCGGGCGCTCCGCCCGCGGAGGCGTTACGAGCCCGCCACAGGCACAGCGCGCATCAATCAAAGCGCGCCTCAACGTGACCCAGGCCTTCGATGTCCACCGCGAAGGTCTGCGCCCGTGTCGCATCAACCGCGACCATCGAACCCAGCGCGCCGGTAAGCACGATGTCACCAGCCTGCAGTGGCTGACCGACGCGCACCAGCATGTCGGCGAGCCAGACGGCTGCATTGAGCGGATTGCCGAGGCAGGCGCGTGCGTTTCCTTCGGAGACAGCCCGGCCGCCTTCCTGCATCGTCATCGCACAGCGCCCCATGTCGAAGCGGCTCGCCCTGACCGGTGTACTGCCGAGGACGAAGAGCCCGGACGAGGCGTTGTCGGCAACGGTATCGAACAGGCTGATGCGCCAGTCCGCGATCCGGCTGTCCACGATCTCGACGGCGGGCAGGCAGTATTCGATGGCGCCCAGCAGATCGGCATAGGTGTGCCGTTCGAAGCACAGATCCTTGCCCAGTACGAACGCGATCTCCGCCTCGACCTTGGGCTGGATCAACCTGCCCTTGGCCACCGGCTCGGCATCGCCAACAGCCATGTCGGCAAACAGCATGCCGAAGTCGGGTTGATCGACACCGAGCTGACGCTGCACCGCTGGTGAGGTCAAACCGATCTTCCGCCCCACCAGACGGCGGCCCTCAGCCATTGCGCGCCGGGTGTTGTGCGACTGGATTGCATAGGCCGTTTCGGCCGACGCTTGCTCAACCCGGTCGCGCAGCGGCGCCACGGCCTTGCCACTGCATGCGGCGGCGTAGAGCGCATCGGCTGCGGCCACGATATCAAGCTGACTCATCTGAAGTTCCTTTCCAATCTTGTTTCGATTGACACTGCAACCGGCCTGCGGGCGCAGCGCCACCTCTGGACTTACTGGGGGCCTTCATGGCTGTATCCCGAGAGCGCACCGAACCCGGCGACCCATTCGGGAATCGGACGGTAATAGCGCGCTTCCGCCTTCCAGCCCTGAGCGCAGGCGGCCTCCATTGCCGCCGCCGCGGCGACCCAGGTCTTGGCTTCATGGGTTGAAGCACCGGCGGCTTTGCTCACGTCGTCGTTGCGATAGGCATCGATTGCCGACCAGTCACGCGCCTGCACCTGGCGCATGAAGGCTCGATCCCATTCGGGGCTCAATGCATGCAACCCACCGTCACCGGCCGCGAACGCGCGCGCTGCGGCGATCGTGCGTTTCTGGCGTGCATCCCGCGCTTCGGGCGTCGGGTTGCGACCCGCAATCAGACGCTCGATGACTACCGGATCGCTTACCGTGGCAATCGCAGGAATCGGCGGGTTGTGAGACAGCCCGCCGGAGCCGATGAACAGCACCCGTTCATGCTCGCGCCCGGCAAAGCGCCCGAGCGCCTCACCCAGTTGGCGTGCGCGCTTGAAGCTGACCAGAGGCGGTGCGACGGCGTTGATCATGATGGGGATCACCGGGTAGCGATCGAGCGCGCCGGTCATCTCGACCAGTGCCTGCGCAAAGCCATGATCCACCTGCATCCGGTACGAGAACGCCAGGTCGATGCCGTTTTCGATCACCACCTTGGCGCACCGCTCTGCAAGCTGGCGTGGCACATCGAGGGGGCCATCCGGTGTCATGTAATCACCCACCGACGTCGCACCCATGCCGATACAGAACTGCGGCATGAGATCGAGGAAGACGCCGTTGTAGTGATCTGGCGCAAACAGGTAGATCACCTCCGGGTCGAAGCACGCCACTTCTTCACGCACCGCATTCACGAGATCCGCCACTTCGCCGACGACATCTGGCGACGGATCGAAATAGCCCTTCAACGGGGTATGCGACATGCACTGCAGCATTGCTTTCATGGGGCGGCTTCCCTTACGGCCCCACGCGAACCGCTTCGGGGACGGCACCGCCAAGGAGAAACGCAAGATGGATCCGGTTGAAGGTGGCCGGGTCCTCGAACTGGGGCCAGTGGCCGCAGCCGTCCATGACAGTGAACAAGGCACCCGGAATCATCGACGCGATGCGCCGGCCCTCGGTGACGTCCGCAGTGGGGTCATCTGAGGTCCACAGCACCAGCGTCGGTGCAGCGATGCGGGCATAGTCTTCGGCCGCGATCAGATTGCGCAACCGGGTTTCCATGTCCTGCAACACCATGTTGTGCTTCATGCCCGCAGCCATACCGGGCTGGGCATAGATCGCCTGACGAGTCGCGATCAGATCGTCGTAAGCCTTGGTCTTGTCCGCCATCAGCCACTCAACGCGTGCCTTGATGAAGTCCCACGAAGGATCACTCGCGGCCTGCAATGACAAGGATTTCAGCCGTGACATCACGGCTGGGTCCGCCTGCGACCCCCCAGCCGTGTTCAACACCAGACGTTCGACGCGGTCCGGATGGTCAATCGCCATCCGGGCAGCCACCCACCCGCCCAGCGACTCACCCGAGAAACTCGCGCGCTCGATGTTCTGCGCGTCCATGAAGCGCAGCAGGTGTTCGATATAGGCCGGGATCTCCAGATCGCTCGTCGCGGGAGAGGACCAGCCGTGACCGATCATGTCGATCGCCCATGTGGAGAAATGCATGCCATGCGCCTTGAGGTTGCGCACATAGGCCTCGGCATGTCCGCCAACACCGTGCAGCATGATCAAGACAGGACTGGCACGGTCGCCGGTGTGAAGGTAACGGGTGTTGACGCCGCCAGCGTCCGTCCAGCCCTGACAAAAGCTGGTCTGACGGAGTTCAGCCCAGATGCTCTGAAAGGAAGGTGTCACAGATTGGTACTCCTGAGTTCCGGCGTGACGAGGCCATGCGCAGGCCGGGCTTGACCGGCCCGCACACTGTCACGGGGAAGAATTCTTGAAATGATGTCGATGCGCTTCAGGCGCATCGACCAGGGAATCAGTCTTCGATCTGCTCGACGAAGTAGCCGGGCGGCTTGCCTGCGGCCGTGTCCTTGAAGCGGATGCTGTGCGTCTTCACCGATCCCGCCACACCCTTGCCTGGCTTCGCGATACCACGGTTCCAGCGCGAGGCCAGCTTGCGCCACGTGATCGGCGAGATATCCGTCGCCACCAGCTGCTCGTCATCCCAGCCCGTGCCGTCGGCGTAGAAGCTCTGCATCGCTTCGCGTGCATACAGGTCGCAGTCGTTGAAGCCGTGCAGACACAGCGGCTTGTACACCCGGTCGAACTTGTACTTGAAGTCTTCCCGGTCCTTCTCCGTCGGGCACACCTTCACCAGCACTTCCCAGTATTCGTGCAGGTCGTCGGTGATCGGCACGTACCATTCGTATTGCACAATGTGCTCGCCCGGCCAGTTCTCCACCATCAGCACACCGGGCAGCACCACCGAGGTGCGGTAGGCACGTCCATTAACGCCCTTCACTTCCAGGCCCAGCGACTTGTTCTCCAGCACCGGCGCCCACTTGTCGGTGAACAGCCACTGCATCATGCCCTTGGGGCCTTGCTCATCTTCGACCACGGTGATGCAGTCGTCGCTCGTGGGCAGAATCCCCAGCGGCAGCACCCATTCCATCGCGTGCACGATGGTGTTGTCCTTGTGCACCAGGATGTGCGCGTTGTCGAAGCCGTTCTCGCACGCGATGCGCCAGTTGCCGTACCCGGTGCGGTGCATGCCGTGGCCTACCGCGTCTGCGTCGAGCAGGCTCGGCGCGGCCGGCCACAGCGGGTGCGGGAAACGTTCGCTGTTCTCCGGGAAACGGAACGGCAGGTCCTGCGACAGCGGCGGCACGTCTTCATCGGCAAAGTCGTCCTCACGCACGAACACGAACACCATCCCCGCCACTTCCTCGGTCGGGTAGCTCGTCAGCCCCGTCGTGCCCACCAGCTTGTCGTCCGGGTTGGCCACGATGGTCGAGAGCTTGCCGTCCTTCAGGTCGAAGGTGAAACCGTGATACCAGCACGAGATCGTCTTCTTGTTGAAGCACATCGGCTTTTCCGACAATCTCACCCCGCGGTGCAGACACTGGTCCTTGAGCGCATACACCTTGCCATCCACACGACGCAGCACGATCGGGATCCCGCAGATCTGGATGCCCTTCACTTCATCCTCGCCCAGCTCCTTGCTGAACACCGCCGGATACCAGTGGTTGATGAAGCCCCACGCCGCATCCTTGTAAGGCTGGTACTGGCTCTGCGTCTTCTGTCCATTGACCCGCGCTTCGCTGATCCCGCTCGCCGCCTTCACCACCCGACGACGCACTACCGGTTCGTCTGCCATTGACTTGCTCCCTGTCCAAATGCGCCTAGCGCAACTCATCGCCTGCGCCACCGGTCACCCCGGCAACGCTTCCATGAGCCACATCCTAGGCACCACACCCACACCACGCGCTCCATTGCGGACACGCCTTATCCCGTCAGCGCAGAAAACGAAAACCGACCAGTGCAGTCCAGCGTGGGCCGGGGTTCATCCGTCGAGGGCACGGAATAGCGCACACGGGAGAGGAGTTGCGCTGTTCCGTGCCGTGACTCTTACGCTGTGCGCCCGTTTGGGAGTGCAC
Organism: Parazoarcus sp. PS-13 R2A; assembly: GCF_057621855.1. Classification (NCBI taxonomy): domain Bacteria; kingdom Pseudomonadati; phylum Pseudomonadota; class Betaproteobacteria; order Rhodocyclales; family Zoogloeaceae; genus Parazoarcus; species Parazoarcus sp. PS-13 R2A. The sequence goes on from NZ_JBYEXN010000005.1 coordinate 188,826, forward strand.
TTCTCCTCTCGCTCTTCCCGGCCTTGTGACGCCCTTACAGCGCCTGCGTTACAGGACGAAAATCCTCTGGTCGCCGGTCGGGTCGTCTGTGCATGCGCAAACCGGATAGCCGAATGCGCTTTTCGGATTTCGGTCGAGTCCGGCAACGTCCATCCTTTTGTGGTCGCATCCCCCCAAATTTTTCATCAGGAGCTCCAGATGACAACGAACAGCACCCTGGCCCGGTTTGCCGGGGATTTGCTCAGCGGACGGATTCGGGTGGTCGATCTCACCCAGACCCTGGCGCCCGAGTTTCCCGCCTTGCAGTTGCCGCCCCAGTTCAACCAGCCGTGGCCGTTCAAGATTGAAGAAATCTCGCACTACGACGAACGTGGCCCGGCGTGGTACTGGAACAACTTCTCGTGCTCGGAACACACCGGCACCCACTTCGATGCACCGGCTCACTGGATCTCCGGCAAGGACTACGAACAGAACACGGTCGATACGATTCCTGCCGAGCACTTCATGGCGCAGGCCTGCGTGATCGACTGCAGCAAGGACGTTGCCGAAAACCCCGATTTTGTCCTGACCATCGAGTTTCTCGAGGCATGGGAAGCGAAACATGGCCGGATCCCGGAACATAACTGGGTTCTGCTTCGCACCGACTGGTCGAAGCGCGAAATGCCAGATGCCTATGTGAACATGAAGGAAGATGGCGCCCACACCCCCGGGCCGGCAGAAGGCACCGTCAAGTGGCTGATCGAAGCACGCAATGTCGTGGGCTTCGGTGTCGAATCGATCAATACGGATGCAGGCCAGTCGTACGCATGGGACACCCCTTACCCGTGCCACTACTTCATGCATGGAAACAACCGCTACGGCCTGCAGTGCCTGACAAACCTCGACCAGTTGCCGCCGCAGGGTGCATTGATCCTCGCTGCACCGCTGAAGATCCGCAACGGTTCCGGCAGCCCTCTGCGAGTCCTGGCTCTCGTCGAACCCACTTGATCCCTGCCCCGGACGCCTGCAGCCGGGAATAGTGTGACTCCCGGCCCACCGTTCGGTTGATCGCCCGGCACATCTGATGTGACCGGGCGCTTTTTTGCCCCATTCCGGTGCATGAAAAGAGCTGAATTGCTGCACTCGCAGCATGAATCAAACCCAATGCCAGACACAGAACGACTTCCACTTCAGCACCTTAATGGTGCATTGCCGCACCAAGTTGTTTTTCGTATCGCACTGTTTTTTCATGGTATTTTCCAACTTCCATGAAATTTCATCATTTCCATTGACAAAGGAAATGTTCATTCCTAAAGTAGTTACCAGCAACGTGATTCCTGCACCCACGATATTGCCCGGCAACATCGCCGCGCCCGTGGATTCAGGAGATCCGAGGAGAAAGATCATGGCCTGCCCCAGACAGAGAAATGCAGCAAAGACCGCACTGAAGTGCGGCAACATCGCTTACGCCACCCGTCGCCGCGAGGTGCAGCATGGCTGAGCGTTCCTTCAAGAAGGAAGTACAGCAGCTGCGCATCCCAGCGGGCGAAGAGTTTCGCGGCGAAGGGATACTCGCCATCACCAAGGGATTGTTGCAGGCGGGTGTCGGCTATGTCGGCGGCTACCAGGGCTCGCCGATCTCGCACCTGATGGATGTGCTGGCTGACGCCAACGAGATCCTCGAAGAGCTCGACGTCCATTTCGAGACCAGCGCCTCCGAAGCCACCGCAGCTGCAATGCTTGCGGCCTCGGTGATGTACCCGATCCGTGGCGCGGTGACCTGGAAGTCTACCGTGGGCACCAACGTCGCCTCTGACGCACTTGCCAACCTCGCCTCCGGCGGCGTGACCGGCGGCGCACTGATCATCATTGGCGAGGACTACGGCGAAGGCTCCTCGATCATGCAGGAACGCTCGCACGCGTTCGCGATGAAGTCGCAGATGTGGCTGCTCGATCCGCGCCCCAACCTCGAATCCATCGTCAAGTCGGTGGAAGACGGTTTCGAGCTGTCCGAGGCCAGCAACACCCCGGTCATGCTGCAGGTCCGTATCCGCTCCTGCCACGTGCATGGCCGCTTCATCACCAAGGAAAACAAGCGCCCGCGCTACACCCTGAAGCAGGCGCTGGAGAACCCGGTGCGCGACACCAGTCGCATCGTGCTGCCGCCCGCCTCCTTCGGCCACGAACACGAGAAGATCCAGCAGCGCTGGCCAGCCGCAGTGAAGTTCATCCGCGACAACAAACTCAACGAGTTCTTTGACGGTGACTTCAACGAGATCGGGCTGATCCTGCAGGGCGGCCTGTACAACGGTGTGATGCGCGCGCTGCAACTGCTCGGCCTTGCTGACAGTTTCGGCAACAGCCGGATTCCGATGTATGTGATGAACGTGACCTACCCGGTCATCGACGAAGAGGTCATCCAGTTCTGCGAAGGCCGACGCGCCGTGCTGCTGCTTGAAGAAGGCCAGCCCGATTACATCGAGCAGAACCTGCATTCCATCCTGCGCAAGGCCGGCGTCTCCACCCACCTGTCGGGCAAGGATGTACTGCCGATGGCGGGCGAGTACACCACGGCGGCGATGAAGACCGGCATCGAGGCCTTTCTCAAGGCCCAACAGCCCGACGCCCTTGCGACTCACGTCGCGGTTGCAGCCGACGAGGCCGGCGAAGCCTCACTGGCCGCCGACCTCGAAGCCCTGACTGCAGCACCCACGACACCCGCCCCCCGTCCGGCAGCGGTGCCGATGACCTTTCATCCGAAGGTAAAGGATCTGGCCGACGTGGTGCCGGCGCGGCCTGCGGGTTTCTGTACCGGCTGCCCCGAGCGCCCGATCTTTGCCGCGATGAAGCTCGCCGAGGCGGATCTCGGCCAGCATCACGTCTCCTGCGATATCGGCTGTCATCTGTTCTCCATCCTGCCGCCCTTCAACCTGGGCGCGACCACGATGGGCTACGGCCTCGGCGCAGCGTCGAGCTCGGCCTTCAACACCAAGACCGGCAAGCGCTCGATCTCGGTAATGGGCGACGGCGGCTTCTGGCACAACGGTCTGACCTCGGGCATCGGCAACGCGGTGTTCAACAAGAACGACGGCGTGATCGTCATCGTCGATAACTACTACTCGTCCGCAACCGGCGGCCAGGACATCCTGTCGTCCCGTGCCGAGAACGCAGATCGCGCAACGAAGAACCCGATCGAGAATGCCATCCGTGGCGCTGGCGTGAAGTGGATCCGCACCATCGACCGCACCTACGACGTCGCCAAAATGCGCGACACGCTAGAGGAAGCACTCACCACGACCACCGACGGCCCCAAGGTCATCATTGCCCAGTCCGAATGCATGCTGAACAAGCAGCGCCGGATCAAGCCCTTGTTCAACAAGGCGGTCAAGGAAGGCAAGCGCATGGTGAAGGAGCGTTTCGGCGTCGATCCCGATGTATGCACCGGCGATCATGCCTGTATCCGGCTCTCGGGCTGCCCATCACTGTCGGTCAAGGACAGCGGCGATCCGCTAAAGGAAGACCCCGTGGCGCATGTCGACAACAGCTGTGTTGGCTGCGGAAACTGCGGTGAGGTGGCTGAAGCGGCGGTGCTGTGCCCGTCCTTCTATCGCGCGGACATCATCCACAACCCAACCGGCACCGACCGCTTTCTCGGCAAGCTCCGTTCAGCCGTCATCGGCTTCCTGCAACGCCGCCGTGCGGCCCGCCAGACGCGCTTCGCGCTGTGAGGAAAGAGATCGTCATGAATACAGCCAAGACAAACATCGTTCTTCACTCCGGCACCCCAATCAAGATCGCCATCCTCGCCATGGGCGGCCAGGGCGGCGGCGTGCTCGCCGACTGGATCGTCGAGATGGCCGAGAATGCCGGCTGGTGGGCACAGACCACCTCGGTTCCGGGCGTGGCCCAGCGCACCGGCGCCACCATCTATTACCTTGAACTGATCCCCGAAAGCACGGCTCATGCTGCCGGCAAGCCCCCCACGCTGGCGATGATGCCGACACCCGGCGACCTCGACCTCGTGGTCGCAGCCGAACTGATGGAAGCCGGCCGCGCAATGCAGCGCGGCCTGGTGACACCCGACCGCACCACCCTGATCACCTCAAGCCACCGCAGCTATGCCGTCGGCGAGAAGGCTGCGCTCGGCAACGGCATCGCCGACCCCAACAAGGTGATCGACGCCGGTCGTGAGTCAGCAAAGCGTCTGATGTGTTTCGACCTGCAGGAAATGGCAGAGAAAGCCGGCAGCGTGATCTCCGCGAGCCTGTTCGGCGCCATCGCCGGCTCCGGCGCCCTGCCCTTTGCACGCGAAGCCTTCGAGGACACGGTTCGCCACGGCGGCAAGGGTGTAGAGGCCAGCCTGCGCGCTTTCGCGCTCGGGTTCGACGCGGCGCAGAAAGCACCCGCGACACCGGCTGCAATCGATACCTCGCGCCCCGCACCGGACGTACCGGATCGTGCAGAAAACCCTGAAGTACAGGCCCTGCTGTCGAAAGTGAAAGCCGGCTTCCCGGCCGAAACCCACGGCATGCTGGTCGCCGGCCTGCGCCGCCTGATCGACTATCAGGACATCGACTATGCGGCCGAGTATCTGCAGAAATGCACCGAACTGCACGCACTCGATGCGCGCCACGGCGGCGAAGCGCATGACTGGGCCCTGACGAACGCTGCAGCCCACCGGATTGCAGTCGCCATGAGCTACGACGACGTGATCCGCGTGGCCGACCTCAAGACCCGCGGCAGCCGCTTCGAACGCGTGCGTCAGGAGGTGGGCGCCAAGTCCGATCAGCTGGTCTACACCACCGAGTACATGCATCCGCGTCTGGAAGAGATCTGCGGCACGCTGCCCACCGGACTCGGGCGCTGGCTCGAGCAATCCAAGGGATTCGGCGGCTTCGTCAAGCGCCGCATGGAAAAGGGCCGCCGCGTGAAGACGGGCACCCTGACCTGGTTCCTGGCCCTTTATGCTGTTTCCGGCATGCGCCGTTTCCGCCGCAGCCTGCTGCGCCATCAGATCGAGACAGCGCAGATCAGGGAGTGGCTCGACCGCGTCGTGCGCCTCGCCGGCAACGGCAACTACGCGCTTGCGGTCGAGGTGCTGCACTGCCGCCGCATCGTCAAGGGCTACAGTGGTACGCATGACCGTGGTGACAAGCGCTTTGCCAGCCTGATGCAGGCGGCAGACCAGCTTGCCGGGCGCACCGATGCTGCGACCACGCTGCAAAAGCTGCTGAAGGCGGCAATGGCTGACGAGGAAGGCCGCCAGCTCGACACGCAACTCGGGTTGCTGATCGGGGCGGGTGGAAACACCACGACACACGCCGCCAACGCAATGTTTACCCGCCAGGCAGCCTGATCCGCGACAGACGGAAAGAACGGGACGAAAGAGGACGACACGCACATGCAAGAAGTGGAACTCACCATCAGCGACATCCGGGTTGAAACCCCGCTGATCCGCAGCCTTGGCCTGCAGGCACCGGACGGGAGCCCTCTCCCACCGTTTTCCCCCGGTGCCCACCTGCAGGTAAGGATTCCCGGCCTTGCAGATGCGCGTTGTTACTCGCTCGTCACCTTCGCACCCGAAGCGGCCTGTTTTGACGCCCCGCAGGCCTACCGCCTCGGCGTTCGCATCGAAGCCCACAGCAGCGGTGGTTCGCGCTTCATGCACGGTCTGCGCGTCGGTGACACGCTCACCGTGACCGGACCGAAAAACGACTTCCCGCTACACGCTGCCGAAGCCGCCGAAACCGAAACAGTCCTCATCGCGGGCGGCATCGGTGTCACCCCGATCGCGGCAATGGCGAGCGCACTGCAGGCTGCCGGCCGCCCCTGGTCGATGCACTACAGCGGACGCAGCCTCGATCAGCTTGCATTCAAGCGGGAACTCACCGCCCTTGCCGGCCCTGCGCTGCATCTGCATGCCGACGACGACGCAGCTAGCCGGCTCGACATCGGTGCACTCCTCGACGGCCTGTCGACCACGCAGCACCTCTACGTGTGTGGCCCGAAGGGCATGATCGACGCGGTCATCGATGGCGCCAAGGCGCGCGGCTGGCCCGCCTGCCATGTCCATTTCGAGCTATTCACTTCCGCAGCCCCCCTGGCCGGCGACCAGCCCTTCGAGGTCGAACTGAGCCAGAGCGGACAAGTGCTCACCATTCCGGCGGACAAGACCATCGTCGAAGTCATGGAAGAAGCCGGCTGCGATCCGATGTATGACTGCAAGCGTGGCGAATGCGGCGTGTGCACTGCCACGGTGCTCGAGGGCGAGCCCGACCATCGCGACTACTTCCTGTCCGACGCCGAAAAGGCGGGCGGAAAACTGATCCAGATCTGCATCTCGCGGGCGAAGTCGCCCCGCCTGGTGCTCGATCTCTGACCTGAGGGCACTGCAATGAGCACCGCAACCGGCAAGTACCGTGGCAACCCCGACGCCATCAAGGCACTCGTGCGCGACACCGAGGTGCACAAGGACGCCTACATCGACCAGGAAGTCTTCGAACTGGAGATGGAACACCTGTTCGCAAACACCTGGGTCTATGTCGGCCACGCCAGCCAGGTACCGAACAAGGGTGATTACTACACCACCACAGTCGGCACCGAAGACGTGGTCATGGTCCGTCACAGCGACAACAGCGTGCGCGTGCTCTACAACCGCTGCCCGCACAAGGGCGTGAAAGTTGCCGGCGAAGTCTGCGGCAACACCGGAAAGTTCTTCCGTTGCCCCTACCACGCCTGGACCTTCAAGACCGATGGCAGCCTGCTCGCCATCCCCCTGAAGAAAGGTTACGAGAACACCGGATTCGAATCCTGTGAAGCCAGCCACGGCATGGCCGTCGTCCCCAACGTCAAGGTCTACCGCGACTTCGTCTTCTGTCGCCTGAACCCCGGCGGCCCGAGTTTCGAGGAATTCTTCGGAGAGTCGCTATCGACCCTCGACAACATGGTCGACCGCTCGCCCGAGGGCAAACTCGAAGTCGCCGGCGGCGTGCTGCGCTACATGCACAACTGCAACTGGAAGATGCTGGTCGACAACCAGACCGACACCTGCCACCCGATGGTCGCGCACGAATCCTCCGCCGGCACCGCAGTGAAGGTCTGGAACGAAGCCCCCGAAGGCACCCCCAAGCCCATGGCGGTGGAGCAATTCGCTCCCTTCATGTCGCCCTACGAGTTCTTCGAGGGCATGGGCATTCGCGTGTGGGAGAACGGTCACGGTCACACCGGCGTCTCGAACTCCATCCACGCGGCCTACTCGCCGGTTCCCGGCTACTGGGAGCAGATGGTCGCCGCCTACGGTGAAGAGCGGGCCAAGCAGATCCTTGGCGACACCCGCCACAACACCGTGTATTTCCCCAATATCATGGTCAAGGGCCCGATCCAGACCCTGCGCCTGTTCAAGCCCATCGCCGCGGACAAGACGCTGGTCGAATCCTGGACCTTCCGTCTCGTCGGCGCCCCCGACCTGCTGCTCGAGCGCACCACGATGTACAACCGCCTGATCAACGCCCCCACCTCGGTGGTCGGCCACGACGATCTGGAAATGTACGAACGCGCGCAGCAAGGCCTGCACTCGCGCGGTCGTGACTGGGTGAACATTGCCCGTCTCTACGACCCTGCAGAGAAAGCGCAGAAGAACGTCGTCACCAACGGCACCAACGAAATGCAGATGCGGCAACAGATGCGCGCATGGGCCCAGTTCATGACGGAAAGCATGTAAGGACAAAAAGGAAGAGATGCCACCGAGGCCAAGGGATGAATGGGATGTTTGCGGCGCAGGGCGAGGACTGTCCGAGCACGAAGGGCGAGTTCCGCAGCCCTGCAGAGCAAATGTCCCGTTCAGCCCGACCGGCGGCACGAACCTTTGACCAGCATCGGCGAACTGCCAGCAACACCCGAACAAGGATCAAGCCATGACTGCCATCACCGAAAAGAACCTGATCGACTTCGTCTATGCCGAAGCCCGCATGCTCGACGAGCAGCGCTTCGAAGACTGGCTCACCCTGTTCACCGAAGACGCCTACTACTGGATGCCACTGGCGTACGACCAGCAAGACCCCAAACTTCATACCTCCCTCATGCATGAAGACAAACTCCTGCTCCGCGTCCGCATCGAGCGCCTCTCCGGCCAGCGCACCTTCTCGCAACAACCCAAGAGCCGCTCGCACCACCTGCTGCAGGCGCCCACCGTCGAATCGTCCGACGCAAGCACTGGCGAACACGTCGTCCGCACCGCCTTTCTCTACACAGAAACCCGGCTCGACGCCCAGACCACCTACGCCGGCTGGAGCACGCATCACCTCGTTGAAGTCGAAGGCAAACTCAGGATTCGCCTCAAACGCGTCGACCTGGTGAACTGCGACGCCGCCTTCGGCAATATTCAACTTTTCATGTAAGCGGGAGCACGACTTGGCCAACACCGTTCATCAAGCCTTCGCCCTCGCCGCCGCGCGCTGGGCAAAGCTCCCCTTCCTCTGCATCCTCCCCGAAACCGCCGACATCTACGGCATCACCGCCGGCGAACTGCGCTACGCGGAAGCGGCCGAACGTGTCGAAGCCCTGCGCGCCTCCTACGCCGCTGCCGGCTACGGCCATGGTCATCGCGTCGGCATCCTGCTCGAGAACCGTCCCGCCTTCTTCCTGCACTGGTTCGCGCTCAATGGACTCGGCGTATCCGTGGTTCCGATCAATCCTGACATGCGCGCGGCCGAACTCGAGTACCTCATCGGCCACTCCGAGATCGCGCTCGCCATCGCCCTGCCCCAGCGCCACGCCGATCTGCTCGCAGCCGCCGACCGTGCCGGCCGTCCCTTCCAGGTCATGGGCGAACGCGATACGCCCCCCGAGGCCGCCTTCCCTGCGCCGCAGGCAGACACCGAACCGCATGAGCTCAGCGAAGCTGCCCTGCTGTACACCTCGGGCACCACCGGCCGACCCAAGGGCTGCATCCTGCCCAACCGCTACTTCCTGCATGCAGGCAGGTGGTACGCCAACATCGGTGGACTGGCTGCACTGCAACCCGGCAAGGAGCGCATGATCACGCCGCTGCCGCTGGTGCACATGAATGCCATGGCCTACTCGGCGATGGCCATGATCATGACCGGCGGCTGCCTGATTCCGCTCGACCGTTTCCACCCCCGCAGCTGGTGGGCCAGCGTGCGCGAATCCCGCGCCACCGTGGTGCACTACCTCGGCGTCATGCCCGCCATGCTGATGAAGGCTGAAGCCAGCCCGGCTGACCGCGATCATTCGGTCCGCTTCGGCTTCGGCGCCGGCGTCGATCGCAGTCTGCACGGCGTGTTCGAAGAGCGCTTCGGCTTCCCCTTGCTCGAAGCCTGGGCGATGACCGAAACCGGCGCAGGCGCGGTGATCATCGCCAACAAGGAGCCACGCAACATCGGCACCTCCTGCTTCGGAAAGGAAGAAGCCGACGTGCAAGTCCGCCTTGTCACCGACGACGGTCGCGAAGCGGGCGTCGAAGAACAGGGTGAGTTGCTCGTGCGCCACGCTGGCGACGATCCCCGCTACGGCTTTCTGGCCGGCTACCTCAAGGACCAGGCGGCTACCGACGAAGCCTGGGCGGGCGGATGGTTTCACACCGGCGACATCGTCCGCCGCGACGCAGACGGCTACCTGCACTTCGTCGATCGCAAGAAGAACGTGATCCGCCGCAGCGGCGAAAACATCGCCGCCGTTGAAGTAGAGAGCGTTCTGCAGCAGCACGCACTGGTCAAATCGGTCGCCGTTGCCGCCGTGCCCGATCCCGTGCGCGGTGACGAAGTCATGGCCCTGGTTGTGGCCGAAAGCGCACTGGCCGATCGCGCAGCCATGGAATCCGCTGCAGCCGATCTGGTGAACTGGGCGCTGTCGCAACTCGCCTACTACAAGGCGCCGGGCTACGTCGCCTTCGTCGATGCGCTGCCGCTGACCACCACCAACAAGATCCAGCGTGGCGAACTCAAGGCGCTTGCGCCGACCCTGGTCGAGCATGCCAACTGTGTGAATACCTGCGCAATGAAGAAACGGCAGGGAGATCACAAGTGAGCGCCGCTGCCCGCAAGCGACTCGGCTATGAAGGCGTGGTTGCCGTGATGCCGGCGACCATCCCCTACGTCCGCTACTCCACGCACAGTGCGCACTGGTGGCTGGGGCGCGCGCTCGGCGAACTGATCCGTGGCGCCGGCATCGCAAAGGCTGAAGTCGACGGGGTGTGCGTCTCCAGCTTCACCCTCGGCCCCGACACCGCAGTCGGACTGATGCAGCACCTCGGCATGAGCCCGCGCTGGCTCGACCACATCCCGATGGGGGGCGCCTCCGGCGTCATCGCATTGCGGCGTGCCGCCCGTGCGGTGCAGGCAGGCGATGCCGAAGTGGTCGCCTGCATCGCCGGCGACACCAACCATGTGGATTCCTTCCGCAACACTGTCAGCCAGTTCTCCCGCTTTGCCCAGGACGCGGTCTATCCCTATGGCGCGGGTGGCCCCAACGCGAGCTTCGCGCTGCTGACCGATTACTACATGAAGCACTATGGCGCCACGCGTGAAGACTTCGGCAAGCTCTGCGTTGCGCAGCGCGACAACGCGCTGAAGAACCCGCATGCGCTGATGAAGAAACCGCTGACCCTGGCCCAGTACATCGACGCCCGTCCGATCACCGACCCGATCCACCTCTTCGACTGCGTCATGCCGTGTGCCGGCGCCGAAGGCTATCTGGTGATGACCGAAGAACGCGCCAAGGCGCTCAAGCTGCCCTTCGTCCGCATCCGCTCAACCATCGAACGCCACAACGCCTTCCCGGAAGACCCGATCCAGTTTCGCGGCGGCTGGGCGATGGACAAGGATGAACTGTACGCACACGCTGGCGCCGCCCCGGACGATGTCGACTTCCTCGAAACCTACGACGATTACCCGGTGATCAACATGATGCAGTTCGAGGATCTCGGGTTCTGCGCCAAGGGCGAGGCCGCCGCCTTCGTGCGCGAGCACAGCTTCACCATCGACGGCGACTTTCCCTTCAACACCTCGGGCGGTCAGCTCTCGGTCGGTCAGGCCGGCGCGGCAGGTGGCTACCTCGGCTTCGTGCAGGCCTTGCGCCAGCTCACCGGCAGCGCCGGAAAAACCCAGGTCGACGGCGCGAAGCTCGGACTGGTGTCTGGATTCGGCATGATCAACTACGACCGCGGCCTGTGCTCCGGCGCAGCGCTGCTCGAACGAGGAACTGCCGCATGACCGCGCCACTCGTCAAACCGAAAAAGAAGAATCCGGTCGAACGCACCCGGCTCTCCACCCGTCCGCCCGCCCCACGCAGCCGCAGCGCCCAGGGGCTCACCCGTGCAGCCGCCGAGGGCAGCTTCGAACTGCAGGTATGTGCCGAGTGCAACACCGTTCAGTACCCCGCACGCGAAGTCTGCTGCAACTGCCTGTCAGAGCACCTGCAATGGAAGCCGGTGGACAACCGCGGCGAACTGATCGCCACCACCACGCTGCGTCACAGTAACGACCTGTATTTTCGTGAGCGCCTGCCGTGGCGCGTCGGCACCGTAAAGATGGCCGCCGGTCCGGTCGTGGTCGCTCACGTTCATGAGGACTGTGCCACCGACGCGCCGGTGCGCCTCACCCTCAAGCTCGACCGCAGCGGTCAGGCCGTGCTCCATGCCCTCCCCGAAAAGGACACCCCGAACATGAGCGATGCCGCCCAGCTGCGCGAATCCACCTGCGATCCGAAGTTTCGCCGCGTACTCGTCACTGACGGCAAATCGGCCATGGGCCTCGCGGTCGCAAAGGCCATGCTCGATGCAGGCGCCAACGCGGTCTTTCTCGGCGATCCGACGAGCTGGAAGGCGAATGCGGCCTTCGACAAGCTCGCCACCGATCCGCGTGTGCAGGTGGTCGATATCGACGTCACCGACACCGACTCGGTCGACCGCCTCGCGGCCTCGATCGGCGGCAAGGTCGAGATCCTGGTGAATACCGCGTCCTACCTGCGCGACGGCGGCATCCTCGGGCGCAAGGACGTGATCCTGGCCCGCGATGCAATGGAGGTAAACGTGCTCGGCCTGATGCGCCTCGCCCAGGCCTTCGGCCCCGGCATGTGCTTCCGCGCCGCAGACGGCACCAACAGCGCCGTGGCCTGGGTCAACATTCTTTCCATCCACGCCTTTGCCGCACTCCCCGCACGGGGTGCATGGTCGGCCTCGATGGCTGCGGCGCTGTCGGCAGCGCAGACCCTGCGCGCCGAGCTGAGCGGTGCCGGCGTGCGCGTGCTCAACGTTTTTCCTGGCCCGATCGACGAGGAATGGGAGCAGCTCACGCCCCCGCCCAAGCTCGCGCCGGCTGCCATCGCCAAGGCCATCGTCAAGGGCCTGCAGGACGGCATTGAGGATGCCTACGTCGGCGATATCGCAGAAGAGATCCGCGAACGCCTGCGCGAGAACCACAAGGCCATCGAACGCGAACTCGGCCAGTAAGCGCCCCCAGCCCCCAAGGAGCACACAGAATGAGCAACCCCATCCTCGCCCAGTTCATGAACGAGTTGTTGAGCGGCCGGCTGAAACTGGTCGACCTCACGCAGACGCTCGCGCCCGAATTCCCCACCATCGTACTGCCGCCCGAGTTCGGTCAGGCCTGGCCCTTCCGCATCGAAGAGATCTCGCGCTACGACGAGCGCGGTCCGGCCTGGTACTGGAACAACTTCTCCATGTCCGAGCACACCGGCACCCACTTCGATGCGCCGGCGCACTGGGTCAGCGGCAAGGATCAGCCCGACAACACCGTCGACTCGATCCCGGCCGAAAACTTCATTGCCACCGCCTGCGTGATCGATGTCTCGGCAGAAAGCGCCGAGAACCCGGACTTCCTGCTCACCATTGACTACGTCAAGTCCTGGGAAGAAAAGCACGGCCGGATTCCGGAGCGTGCCTGGGTGCTGCTTCGCACCGACTGGTCCAAGCGCACCACGCCCAGGGAATACCTCAACATGGCCGAAGATGGTGCACATTCGCCCGGCCCGGATGCCGAAGTGGTGCCCTGGCTCATCCGGGAACGAAACGTGCATGGCTTTGGTACCGAATCGGTCGGCACCGACGCCGGCCAGGCCCACCACCTCAACCCACCCTACCCCTGTCATTACTACATGCACGGCAACAACCGCTACGGGCTGCAATGTCTCACCAATCTTGACCAGTTGCCGCCGCAAGGCACGCTGATTTTTGCCGCGCCACTCAAGATTCGCAACGGTTCCGGCAGCCCGCTGCGGGTGCTGGCGCTGGCGCCGAGCGCGTGAGGGGCGGCCCCATGAACGAAGACAGGATCGCAGTCGTCACCGGCGGCAGCGCAGGCATTGGCGCCGACATCTGCAAACGCATGCTCGACGACGGCTATCAGGTCGTGTCGATGGCACGTCGCGCACCAGAGTGGACGCACCCGCGCCTCACCACGGTGCAGGTCGATCTGCTCGACGCCACCGCCACCGAGCAGGCTGCACAGGAGATTGCAGCGAACTACCCGGTCAGCCACTTCATCCACAACGCCGGCGTGATCTGGCCCAAGCTGCTGGGCGAAGTCAAGCTCGACGAGTTGCAGGGCCTCACCCAGATTCACCTCGGCGCCGCCATCAGCCTGATGCAGGCAGTGCTGCCCGGCATGGAAGCGCGCCAGTTCGGACGCGTTGTGCTGATGTCCTCACGCGGTGCTCTCGGACTGCCGACACGCACCGCCTACTCCGCAACCAAGGCCGGCATGATCGGCATGGCCCGGACCTGGGCGCTGGAACTCGCGCCCAAGGGCATCACGGTCAACGTCGTCGCACCCGGCCCGATCCAGACCGACATGTACTACGCGGTCATCGAAGCCGGCAGCGAGCGTGACAAGGCGCTGGCAGCCAGCATTCCGGTTCGCCGCGTTGGTCGCGCAGACGATGTCACCCGCGCGGTGATGTTCTTCGCCGACCCGGAAAACAGTTTCGTCACCGGGCAGACGCTGTACGTCTGCGGCGGCGCAAGTGTAGGAAGCATCACCATCTGAACCACGCAGCATTCAAATAATCCTTCATCCGCAGTACGCCCCATCCACGGAGAAAACCGCCATGATGTTGAAGAAAATCCCCGCTGCCATCGCACTTGCAAGCCTTGCTACCTTTGCCGGCAGCGCGCTCGCACAGGTCAAGGTTGGCGTCATTTCGTCCGCCACCGGCCCGACCGCACTGGTCGGCATCCCGCAGAAAAACAGCGTACCGCTGCTGCCGACCAAGGTGGGCGATCTCACCGTCGAGTACATTTCGCTCGACGACGCATCCGACTCCACGGCGTCGGTGAAGGCCGTCAAGAAGCTGCTGAGCGAAGACAAGGTCGACGCCATCATCGGACCCTCGGGCTCGCCCAACGCCATGGGCGCGATTCAGTTCATCGCCGAAGCCGGTGTTCCGATGCTGGCGCCGGTGGGTACCGCTGCCGTCGTGCTGCCGATGAATGAACAGAAGAAGTGGGTGTTCAAGACCACTCAGAACGACGACATCATCGCCAAGGCGCTGACCGAGCACATGGTCAAGGCCGGCGTGAAGACGCTTGGACTGATCGGCACTGCAGACCCCTATGGCGAAAACTGGGAAAAGGTCATGGGTGGCCTCGCCGAAGCCAACGGCATCAAGATTGTTGCCAGCGAGAAGTTTCAGCGCTCCGACAGTTCCGTCACCGGACAGGCATTGAAGATCCTCGGCGCCAAGCCCGATGCAGTACTCGTCACCGCGCCGGGCGGCCCCTCGGTGCTGCCGCAAACCACCCTGTTCGACATGGGCTACAAGGGTCAGATGTACCAGACTCACGGTGCTGCGCTACCCGACTTCCTCAAGCTCGGTGGCAAGAAAGTCGAAGGCACCATCCTCGCCGCGAGCCTGATGCTGGTACTGCCCGAGATCGCCGACAGCAACCCGTCGAAGAAAGTCGCTGCCGACTACATTGCCGCCTACGAGAAGATGCACGGCAACAAGCCCGCCACCTTCGGCGCCAACGTCTACGACGCCGGCCTGCTGCTGAAGCAGGCGATTCCGCTTGCCGCGCTCAAGGGCAAGCCGGGTACGCCGGAGTTCCGCTCGGCACTGCGCGACGCACTGGAGCAGACCAAGGAACTGGTCGGCACCCAGGGGGTGTACACCATGAGCCCCGCCGACCACAGCGGCTTCGACGAGCGCGGCCGGGTGATGATCACGGTGAAGGAAGGCAACTGGACCCTGCTCAAGTAAGCCGGACGCCCCAGCAACATTGTTGACAGGCCGCACGTCTCCGGACGTCGCGGCAACGAGGCAGAGCGGCCACCATCCGGTGGTCTCGAAGCCCTGAGATCCCGGGCCAGCCGGGCGGCTGCAGGATGATCCCTGCGTCGCCCGTGTGTCGGGTGGAATCGCTCATCCCGCGTTTCCAGCCACACCGGGATACATGGCGCCAAACGCGCTGCCCTGCCGAACGTCATGCCTCGAAGCAGGGCGGCGGCCCCCGACATCAGGACGCATCATGAATTTGCAGATCGTAATGTTCCTCGGGCAGGACGGGGTGACCAACGGCGCTATCTACGCGCTGCTGGCGTTATCCATCCTGCTGGTATTCACGGTGACCCGTGTGCTCTTCATTCCGCAGGGCGAATTCGTCGCCTTTGGCGCATTGACCATGGCCGCGATCCAGGCCGGCCAGGCAACAGCCGTGGTCTGGCTGCTGGCCGGCATGGCGGTGGTCGAAGCGACGCTTGATATCCTGCACCGGTTTCGCAGCCAGGGGCGATTCAGCATCGACATCCTCGGCTTTCTAAAGCTCGCCTACCCATTCGCGCTTGCGCTGGTGCTCTACCAGCTGCCACTGGCAACACTGCCGATGGCAATTCAGGCCGTGCTGACCTTCGCGCTCATCGTGCCGCTGGGCCCGCTGTTCTATCGCCTGTTCTATCAACCGGTCGCCAATGCACCAGTGCTGGTGCTGCTGATCGTGTCGATCGCGGTCCATGTGGCAATGGTGGGTATCGGCCTGCTGATCTTCGGACCGAGCGGTGCCAAGACGCTCCCCTTCTCCGATGCAAGCTTCCCGCTTGGCCCGATCACCCTCAACAGCCAGACGCTGTGGGTGATTGCCGCGTCGCTCGGGCTGATCATTGCGCTTTACCAGTTCTTCGAACGCACCATCTACGGCAAGGCCCTGCGTGCCACTGCGATCAACCGCGCCGGCGCCCGCCTGATGGGGATCTCCCCGGTCTTTGCCGGCAAGGCGAGCTTCTTCCTCGCCGCCTTCATCGGCACGCTGTCCGGCATCCTGATCGCACCGATCACCACCATCTACTACGACTCGGGCTTTCTCATCAGTCTCAAGGGCTTCATCGGCTCGATCATCGGTGGGCTGGTGAGCTACCCGGTGGCCGCCCTCGGCGCACTGCTGGTCGGGATGATTGAAGCCTTTTCAGCTTTCTGGGCCAGTACCTACAAGGAAGTCATCGTGTTCACACTGATCATCCCCTTCCTGCTGTGGCGCTCACTGACCGTCCGTCATGTGGAGGAAGAAGAATGACCGCCCGTCTCCCAATCGAGCCGCAGGCACCCGCGAACGCGAGTGCCTCC
>NZ_JBYEXN010000006.1:0-193176 GCF_057621855.1 Parazoarcus sp. PS-13 R2A
AATGATGCCGCGGCGGGCGTAGTGCATCTGCGACACGTTGGCACCGGGCTTGGCGCGACGCGGCTTGCGGTGCAGGCCGGGGAAGCGCAGTTCGTCGAGCTTGGCGTCGGCGGCGCGGATGCGGCCGAACTCGGACGACAGGTCGGTCAGCACCTCGGTGTCGCCACGCTCTTCGATCCAGCCGGCGCGCAGGGCGGGCAGACCGGAGCGGATGTCGATTTTCGCAGCCGGGTCGGAGTAGGGGCCGGAGCAGTCGTAGACGTAGATCGGCGGGTTCGGCTCTGCGCCAAACGAAGCCGGCGTGTCGCTCTGGCTGATTTCGCGCATCGGCACCTGAATGTCGGCACGGGTGCCGGCGATGTAGACCTTGCGCGAGTTTGGCAGCGGCGCGATGGCGGCTTCGTCGACGTGGGCGCTCGAGGCGATGAATTTTTCGCTGGCGTTCATTGCTTGTCTCCTGATGGGGCGGGTTCGTTGGCCGGTGAGTCAGTACGTGTCCGGCAGGTTGTTGTATGTGTGTGGCGGGCCGGCGTCCTTGCCGGTTGCCGCTGCATTAAGCGCCGGGCCTGGGCCACATGGCGTGGAAATGATGTACCGGGCCGTGACCATGGCCGACTGCGAGCTCGCCTGAATGGGCGATGGCGCCGATCAGCCATTGCCGTGCCTGTCGCACCGCGGCCTCCACCGGCCTGAAACCGCCGGTGTGACGTGGCAGCAGGGCGGCGACTGCCGATGACAGCGTGCAGCCGGTGCCGTGGGTGTTCTTTGTTTCAATGCGTGGGGCAGGCAGTTCAATCATCTGGTCGCCATCGAACAGCAAGTCGACCAGATCGTTGCCTGGCAGGTGGCCGCCCTTGAGCATCACCCAGCGTTCGCTCGACAAGGGCAGCAGTTCGCGCAGGCGCTCGGCAGCGCGGTACATTTCCTTGACCGATTCGGGCGCACGCTGCTCAAGCAGCACGCCGGCTTCGGGCAGATTGGGCGTGATCATGAAGGCTTGTGGAAAGAGCGCATCGCGCATCATGTTGATCGCGCTCTTGGCTAGCAGCGAATCGCCGCTCTTGGCGACCATGACCGGGTCCAGCACCACGTTGGCTGCCTGCCAGTGGCCAAGACGGTCGGCAACCGTTGCAGTGACTTCAGCGCTGCCCAGCATGCCGATCTTGGTGGCGTGCAGGCTGACATCACTGAACAGGGTGTCGATCTGCAGACGCAGAAAGTCGATGGGCGGCACATGCACGCCGGTTACGGCCTGGGTGTTCTGTGCAGTGAGCGCGGCGACGACGCCGCAGCCGTAGGCGCCAAGCGCCGAAAATGTCTTGAGGTCGGCGAACACGCCCGCACCGCCTGACGGATCGACGCCAGCGATGGAAACGACATTCGGAACGGAGCTCGAGCGGACAGGTGATGATTTCATGCTTGCGTTTCCCTACGCCGGTACAAGCCGGGTCAGGTTCGAAGGGTTTCTCTCAGCACGCACCGGATGTGCGGGCACCCCCAACGGCAGACGGACGATACTGGATGGAGGCTGGCGTGACAAGGGATGGGCTATGGGCCGAGAGGCAGGCGCAAGCCAGCCATGTGGCTGCACCGGCCGGGGATGCGCCTGTAACGGGTATCTCCGCGGCGTCGGGGGGGAGGCGGTCACCAGTGGCCGGTTGCAGCCCGCCAGTTCTGGCGCTCAGCCCAGACGACGCAGGTACTCGCGGGTGAACAGGCGCTCGGGCAGGTCCTGCAGAACCATGTTCGAATAGCTCAAGACCGATACTTCGCCTTTCTTGAGGGCATCTTCCATGACCAGGCGGGTTGGGCGAACGCGGCCGGCGAGTTCGCGGAACTCCTCGTAGCGGCAGGACTTGAGCAGACGGCCGGAGAGCGCGAAGAACTCGGCCTTCAGCGGGCGTCCGTCCTTTTCGCTGACCCAGTACTTGACCTTGGCATAGGTGACGCCGCGATCGACTGCGGTGAGGTCGAGGACATGGGCGTTGATGCCGTCGAGCACTTCCGTGCTGACCAGGACCGGCGTGTAATCGCCGGCAAAGTTCGCGCGCGCCAGATCGCCGTTGGCAACCTGCCCAGTCAGGCGCTGCGCGAGCGAGAGCCGCACGGGCTGAGACACGCTGGGCATGAAGATCCACAGGTCGCGGCCACGCATGAGCAAGGCCTGACCACGTTCCGATACGGGTTCGAGGGTGAGTACGATGGTGTTCTCGTTACCCCGCGAGAGGATGCGGAACTTGCGCGTCTCGCCCGGTTGCCCGTCGCTGAAGTTCTGTACCTCGATTTCGGTCTGGAAACTGTCGCGCGGGAAGCGGATCTCGTCCGCCTTGGTCACGATGCGCACCGCAGCCTCATCCACAGGGGCCTCGGCCGCGTCTTCGGCAGCCCATGCCGAGGGGGCGATCGCAGGCGCAATCAGGCCGCTGGCGAACATGCCGAGGAATTTCCGGCGGGATCGGAAGTGATCGGTCATGAGTGGTATCCTTTTGGCGTTTTCATAACTGTGTGGCCCTGCCATGCCGCTCGTTCGTGTCGAAAACGTAAGCAAGCACTATCGCCTCGGCGAGCAGGATGTTCAGGCCCTGACCGACATCTCGCTGGCCATCGAGCCGGGTGTCTTTCTTGCCATCGCCGGTCCGTCGGGCAGTGGCAAGTCGACCCTGCTCAACATCATTGGTTGCATCGATACGCCAAGCAGCGGGAAGGTCATCATAAACGGCCAGGATGTCTCCGGCCAGACGCCAGATCAACTGGCTGACGTTCGCGCGCGCACCCTTGGGTTCATTTTTCAGACCTTCAACCTGTTGCCGGTGCTGTCCGCAGAAGAAAATGTCGAGTATCCGCTGTTGCAGCTTCCTGAACTCAGCAAGGCGGAGCGGCAGGAACGGGTGAAGCACTATCTGGCCATGGTCGGCCTCACCAAGTACGCGGGGCATCGTCCGAATCAGCTCTCTGGCGGACAGCGGCAGCGGGTGGCGATTGCGCGTGCGCTGGCTACGCACTCGAAGATGGTCCTGGCCGACGAGCCAACGGCCAACCTCGACAGCAAGACCGGGGCGAGCATTCTGAAGCTGATGAAGGACATCAACCGCAAGCACGGTACGACCTTTGTGTTTTCCACTCACGACCGCAAGGTCATGAACATGGCCGACCGCCTCGTCCGGATCGCGGATGGCCAGATCGTTGCGCTCGGCATGCGTGCCGAGGGGCGGTGGGTATTCGTGCAGGACAAGCGCCCGCAGGGCGAAGAAGATCCCGAAGTCTAGGAGCCTGGAATGCGATTGTTGAAAGGAATGCTGCTTGCAGCAGCGTGCGCCGGCAGCCCGGTAGTGATGGCTGCGGATGATCTGGATCTCGACGCTTTGCTCGATGTCGGAGCGCCAAACGAGAGTGAGGGCAGCGGCATCCGTCTGGGTGGCTATGCCGAGTTCGGCGGCGCTTATACCTTGCCGGACGAGGGACACTGGTCGAAGCTGCGTGCCCGCATGGAACTGGCCGCAAGTGGAAACCTCGGAAACGGATTGCGCTGGAAGGTTTCCGGGCGGGTCGATGCAGACGGTGCTCCCGACCTGGAGCGCAACTACTACTCTGGCGCGGTCAGGCGAGACCAGCGATCCGATGCGACCCTGCGTGAGGCCTATCTCGATGTGCCAGTGGGTGACTGGGAGTTCCGTCTTGGCCGGCAGCAGATCATCTGGGGGGAAATGGTCGGCTTCTTCTTTGCCGATGTGGTTTCGGCCCGGGACATGCGTGAGTTCCTGCTGCCCGAATTTGAATCGATACGGATCCCGCAGTGGGCGGCGCGTGCGGAGTATTTCGGCGGCGAGACCCATTTTGAGTTTCTTTGGGTGCCGGTTGCGAGCTATGACAAGGTCGGTAAGCCGGGCGCGGATTTCTATCCCTATCCCTTCTTGCCGTCCGGCACGCATGTGACGGAGAAGACGCCTGCGCACGACGCGCGCAACGGCAACTGGGGTTTACGGGCTTCGCGTCTGATCGACGGCTGGGACCTCTCTGCCTTCTACTACGACAGCCTGAACGTGGAGCCGACGCTGTATCGCACCTCGGTGACACCGATCTACGAACTGCGGCATGACCGCATCCACCAGACCGGCGGCACGTTCAGCAAGGACATGGGGCAGTTCGTGCTCAAGGGTGAGGCGGTTTATACCCGTGGTCGGCGCTTCAATACGCTTGACCCTGCTGCGACCTATGGACTGAAGTCGTCTCCTACGCTGGACTATGCGGTCGGCGTTGACGTGCCGTTTGGCAGTGAGTGGCGTGTGAATGCCCAGTACTTCGCACGGGTTCATTTTGATCACGCGGAGGGGATGTATGTCGAGCGCGAAGAGCCTGGCGTAACCCTGCAGGTGGTGCGGACGATCGGGAGGGATTTCGAGGTCGAGTTTCTGGCCGCATCGAGCCTGATTCGAAACGATTACATGCTGCGCCCCAAACTGACGTGGAAGTTCGCGCCCGAGTGGCGCGCATTGATTGGGGTCGATCACTTCGAAGGACGGCCCACCGCCTTGTTTGGCCGATTCAATGACAGCGACAGGGTGTATTTCGAGGTTCGACGCTGGTTCTGATCGAGGCTGATCTCGCGCCTTTGCGGCGAGATCAGCGCAGCAACTGGGCAGTCAGTTGTCGCTGCAGCGCGAGCATTTCAGCCGGCGGTGCAAACAGCCGGTACAGACTGCGGGTCGAGCTAGTCTCCTTCCCCGCATGCTGTGCGATGAGTTCGTCGACTTCCTGCTGGGACATGTGCATCAGCACTGCGGGTGCGCCAACCCGGGGGCAGACCCGTTCTTCCCCGACCACCCGATAACCCAGCATTCGGCGGTAAAAGCCTGCATGGCGTGGATGAACCTCGATGAAAAGGTCGGTCATCCGATAGATTCGGCGGGTCAATAGATAGACCAGCTGGAACAGGTCGGCCATGACGTCGGCGGAGTTGTGCTCCGGGTCCATCGCCATCCGGGTGACCTCGCAGACCCTGCCGCCGCGAGCGCGCGCAGCATCGATCTCGGGGCGGTAGAGCGTATCGGCCATCAGGCCATTCTCGGAATCGATACCAACCGTTAGCGTGGCAAAGAGATGGTCGCCGCGACAGGCCACGATCGTGGTCTGGTGCTCGGTCTGCGCGAGTTCCGGATGGTAGATCTGCAGGCCGCGCGTCGAGTACATGCGTTCGATCAGCGCAGAGATGTGGTGCTGAAGCCCGGTGAAGCCGTTTGCGCAACGGATATGATATCCGTCGCGGATCATGGCGAACTCCACGCTTGTGTCATCATCCGGGTGTGGCAAGCGCTCAAGTTTCGTTGCGTGCCCGGAGGGAGTGCGCACCGAATCACGAGTTTTTGCTTCCGAGGGCAGTCTGCAACGAGCGTTCATGCTTGAATTCGTGGCGCTTCCCTGCAAGGGGAGAGATTTGGAGTGGATGTGTTTCTGCAAATGCGAGCGACTTTATCGGTCCTTAAGATCGCTGGCTGTAAGCGATTGTGTAATTGTTCCTTCGGGCGGACTGACGTATCTTCGTAGCATGTGGGTAAATCTCAGGGCGTATCATAGGCGTCGTTCAGAAATAGGGGTAGGGTGACCATGAGTAAACAAGCTTCGAACGTGTGGGCGGGGTTCCGTCGTTTCCTGGGTCTGTCGCTGCTTGCCGGCCTGCTGGGTGGTTGCGCATCCTCGTTTCCGCCTGCGCCGATGGCCGCTGCGGATGCCGATTACAATTATGTAATCGGGGCAGGGGATTCCGTGAACATCGTGGTGTGGCGCAATCCGGAGTTGTCGATGTCGGTGCCGGTGCGCCCGGATGGCAAGATCACGACGCCGCTGGTCGAGGATCTTCCTGCGCTGGGCAAGGACTCAACGACGCTCGCTCGGGATATCGAGAAAGAGTTGTCCAAGTTCATTCGCGAACCGGTCGTGACCGTCATCGTTACCGGTTTCGTTGGTCCGTACAGCGAACAGATTCGTGTAGTGGGCGAAGCGGGCAAGCCGCAGATCCTGCCCTACCAGCAGAAGATGACCCTGCTCGACGTCATGATCGCCGTTGGGGGTATCACGGAATATGCTGACGGCAATGGGGCGACGATCCTGCGCACCGGCGAAGGCAACAAGCAGTACAGCGTGCGGATCAAGGACTTGATCAAGCGCGGTGATGTTTCGGCCAACGTGGAGATGCGTCCCGGCGATGTGCTGATTATTCCGCAAAGCTGGTTCTGATCACTTTTCCCTTCAACTAGCCTCGCCTGTCTTCCTGCGTCGGGAGGCAGTGCATGGGCGTGACCAAGACTGACACATGGAAGAACTCGTAAGACAGCTTATCGGTTACCTGCGCGACATGTGGCGTTTCCGATGGTGGGGACTGGCGATGGCCTGGATTGTCGGTGCCGTCGGTGGTGTTGTGATTTACACGATGCCCGATAAATACGAGTCATCTGCTCGCGTGTTCGTCGACACCCAATCCATTCTGCGTCCCTTGATGTCGGGCCTCGCGGTGCAGCCCAATGTCGATCAGCAGATTGCGATTCTGAGTCGGACATTGATCAGTCGGCCCAACGTCGAGAAGCTGATCACCATGGCTGATCTTGATCTCGGGGTGAAGAATGCTGCGCAGCGCGAGGCCTTGATCACGACGCTGTCCAAGGGCTTGCAGATCAGGGGTACCGGGCGTGACAACCTGTTTACCTTGGCTTATGCGGATGTCGAGGCAGCGCGGGCGCAGCGTATTGTTCAGGCGCTGGTCTCCCTTTTTGTCGAGTCCGGTCTGGGGGGGAAGCGTCAGGACTCCGATACGGCTCGCCGCTTCATCGAGGAACAGATCAGGAATTACGAGCAGAAACTCGTCGATGCAGAGAACCGCCTCAAGGAGTTCCGCCTCAAGAACATGGCGCTGCTCGGTGATGGCGCTCGCGACTATGTCACCCAGATCGCTCAGTTGAATGGTCAGCTTGCCCAGGCGAAGCTGGAATTACGCGAGGCAGAGAACTCCCGTGATGCCATGCAGCGCCAACTGGTTGGTGAGGAGCCGGTATTGTTGCCGCAGACACCGAATGCCTCGAACGTATCAATTCCTGAGATCGATGGCCGGATTGACGCGCTCAAGCGCAACCTCGATGACATGATGCAGCGCTATACCGACAAGCATCCAGATGTGATTGGCGCGCGTCGGGTCATCGAACAGCTTGAGCAGCAAAAGCTCGAAGAGGTCGAGGCCCGTCGCAAGGCCGGACCGGGGCAGTTCGGGGCGCTCAACTCGAATCCGGTCTTCCAGCAGATGAAGCTTTCGCTGGCAGAGTCCGAGTCACGAGTGGCGTCGATGCGGGCGCGCGTTAGCGAGTACGAGTCCCGCCTTGCACAGCTGGAGAGCTCGGCCAAGATGCTGCCTGAACTCGAAGCCGAGATGACACAGCTGAATCGGGACTACGCAGTTCATAAGACGAACTACGATAGCCTTGTGGCGCGGCGTGAGTCCGCCAATATCGCGGTGGAAATGGACAATCAGTCGGGTATTGCCGAGTTTCGCCTGATTGACCCGCCCAGCTTGCCGGTCAAGCCTTCTGCACCGAATCGTTTGTTGCTGATGCCGGTGGCGGGTGCTGCGGGCTTGGCAATCGGGCTCGCGCTGACCTTTTTGCTCAGCCAGCTCAGGCCCTCGTTTGTCGATGGCCGCGGCCTGCGCGAGGTGACTGGCTTGCCGGTGCTGGGCACGGTATCCATGCTTTCGACGCCCGAGCGCCGTCGTGCGAGGCTGCGTGGTCTGTTCGCGTTTGGCGGCGGGCTTGCTGGATTCGTCGGTGCTATCGGTATTGCCACTGTGGTTCTGAACATCATTCAGGGATAAGCGGAAGAGCTGATGAGCCTTATCGAAAAAGCAGTACAGCGTCTCGATGCACTCAAGCAGGCCAGCGGGGTGGAGGAACAAGTCGCCCCGAAGGAAGAACGGGTCGTGAACGAGGTGGCGCATGATCCAGTGCTCGATGCCGGCCGGACTTCGTCTTCGGTTCCCCTCGCAGATCCCGTGCCGATGCCCAATCCGAGTGTCTCCCGTGAGGTTCGTATTGACCTCCAGCGCCTTGGGGCAATGGGGATGGTGACTCCGGATGTGCCGCGCGCAGCGATCGCCGAGGAGTTTCGCCTCATCAAGCGGCCGCTTCTGCGCAACGCCACAGTCAGTGGGCCTGCCGAGATCGAGAATGGCAGTCTGATCATGGTGACAAGTGCGATGCCGGGGGAGGGAAAGTCTTTCACCGCCATCAACCTTGCAGTTTCCATGGCAATGGAGCTCGATTACACGGTGTTGCTGGTGGATGCCGACGTGTCCCGCCCCTCGGTGCTCAACCGCCTTGGTCTGCCGCCCGAAAGAGGTTTGATGGACGTTCTCTCGGGCGAGGTTTCCGATCTTGGCGATGTTCTGCTCAGGACCAACATCGAGAAACTTTCGATTCTGCCCGCCGGGATGCCTCACCCCCGGGCGACCGAGATGCTGGCTTCGGAGTCGATGAACCGTCTGCTTGAGCAGATTGCGAATCGCTATGCAGACCGGATTATCGTGTTCGATTCGCCGCCCTTGCTGGTCACCACCGAGGCTCGCGTGCTGGCAACGCATATGGGGCAGGTCGTAATCGTGGTCGAAGCCGGGCGCACCACGCACGCCACGGTCAAGCAGGCGCTGGCGACGATCGAGAACTGTCCGGTCAAATTGATGGTGCTGAACAAGTCCCGTGAAAATGCCGCGGGTTCCTACTATGGATATGGGTATGGCTATGGTGCAGAACCCCGTTCTGAAGCGGCCTGATCGTCCGGCAGGTGCTTTGCGCCTGCTGGTGCTTGCCTTGGGGGCAATCGGTGCGTCAAGCGCATATGCGCAGACGGTCTCCGTGACGCCAAGCGTGCAGAGTCGGCTGACCTGGACCGACAACGTCGGCGCTTCCAGTGACAAGGAATCCGACTGGATCGCAGAGATCTCCCCCGGCATTACCGTTTCGCGCAAGAGTGGTCGATTCAATGGCCTTCTTAATGCGCAACTTCGGAATGTGGGCTACGCGAATGACAGCAGTCGAAACACGTCCTACCTTGCCTTGCAGGGCAGTGGCCAGATCGAGGCGGTTGAGAATCTGTTTTTCGTCGACCTGAATGCGAACATCAGTCGCAACAATCTCTCTGCGTTTTCAGGGCGTAGCAGCAGTGACGACCTGAGCGTCGACGAAAACAACGAAACGCGTACCTGGTCGATCGGCCCCAGACTCGAGTTTCGCCTTGGGGATACTGCGAGAGGTTCTTTACGTTACAAGGCCAGTTGGCTGGATTCCGGCGGGTCGGCGGTTGGTGGTCAGCGGTTGAATGAACTCACTGCACAGGCGAGTGACCCGGCGGCAGTCAGGCTGTTCGGTTGGGGGCTGAGTTACAGCCGCAGTGAATCCGAGTATGACGCGTCGGCCAGTCGCGACGTGACCGAGGAGGTTGGTCGCGCAACGCTTTTCATCAATCTGACGCCACAGTTGCGCCTGCGCGCCATTGGTGGATACGAGAAGAACGATTACGCCAGCACCGAGGATGAGAAAGGCAGCATTTATGGTGCCGGCTTCGATTGGAATCCGACTGAGCGCACGGCCATCTCCGGAACGACCGAGGAGCGTGTTTTCGGGCGGGGGTACAATTTCAGCCTGAAGCATCGCGCACAGCGCTCGACCTGGGATCTGAGCTATGTGAAGGATATTTCGTCTTCACTGCAGACGCTGGGCGGCGGGATCTATCAGGACCCTCAGTTCCTTGCGTTTTTCAATGACGCAACACTGGTGGCGGCGATCCCGGACGATTTGCAACGCGAGGCGTTCGTACGCATTCTGTTGGGCTATCCTGCGACCGGCGGGACCGGTGACATCGTCACAAACGCCCACTTCGTATCGAAAACCTGGCGTGCTGCCTTTTCTTTGCTTGGTCTCCGCAATTCGCTTACCGTCTCAGCCCAGCAGTCCGATCGCTCAAGCCTGAGTTCGATTACGGGTTTGTCTTCAGATGACGACTTTGCCCTGTCCGATACCATCAAGACGACGTCGCTTACGGTGTCGTTCAATCACAAGCTCTCTGGCATTTCGTCGCTCAATACTGCGGTCACGCATTCGCGTTCAGAGGGTGCGTCGGGCACCGGACTGGATACCAAGCGGCTGATAGCGACTGTTGGGCTTACGACCAAACTGGGCCCCCGAACCAATGCCGGACTGACGTACCGCTACCAGCGCTCGGATGCAAGTTCAGCGTCGAGCGATTTCACCGAGAATGCGTTGACGGCCAACCTCGGCATGACCTTCTGACCGGCCTATCGATGTACGAGTCCTACTTCAAGTTTCGCAGCAAGCCCTTCCAGCTCAATCCCGATCCGGCCTTCTTTTTCGGCAGTCGCGGACACCGCCGCGCGATGGCGTATCTCGAGTACGGGATGCACCAGAGCGAAGGCTTTATCGTGATCACCGGCGAGATCGGCGCGGGCAAGACCACCATCGTGCGCAGTCTGCTTGAGCATCTTGATCCAGAGAAGGTCGTCGCCGCCAATCTTGTCAGCACGCAGATTGATGCCAGCGAAATTCTGCGCATGGTTGCCACTGCGTTCGGTCTTCCAAATCGCACGCTTGACAAGGCCGGTTTGCTGCTCGCGTTAGAGACCTTCCTGGTGCAGACCACTGCTGCGGGGAAGCGCGCACTGCTGATTGTCGACGAGGCGCAAAACCTCACGCCGTCGGCGGTGGAAGAGTTGCGCATGCTGTCCAATTTCCAGCTGGAGGACCATGCACTCCTGCAGAGTTTCCTGGTCGGGCAGCCTGAGTTTCGCGACATCATGCAAAGCGCCGAGATGCAGCAGTTGCGCCAGCGCGTAATCGCGTCGTACCACCTTGGTCCTCTCGATTCGGAAGAAACCCGTTCGTATATCGAGCACCGGCTACGTCATGTTGGCTGGACGGACGACCCGGTCTTCGAAACCGATGCCTTCAATGTCATTTACGGCTACACGGGCGGCATTCCGAGACGCATCAATACCTTGTGCGACCGCCTGTTGCTGGGCGCATTTCTGGCCGAGCGACACAGTATCGGCGAGGAAGACGTCCGTGAGGTCATTGAAGAGCTGAAGCTGGAGTTCGCCGCCCCGAATCGCCCCGCTCCGGTTGCCGCCGGGCATGAGGGTGTCAGCGAACGTTGCGTGGGAAACCTGGCAGTGGATCGTCTGCAGGTGAGCGACGAATTGCTCGCGCATGCCGCGAGCCTCAGTAGCAACGCCGATATTCAGCGTCTCGAGGCGAGACTTGTCGGCCTGGAGCAGTCTGTGGCTGCAACGCTCGGCGTTCTCAATCAATTGCTGCATGCGGTCCGTCGCGATCCGCCTGCGGGAGGCAAGGAACATGAGTAGTCAAATGTCTGCAGGGGCGGATGCGCCGGTGATCTGCGTGGTGGGTGCGCGTCCGAACTACATGAAAGTGGCGCCCATCATCCGTGCCTTCGCAGCGCACTCACCCGTGCTTCGTACGCTGCTGGTGCACACCGGACAGCACTACGATCCCGCGATGAAGGATCGTTTGTTCACTGACCTTGAGCTGCCCGATCCGGATGTCAATCTGGCAGTGGGTTCAGGGACTCATGCCGTTCAAACCGCCGAGGTGATGAAGCGGTTCGAACCGATCATCGACCAGTACGGTGCGCGTGCCGTGCTGGTGGTGGGCGACGTCAACTCGACCCTTGCCTGTGCGCTGGTTGCGGCGAAACGTCACATTCCGGTGATTCACGTCGAATCGGGCCTGCGCTCCAACGACCGGCGGATGCCGGAGGAGATCAACCGTATCCTCACCGATCAGATCTCGGATCTGCTGTACACCACCGAACGCAGCGCACACGCCAATCTTGTGCGCGAAGGCATCCCGGAGGAGCGGGCGGTGTTTGTGGGCAATGTCATGATCGACAGCTTGCGTGCCAGTCTGCCCAAGGCGATTCTTGCTGCCGATCTGCTCGCTGCTGCAGGGCTTGACCCGGCACGCATCGAAGATGGCTACGGCGTGGTGACGCTACATCGCCCGTCCAACGTCGATCAGGCCGATACGCTTGGCCCGATTATCGGCGCGCTGCGTCAGATCAGTGAACAACTGCCGCTGGTGTTCGCATTGCATCCGCGTACGCGCACCAATCTTGAGCGCTTCGGCATGCTTGGCCTGCTCGATACGCCGGGTTTCCTGATCCTGCCGCCGCAAGGCTATCTCGAAATGCTTGGTTTGATGTCCGGCGCGCGCATGGTGCTGACCGACTCCGGCGGCATTCAGGAAGAGACCACCGCGCTGGGCGTCCCCTGCCTGACGATACGTGAGAACACTGAGCGCCCGATCACGGTCGAGCAGGGCACGAACACACTGGTCGGGATTGATCCGCAAGCCCTCATCATGGCGGCTGAGGCCATTCTGAAGGGCGGCGGGAAGGCTGGCCGGGTACCGGAGCATTGGGACGGACAGACTGCCGAGCGAATCGCGAGTCATCTGTCGTCCTGGCTGGAACAGCACGAGGCGGCTCAGCCCGCCGCGGTCTGAGCAAGGGGGCGTATGAGCGAGAATTCACACACCGCTTCTGAAAAGGCCATTGTCAACGCCCTGACCATCGACGTTGAGGACTACTTTCAGGTCTCGGCGCTGGCGCCACATTTTCCGCGCAAGATCTGGGACGCAGTGCCCTGCCGCGTAGAGCGAAACGTCGATCTGATTCTTGACCTGCTCGATCAGCGCGGCGCAAAGGCGACCTTCTTCACCCTGGGCTGGGTCGCAGAGCGCTACCCTCAGCTTGTGCGCCGTATTGCCGCGAGCGGGCATGAGGTCGCGAGTCATGGTTACAGCCATGAGCGCGCCAGTGCAATGACGCCCAAGGCCTTTCTTGCGGACATCGCGCTTGCCAAGGCCGTGCTGGAAGACATCGCCGGGCAGAAGGTCACAGGTTACCGTGCCCCCAGTTTTTCGATCGGACTGCAGAACCTGTGGGCGCATGACACGATCGCTGAGGCTGGCTATGTGTACAGTTCGAGCGTGTACCCGGTCAAGCACGATCACTATGGCATTCCGGATGCACCGCGCTTTCCGTATCTCCTTGAGTCGGGCCTGATGGAAATCCCGGTGACCACGATGCGCTTACTCGGTCGCAACTGGCCCGCCGGCGGTGGTGGCTATTTCCGTCTTCTGCCCTACGCGGTGTCGCGCTGGCAGATTGCGCGCGTCAACCGTGATGACAAGCGCCCTGCGATCTTTTACTTCCATCCGTGGGAAGTTGACCCGGATCAGCCGCGGGTGGCCGAAGCGTCAGCGAAAACGCGGTTCCGACACTACGTGAACCTTGCACGAACCGAAAACCGTCTCAAGCGACTGCTGGGCGACTTCAACTGGGGACGGGCGGACGAGGTTTTCCGCAATGCCGCCTGAGTCGTCGGGAGTGATTATTGTGGACAGGCTAGCCATCACCGTCAAAACGCTTGCCCCGGAAGATGCGCCGCGCTGGGACGCCTTCGTGCGGGCCTGTCCGCAGGCGACGTTCTTCCATCTGTCAGCGTGGCAGCAGATTACCGAGCAGATCTTCAGGCACCGCAGCTTTTTTCTCTATGCGGAGCGCGCCGGAGAAATCGTGGGGGTGTTGCCGCTTGCAGAGGTCAAGAGCCGACTCTTCGGCCATGCACTCACCTCGCTCCCTTTTTGCGTCTATGGTGGCGTAGCTGCAAGTGCGGATTCTGAGGCGGAGGCGCTCGCCGCGCTCGAGGCTGAGGCGGATGCCTTGGCTCGCAAGCTTGGTGTGCAGCATCTCGAGTACCGGAATCTGAGCCCGAGACACCCCGAGTGGCCGCATCAGGAGTTGTACGTCACCTTCCGCAAGGCCATCCTGCCTGAGGTCGAGGACAACATGCAGGCCATTCCGCGCAAACAGCGGGCGATGGTGCGCAAGGGCATCAAGAACGGTCTGGTCAGCCATGTTGACACCGACGTTGAGCGCTTTTTCGCTGTCTATGCCGACAACGTGCTAAGGCACGGTACGCCGGCACTGCCCAAGCGCTTCTTTCAGTGCCTGAAGGACACTTTTGGCGATGACTGTGAGGTTCTGACCGTGACGGATGAAGCCGGCAAGGTGCTGTCGAGCGTGCTCAGCTTCTACTTTCGCGATGAAGTCTTGCCCTACTACGCGGGAGACGACCTCGCCGCGCGCGACGTCGCCGCCAATGATTTCAAGTACTGGGAGCTGATGCGGCGGGCCTGCGAGCGCGGGTGCAAAGTCTTTGACTACGGCCGCAGCAAGGTCGGAACAGGGCCGTACAGTTTCAAGAAGAACTGGGGTTTCGAGCCGCAGCAGCTTTCTTACGAGTACCGTCTGTACAAGCGCGACAGCGTGCCGCAGAACAACCCGATGAATCCGAAATACAGGCTCTTCATTGCCATGTGGCGGCGCTTGCCGGTCGGCGTGGCGAACGCGATCGGGCCGCATATCGTGCGCAATCTTGGGTGATTGCAAGAGGATGCCAATGCAAAGAGATGTGATGCCAGGTACGTTGGCAGAGGTCAATGTGCTAGACGGGCCGGAAAGGAATTTTTTGAAGATTGTCATTCTTCTGCTTGGCGTCTTTGTCTGGGTGACTGGCTGGTACTGGGATACGGCTGCCGAGATGGCAGGCATCTGGTGGCGGTCCGATACGTTTGCGCACGGCTTGGTGGTCCTTCCGATTTTTGCGTGGCTGGTGTGGAGCAAGCGCGAGCGATTGAGCCTGGAACGCCATGAACCATCGGCCTTAGTGCTTCTTTTGATTGTGGGTGCGGGCCTGGCTTGGCTTCTTTCAGAGTTGGGCAGTGCTTCGGCGCCATCGCATTTTTCCCTCGCGCTGATCCTGGCGTCGAGTTTTGTCGGCGTACTTGGATTGCGCATTGGGAGGATTCTTGCTTTTCCTTTGCTTTTTCTCTTTTTCGGGGTGCCGATAGGGGAGTTCCTCCTGCCGATTCTGATGCGCCACACTGCGGACTTCACTGTTCAGGCGCTGCGAATGACCGGCATTCCCGTCTACCAGGAAAACCTTTTCTTTGTCGTGCCGAATGGTCGCTGGTCGGTTGTGGAAGCCTGCAGCGGACTTCGATATCTGGTTGCATCCCTAATGGTTGGCTCGCTCTATGCGTATCTCAACTATGTGAGTCTCAAGCGCCGCATGTTGTTCATGCTCGTTGCGCTGCTGGTGCCAATCGTTGCGAACTGGGTGCGTGCCTACATCACCGTGATGGTGGGCTATCATTTTGGCCCGGAGTTCGTCGAAGGTTTCATTCATATTGTCTACGGCTGGGTTTTCTTCGGGATCGTCATCGGTCTCATGTTCTGGATAGGGAGTCGATGGCATGAAGTTCCGGCTCAAGTACCCGAGGCAGCGCACAGCAGCGGTGCTGGGGCTGCCGGGAAGCGAGGCTGGGTTGCGTTGACCGCGATTGCGCTGACGATACCGGCTTTCCCGATGGCCCTCTCCCAACTACAGTTGCCTGTAGACAGTTTTTCTGTCGCGCTGACAGCACCGCAGGCGAAACCTGGCTGGACTGTTCTTGAAGACGATGAATTTCCTTACCGGCCCTCGTTCAATGGGCACCGTGGCGAAGTCTTTCAGCGTTACCAGAATGTGAATGGCGAAGCCTTGGGGCTCTACATCGCTTACTACGCCGAGCAGCACAAGGGTGCGGAGTTGGTCATGCACGGTAACAGTCTCGAAGGTCGCCAGGGGTCCGGATGGATACGCACAAGCAGCGGTGAAGACCGTTTGTCGATTGGAACCGTCGCGAGGGCAACCTTGCGTCGGGGTGAGCGACGGCTCAACTTGTGGAGTTGGTACTTCATCAACGGACGAGTGGTGACCAATGACTTCGTTGCAAAAGGGCTGCTCGCGCTGAACCGCATCGCCGGATTAAAGGACGACTCCGCAGTACTCGTTCTTGTCGTGCCGACGGATGAGCGAACGGCTACGGGCAAGGTGACCGCCGAAGCCTTCGTCAGCGACTATATGGCTGCGGTTGAAGCCATGCTGAGAGATGTCGAGGAAAGGCGATGAGCCTCAACCGCCCACTCGTCATGCATGTCGTTTATCGGTTTGACGTCGGTGGACTTGAGAACGGAATCGTCAATCTGATCAACCGCATGGATGCTTCGCGCTTTCGCCATATGGTGGTGGCACTTACGCATTGCGTCCCGGAGTTTTCGGAGCGTATCGTGCGCGACGACGTCGAGTTCGTCTCGCTTGAGAAGGGGCCTGGTCATGGGTTCAAGCTGTATCCCAGACTCTATCGGCTGTTTTCCGACTACAAGCCAGCAGTCGTGCATACCAGAAACCTTGCAGCACTCGAAGCTGCTGTGCCTGCACGTGCGGCCGGGGTGCCGGTTCGCATACACGGGGAGCATGGTTGGGACGTTTCCGACCCAGGTGGTACGCGTGCGAAATATCGCTTCTTGAGGCGGCTGTACCGGCCTTTCGTCAGCCATTACGTTGCCCTCTCAGGCCATCTTGCCGACTACCTGGTCCATGGGGTGAACGTTCCCGAGGGCCAATTGACAAGGATATGCAATGGCGTGGATTCAGCACGATTTCATGCCGCGCCGAGCCATCGTGGCCTGCTTGAGGGCTCTCCTTTCAATGCTTCTGATCTCATCGTTGTTGGTACGGTAGGCCGACTGCAGGCGGTGAAGGATCAAATTACCCTCGTGCGCGCCTTCGCACTGAGTCTGTCAGTGCTTGGCAATGCTGGTGCGAACTTGCGTCTGAGTATTGCGGGCGATGGGCCGCTGCGTCCGGATGTCGAGGCCGAGATCGTACGGGCAGGGTTAGGGGCGCGGGTCTGGTTGGCCGGAACTCGGCGTGATGTGCCGAATGTCATGCGGGGTCTTGATTTGTTTGTGCTACCTTCGCGTGCGGAAGGAATCT
Source organism: Parazoarcus sp. PS-13 R2A (assembly GCF_057621855.1). NCBI lineage: Bacteria > Pseudomonadati > Pseudomonadota > Betaproteobacteria > Rhodocyclales > Zoogloeaceae > Parazoarcus > Parazoarcus sp. PS-13 R2A. The sequence continues at coordinate 16,955 of NZ_JBYEXN010000006.1, forward strand.
CCAACACGATACTTGAAGCCATGGCCACCGGCCTGCCTGTGATTGCAACCGACGTTGGCGGCAACGCGGAACTGGTGTTGCCGGGTGAAACGGGGGCTCTGGTCCCACCGATGAACCCCGAGCGGATGTCCGACGTGATCGCGAGGTATGCTACCGACGCTGGTCTCAGGCATACCCACGGTCTTGCAGGGCGGCGGCGGGTCGAGGCCGAGTTCAGTCTGGATGGCATGGTAGAGCGATACGCGTCGCTCTATCGGTCACAGCTTGATGCGGCAGGCGCTCGGCGCGCGGCCGCCTGACACAGGATCATAACGATGTGCGGTATTGCCGGTCTGTTCGACATCAACGGTAAGCGCGATTTTGATCGCGACCTCATGCTGCGGCTGAACGACATACAGTTTCACCGTGGTCCGGACGAGGGGGACGTCTACCTTGAGCCGGGCGTAGCGCTCGGTCATCGTCGTCTGTCGATCATCGATCTTGCTTCCGGGCAACAGCCCTTGTTCAATGAAGATGGATCGGTCGCGGTCGTATTCAACGGCGAGATCTATAACTTCCAGGAGCTTGTGCCCGAACTGGAAGCGTTAGGGCATGTGTTCCACACCCGAAGCGACACTGAAGTCATCGTTCATGCCTGGGAGGCGTGGGGAGAGGACTGCGTGCAGCGTTTTCGCGGCATGTTTGCCTTCGGTCTGTGGGACCGCAATCAGCAGTGTTTTTTCATGGCACGTGATCGCCTTGGCGTAAAGCCTCTGCACTATGCGATCCTTGACGATGGCACGCTGGTGTTCGGGTCGGAGTTGAAGGTGCTGATGCAGCACCCGGGCCTTGATCGAACTATCGACCCGCTTGCCGTCGAGGAGTATTTTGCCTTGGGCTATGTGGCCGAACCACGGACCATCTTCAAGGGCGCACGCAAGTTGCAACCTGCCGAAAGCCTGTGCATTAGACGCGGTCAGCCGGTTCCTGCTCCCAGGACGTACTGGGATGTGCATTTCTCGCTCGACAATCCTTTGTCTCTTGAGGATGCGAGCGCGGAACTCGCCGAGCGCTTGCGCGAGTCCGTGCGCCTGCGCATGATCTCGGAGGTGCCTCTGGGTGCCTTCCTGTCGGGTGGTGTCGACTCCAGTGCGGTTGTCGCGACCATGGCTGGTTTGTCGAGTGAGCCCGTCAATACCTGTTCCATTGCCTTCGACGACCCGGCTTTCAACGAGTCCGCCTTCGCGAAAATGGTTGCGGACCGATATCAGACCAATCATCACGTCGAAACAGTGAAGTCGGACGACTTCGATCTGATTGACACCCTGGCCGCGCTGTATGACGAGCCCTATGCAGACAGTTCCGCAATTCCAACCTATCGGGTATGTCAGCTTGCGCGCAAGCACGTCACTGTGGCGCTTTCCGGCGATGGCGGTGATGAGAGCATGGGTGGCTACCGTCGCTATCGCATGCACATCATGGAAGAGAAAATGCGGGGAGCGATGCCGCATGGTGTCAGAAAGCCGCTATTCGGTTTGCTTGGGCGAATGTATCCCAAGGCAGACTGGGCTCCACGGGTCTTTCGAGCAAAAACAACGTTTCAGTCCTTAGCGCGAGATTCGGTTCAAGCGTACTTTCATTCGGTCTCCATCCTGCGTGGAGACATGCGTAGCAGCCTTTTCTCTGCCGATTTCCGCCGCCAGCTTGGCGGCTACAACGCCATTAACGTCTTCCGTCGCCACGCCGATGCCGCGCAAACGGACGATCCGCTTGCGCTCATACAGTACATTGACACCAAGACCTATCTCGTCGGGGACATCAATACCAAGGTCGACCGCGCCAGCATGGCGCATTCTCTGGAGGTGCGCGAACCCTTGATGGACCATAAGCTTGTCGAGTGGCTGGGGTCGCTGCCATCCGGGCTCAAGATCAAGGGAAAAGAGGGGAAGTACGTTTTCAAGAAGGCGATGGAGCCCTTGCTCCCCGATGACGTGCTGTATCGCCCTAAAATGGGATTTGCTGTTCCGCTTGCACGCTGGTTTCGTGGTCCTCTCAAGCAGCGCGTACGTGAGGCTGTTCTTGGCGAGACGCTCGCATCGACGGGAATCTTCAATAAGGACTATCTGCAGCAGCTGGTTGACGCACATCAGTCAGGCGTACGTGACTACAGCGCGCCTTTGTGGGCGCTGTTGATGTTCGAAGCGTTTCTGCGAAATTCGCGCAAGTCTGCGGCGCCGTCGTCCGTGGCCGTGGAGACAGCCTGATTGATGCGAATTCTCCATATCCTCGATCATTCCCTGCCTTTACACAGCGGCTATACGTTTCGCACGGCCGCCATTCTGCGCGAACAGCATGCGCTTGGCTGGGAGACGTTTCATCTCACGACGCCGAAGCAGGGGCAAACCACAGCTGCTGAGGAAGAGGCAGACGGGCTGCGGTTTTACAGAACAGCGGCGCCCGAAGGCGCCGGACTCGTGGCCCAGATGCGACTTACCGCAGCGCGTATCGATGAACTCGTGGGCACGCTTCGCCCGGACCTCATTCACGCCCATTCTCCGGTGCTCAATGCCCTGCCCAGCCTTTGGGTCGGGCGGCAGCGCCAAGTGCCAGTTGTGTACGAGATGCGCGCTTCGTGGGAAGACGCAGCGGTGGACCATGGGACAACGACCGAGGGTAGCCTGCGCTATCGCGTCTCGCGGGCGCTGGAGAGTTTCGCGCTGCGCCGCGCCAGCCATGTCACCACCATCTGCGAGGGCTTGCGTGGCGACATCATGGCCCGAGGGCTGGCGCCGGAAGCTATCACTGTCATCCCCAATGCCGTCGATGCCGACGCCTTCCAGTTTGGCGCTGAAGCAGATCCATCTCTGCGCGCCGAACTCGGGCTTGAAGGGAAAACCGTACTCGGTTTTGCGGGCTCGTTTTACGGCTACGAAGGGCTTGATCTGCTGGTTTCCGCGCTTGCCAGCCTGGTTGAGCGATATCCGGACATCCGCTTGTTGCTGGTCGGTGGTGGTGTACAGGAGCAGGCCCTGCGCGAGCAGGCAGCGCGTGAAGGCGTGGCCGATCGCGTCATCTTCACCGGACGGGTGCCGCATAACCGCGTGCAGAAATACTACGAGCTCATCGACGTTCTCGCGTATCCACGCCTGCCGATTCGGCTCACGGAGCTGGTAACGCCGCTCAAGCCGCTGGAGGCGATGGCGCAGGGGCGGATGTTCGTCGCCTCAGACGTCGGTGGTCATCGTGAGCTGGTGAAGCACGGTGAAACCGGCTTTCTGTTCAAGGCCGGCAGCGTCGAGGCGTTGGCGGAGTCGATTGCGCACTTGCTCGATCATCGGGATGTGTGGCCCGCTGTTCGTGCGCAGGCGCGCGCCTTTGTCGAACGCGAGCGGACCTGGGCCAACAGTGTGGCGCGGTATCGCGAGGTTTACCGCAAGGCGTTGGCAACGCGTGGCCGCGAGTCTGTACTTGCCGAGGTGAAATAGGCCATGTGCGGCATTCACGGTTTCTATCGTTTTGACGGTGAGCGCGTCGATCCTGCCCAGCTCACGGCCATGGGGGACGTGACCCGCCATCGTGGCCCCGATGACGAGGGACAGCATATCGACCGAAATGGGCGCTGTGGCATTGCCATGCGACGCCTGTCCATCATCGATCTTGCTGGCGGGCACCAACCGATCTCCAATGCGGATGACACGCTATGGGTCGTGTGCAATGGCGAGATCTACAATTTCCGCGAGCTCCGTGCCGAACTGCAGGACCGCGGCTATCGGTTCAAGACCGGGTCGGATAGCGAAGTGTTGCTGCATCTCTATGACGAGATGGGGGACGACTTCGTTCATCGGCTCGATGGCATGTTCAACTTCGCGCTGTGGGATGCCCGTCGCAAGCGCTTGCTGATCGGGCGCGACCATCTTGGCGTTAAGCCGCTTTACGTTCATCAGTCTGCGACCGTGCTGGGTTTTGCCACCGAGGCCAAAGCCCTTTTGCAGTTGCCGGGCATGCGTACCGAACTCAATCGCGATGTGCTCGGCGATTACCTGCACCTGGGTTACGTGCCTGCGCCGCACTCGATGTTCAGCGGCATCCGCAAGCTGCCGCCGGCCACCTTGCTGGCCGTGGAGAACGGTGAGGTGCGTGAGTGGCGTTACTGGCGCCTGCCCGCGACGATCGATCGCAGCGTCTCCGAGGCCGAGTGGGTGGATCGCATCCGAAGCGGAATGGAGTCAGCGGTACACCGGCAGATGGTCAGCGATGTGCCAATCGGCGCGTTTCTGTCGGGCGGCGTCGATTCCAGCGCGGTGGTTGCCTATATGGCCAAGCATTCCTCGCACCCGATCCGCACTTATGCGATTGGCTTCGAGGGCGGTGAGGCTGAGCAGCTCTACAACGAGCTGCCCTATGCCCGTCAGGTGGCAAGGCTCTTCGGTACCGAACACCGCGAGATCGTCGTAAAGCCGGATGTGGTCGGTTTGCTGCCAAAGCTGCTGTGGCACATGGATGAGCCGGTCTCCGATTCCGCGTTCATCACCACCTTTCTGGTGTCTGAGTTTGCCCGTCAGGACGTCAAGGTGATTCTTTCGGGGGTTGGCGGCGACGAACTGTTCGGCGGCTACCGGCGCTATCTTGGTGGTCACTATGTGCGCAAACTGGAACGCTTGCCGCGCTGGTCGCGAAGGCTGATGTCGCGTGCAGCCGAGCTCATGCCCAGTGACCGTCATTCGAAAGTGCTGAATACCTTGCGTCTGGCCCGGGGCTTTCTCGCTTCGGCCGAGCTTTCGCCGGATGAGCGCTACCGTCACTACCTGCAGGTGCTCGACCACGAGACTGTGTCGGCGCTGACCGGCGGTCGCAACGGGTCCAGCGATGCACTCGCTGCTGCGTTCGCTGCTGCAGGTGACGAGGATGCACTCAACCGGATGTTTGCAGTCGACGCCGAAACCCAGTTGCCTGACGATCTGTTGATGCTTACAGACAAGATGAGCATGGCTGTATCGCTCGAATGCCGAGTGCCGCTGCTCGATCGCGAGCTGGTTGAGTTGGCTGCAGCCATCCCCGAGTCCCTGAAGGTAAAGAACGGCCGTCTCAAGCACCTGATGAAGGATGCGCTCTCCGATGTGCTGCCGCCGGACATTCTCGATCGCAAGAAGCGGGGCTTCGGCACGCCGATGGGCGCCTGGCTCAAGCGTGAGCTTGCCCCAGTGCTGCGCAGGCTGCTCGCGACCGATGTCGTGAGAGACCGTGACTTGTTCGATCCTGCGGTGGTGTCCCGCCTCATGGCCGATCATGAGTCCGCGCGTATCGACGGCACCGACGCGCTGCTTGCCCTGATGAACCTGGAAATCTGGAGTCGTCTCTACCTTGATGGTCATTCGGTTGATGACGTCACGGCAGAGCTCAAAAGCCACCTCGCATGAAAATTCTCTACGTCTGTCACCGCTTTCCGTTTCCGCCCAAGCGCGGTGGAAAGATCCGCCCCTTCAACATGATCCGGCATCTGTCGCAGAATCATCAGGTAACGGTGTGCTCGCTGGCGCGTTCCGAGGCTGAAGCGGAAGAGGGCAGGGGGATCGCACCGCACTGCGAGCGATTCGAAATGGGGGTGGTGTCGAACCCGATCCAGATGCTGCGCATGGTGGCGCGATTGCCGACGATGGAGCCCTCGTCGATGGGCTATTTCTATTCGCCCGACCTTGCGGCCAAGGTCAATGCCCTGCTCGCCTCCGAGAAATTCGACCTGATTTTCGTGCATTGTTCATCCGTGGCGCAGTACGTCAGTCACGTGCACGACATTCCCAAGATTCTTGATTTTGGCGACATGGATTCGCAGAAATGGCTTGAGTACGTCAATTACAAGCCGTTTCCGCTCAAGGCCGGCTACTGGCTCGAAGGCAGCAAGATGGAGCGCGAGGAAAAGCGCCTGGCCCGTCTCTTCAATCTCTGCACCGCCACCACGCGCGCCGAGTGGGAAACGCTCGAGTCCTACTCCACTGGCGTTTCGACCGACTGGTTCCCCAACGGTGTGGATGCCGACTTCTTCAAGCCCGATGGTGAGGGCTATGACCCGGACACCATCAGCTTCATCGGGCGCATGGACTACTACCCGAATCAGGAGGCCATGTTCCGCTTCTGCGAACAGATCTGGCCGCTGCTTCGTGCCAAACGGCCCGAAATGAAGCTGCTGATCGTGGGGGCGGACCCCATCCCCGCAGTCATCAAGCTGGGTGAGTTGCCCGGTGTCACCGTGACCGGATCCGTGCCTGACGTGCGTCCCTACATCCTGCGCTCCGCAGCGATGGTCGCGCCGCTCAATATCGCGCGCGGCACCCAGAACAAGATTCTCGAAGCAATGGCGATGGGCGTGCCGGTGGTTTCGAGCAGCATTGCAGCTGGCGGAGTTGATGCCCAGGGTGAGGAGCATTTCCTCGTCGCTGACACGCCGATGCAGTACGCTGAAGCCATTCTTCGCCTGGTTGAACAGCCTGCCGAGCGCGAGCGGCTGTCCCGGGCGGGGCGTGAGCGCATGCTTTCGCACCACGCATGGCCGCGGTCGATGGAGCGCCTTGACGGCATCATCGAGCGCTGCCTGACCGAATTTCGCGGCAACAAGGAAACCAGTCAATGAAGATCAGTATTTTCGGTTTGGGCTATGTTGGTGCAGTGTCGCTCGCCTGTCTCGCGCGTGATGGGCATCAGGTCATTGGCGTTGATATCGATGCCGCCAAGCTGGCGCTCATCAAGGCGGGCACCACTCCGGTTGTTGAAGAGGGCATGGTCGATCTCATGCTCAGCGTTGCCGCAAGTGGCCGAGTCAGTGTGACGACCGATGTTCGTCAGGCCGTGCTCGACAGCGACATTTCGTTGATTTGTGTCGGTACGCCTTCTGCCACCAATGGGAGCCAGGATCAGGGCGCGGTACTTCGTCTGGCAAAGGATCTTGGCCTTGCGATTGCCGACAAGACCGCTCCGCATGTCCTGGTGTTTCGCTCCACCCTGGTGCCCGGCACAGTTGAAGACGTGCTCAAGCCCATCATCGAGGCCGAGTCCGGCAAGCGCGATGGCGAGGGCTTCCACCTGTGCTTCCAGCCCGAGTTCCTGCGCGAAGGCTCGTCGATTCGCGACTACGACAAGCCGCCATTTACCGTTGTGGGCGCAAATCATCCTTATCCGGCCGACCGCCTGCGCGAACTTTTCGGCCATCTGCCGTGCAAGTTCCTGCAAACCTCGGTTCGCGCAGCCGAGATGATGAAGTACTGCTGTAACAACTTCCACGCCCTCAAGATCACGTTCGCGAACGAAACCGCGCGTCTGTGCGAGGCCCTCGGCGTCGATGCGTTCGAGGTCATGGATCTGGTCTGTCAGGACACCCAGCTCAACATTTCGCCGGCCTACCTCAAGCCGGGGTTCGCCTTTGGCGGTTCCTGCCTGCCCAAGGATCTGCGTGCAACCAGTTATCTGGCCAAGACGCACGACGTCGAACTGCCCATGCTTAACGGCATCCTGCAGTCCAACCGCCAGCACATCGACCGTGCCATCGCCAAAGTGCTTGAGTCTGGTTGCCGCAAGGTCGGCATGCTCGGCTTGTCGTTCAAGACCGGCACCGACGATCTGCGCGAAAGCCCTCTGGTTACGCTCGCAGAGCAACTCATCGGCAAGGGTGTGCAGCTGTCCATCTACGATCCCGACGTTCAGCTTTCCCGTCTCCTCGGCGCCAATCGCCGTTTTATCGAAACCCAGCTCCCGCATATCGGCGACCTGCTCAAGCCGGATCTCGATGCAATCATCGCAGAATCCGAAATGCTGATCGTGGGCGTCTCGAATCCCGCGATCTTCGATGCAATCGCCACGCATTCGCGTGCTGAGCAACGCATCATCGACCTCGTCAAGCTCCCAGAGATGAAGGGGCTGCGGGCACAGGTGGAGGGGCTCTGCTGGTGAAGTCCGGCATCGGGCAGACGCGGGCAGCACGCACATGCCTGAGACTCTTCTGGGTGAGTGCGCTGATCACGCTGGTGGTTGCCGGATCGCTCGCTCCCTATTTAAGAGACTCGGCCGAAATGGTGCGCATGCGGAACGCATTGTTGCTTCAGGATGAGGCGGCTGCGTACGATTGGACCCCAAAAACCGTTCCGGAAGGTTTTGCGCTTGAGCGCGGCGCGCCGTCGCCGCTCTATGCAAATGCCGTGGCGGCGGGTGACCTGAAAGTAGAAGGCGACGACTGGGCGACAGCGCTGAAGATTGGGCGACACCTGCTCTTCGATGGGAAGCGCACTGGACGACCAATCCAGTCGAACCTCGAGCAAACCTATCGGCGCATTACGGAGCGCGGTGAAGGGTATTGCGGTGATTTCGCGGACAGCTTTACCGGGCTTGCCAATGCGGCCGGGCTGTTTTCCCGCCCCTGGGCCTTTTCTTTCGATGGTTTTGGGGGGCACGGGCACATCTTCAACGAGATTTGGGATCGCAAAGCGGCGCGATGGATCATGATTGATGTGTTCAATAACTTCTTCGTGATCGATGGGACGGGCCGGCCTCTGTCGGCGATCGAGTTTAGACGTCGTCTGGAGGCAGACGCCTCTGATTTGCAACTCCTGCCGGTTGACTCCGCTTCGAGCCCAGGGTTTGTGCGGGAGGACAAGGCGCTGGAGTACTACCGACGGGGTTTGCCTGAGTGGTACATGTGGTGGGGCAACAATGTTTTCGAATACGATCAGGATCCCGTGGTAAGCGCGCTTGGTAACACACATCGCGCTCTTGAGCAGCTTGGCGGCGTGGCCGTGGGTGTCTACCCCCGCATTCACATTCTCGCTACAAGTGAAAACCTGCCTCAACGCGAGGCAATCAGCTGGCTCAGGGTGCGCTTGATTGCAGTGATGGCGCTCGGCTCGACCAGTGCGGCGTTGTTGATATGCTGGTTGATCCTGCGTCGCAGGGAAGCGGATATGCAGTCGTGAACTCGTCGAACCCGGATGTAACACCGAGCACAGCGCATTCAGCCAAAGTTCCTGCGCTGTGCATTGTGGGCCCGCTGCCTCCTCCCTCTGGCGGCATGGCAAACCAGTGCGAACAGCTTGTCCGGTTGCTGCGCCTCGAGGGCGTCGATGTCGAACTGGTTCGTAACAATGCGCCCTACCGTCCACAATGGGTTGGCAAGGTCCCTCTGTTGCGCGCCGGGTGCAGGCTGATACCCTACGTCTCACGCCTGTGGCGGGCGGCTGGACGAGTTGAGGTCATGCATATCCTCGCAAACTCCGGGTGGGCATGGCACCTTTTTGCCGCGCCCGCCGTCTGGATCTGCCGCATCCGTGGAACGAAGGTGATCGTCAATTACCGGGGAGGGAACGCAGACGCGTTCTTTTCTCGCGCGCCTGCGTTTGTCCGCGGAACGCTTCGACAGGCAGATGCGTGCGTTACGCCGTCGGCATTCCTGCAGCGGGTGTTTGACCGGTTTGGAATTGCGGCCAGAATTGTTCCCAATATTGTGGATCTGTCTCGCTTCCGTCATGCCTCGTCGCGTTCTTTCGGCGATGCGCCGCATCTGATTGTCACCCGCAACCTTGAGCCGATTTACGACATCCCTACCGCGATCAACGCATTTTCCAAGGTCAGGTCGATATTCCCGAAGGCCCGGTTGACGGTGGCTGGCAGTGGCCCGGAACTTGAGCGCCTGAAGGCACTCACCTTGGCTCTCGGGTTGGATGGCAGCGTGCATTTCTCGGGGCGTATCGACAACGCGGACATCCCGGGTCTGTATGCTTCAGCGGATTGCATGCTGAATCCGAGTACCGTCGATAACATGCCCATTTCGATTCTCGAATCGTTCGCCAGTGGCGTGCCCGTGGTCACAACGGCCGCCGGGGGGATCCCGGACATGGTCGAAGATGGTCTGTCGGCCTTGCTTGTTCCCGTAGGTGATGCAGACGCCATGGGGGAGGCCGCGGTCCGGGTATTGACGGAGCCTGGACTGGTTGGTGCCTTGCGGGAGAACGGTCTTCGCGCCTCCATGGATTACGCATGGCCCGCCGTACGAGAGCGCTGGTTTGAGGTCTATCGGAGCGTCGTGGCGAACAGTGAGGACCTGACCATCGTGGGGAAGAGCAGCAATGCGTGATCTTGTGTTGATGCTGATCGTGGTGCCCGGCGGCCTGGTTGCACTGAGGCACCCGTTTGTGGGTGCGATGCTGTGGACCTGGATCAGCATCATGAATCCGCACCGCCTGACCTGGGGCTACATGTATAACGCGCCCGTCGCGATGTACATTGGCGTGTGCGCGCTTGTGGGTCTGTTCATGACCAAGGAGAAGCGCAGCCCCTTTATTGGCACGCCCGTGACGTGGCTGCTGATTCTCATTGCATGGATGTGTGTGACCACCGCATTTGCGTTCGATAGTGCATCGAGCCTCAGACAGCTTGAGAAGATCTTCAAGATTGACTTCATGGTGCTGGTTACGCTGATGCTGGTACGTACCAAGCGTGAGATGCTGATCTTTGCGTGGGTGCTTGCGTTCTCCGTTGCGTTCTACGGGATCAAAGGTGGCATATTCACGCTGCTTACCGGGGGCGGGTCGAGAGTCTATGGTCCTTCAGGGTCGTACATCGAAGAGAACAATGCCCTGGCGGTCGCACTGATCATGACAGTCCCCTTGTTGCGCTTTTTGCAAACAACGCTGGTGAAAGCGTGGCACAAGCACGCAATGACCGTAGCCATGGTGCTTTGCGGGGTCTCGATTCTGGGCTCCCATTCGCGCGGCGCCTTGCTGGCCGTTTCGGCGATGCTCATGGTGCTGTGGTGGCGCGGGAAGAACAAGTTCGCAACCGGGTTGATCATGGTCGTGGCCGGTGCGGCAGCACTTTCATTCATGCCACCAGAGTGGTGGGCGCGGATGGATACGATCCAGACTCATGAGGACAACTCGGCACAGGGGCGTATCAATGCGTGGATGATGGCTATCAATATTGCAAAAGCCAACTTCTTCGGGGGCGGCTTCAGTATCTACAATCCCTTCGTCTATAGCATTTATGCGCCGAACCCAACGCACATCGTGTCCGCTCACAGCATCTATTTTCACATGTTGGGAGAGCACGGCTTCGTTGGACTGTTCATCTTCCTCTGCCTCTGGATTTCGACCTGGCTGAGTGCAGGGTGGCTCCGCAAGCATGGCCGGAAGCAGGCGGAAACCGAATGGTGTGTCCAGCTCGGGTCGATGATCCAGGTCGCGCTGGTTGGCTATGCGGTTGGGGGCGCGTTCTTGAGTCTCTCCTATTTCGACCTGCCGTATAACCTGATGGCCTTGACTACCGCAGCATGTGCATGGGTGAAGATACGAGGATGGGAGAAGGAACCCGCATTCCAGCCGCAGAAGCGAATTTTCGGTATTCCGCTCTTTTTCGGGGATCAGTTGCGCCTGCGGTCTGGTTCAACGCCTGAACGGGCGTAGCAGGTAGTTTCGCAGGTCCGCCAATAACGGGCCAGGGTCCCGTCGATCGTAAAGATAGTAGCAGGTGTTCCTGCGGAAGAAGTCGCTCACGAAACGCCATAGTTCGTGGGCTGGCCGGACCTCGTAGAACGGATCCCGGATTTGCTTGCGCTGAAGCAAGATGCGGACGAGTCGCTTCACTTCAGTTGCAACCATGCGGCAGCGCAGTCCGTTCTGCAACGGTTGAAGTGGTGGTAGCGGTTCATCCAGCCCCTGAAGGTAGTAGCTCAGCGTGGCAAAGCCGGCCCCTGCCTGCACCGCCAGTGGGAAGCTACCCCAGAATCGGCCGTTTACCTCCATCAGGGCCGCCTCGCCGCTCCTATCGTCCAGGCGATACTCGACCATCGCACAGCCTTCCCAGCCGATTGCATTGAGCAGCGCGATGGAGCGCTCCTGGAGGTCCTGATGCTGCGTTAATGGTACTGCATCGCAGACGCTGGAAAAGCCTCCCTCCGGAGGCCATTCGGCGATGCGCAGGTGCTGGAAGCGGCGTACCGCTTCGCCCTTGTGCATGAAGAAAAACTGTCCAAGACCACGGCCGGGGCAGTATTCCTGAATGAGCGGCCAGATTCCTGCCGGCGCGAAGCGGTTCCCGATCTCTTGCAACTCCGAGGCATTTGCCGCGAACTCAAGCTTCAGAAGCGGAAGCTTGTGCGCGCGCAGCTGCGGCATCGCAAGCATTGGATCTGCCCATTTCACGACAACCGGGTAGCGAATTGCGGCACAGGCGCTCCGCCACTCATCGATGGATTTGGGCGCGTGTGTCCTGGGCGTCCGTATGCCCGCTTTTTCTGCCAGTTCCAGTGTTCGGGCCTTGTCGAGAACGCGGCGGAAGGTTTCGGCTTCCGGCGCGACGACCTTCACTTGCCCGAACTCACTCCTGTTCGAAATGAGCCAGGCAAGATCGGTTTCCGAAATGGCAAGCAGAACTGCGCCACCGTACTCCTCTCCCAACTCCCGTATTCGACTGACAAGCGAATCGTCCCGCGCGGGGCCAGCGACAATGCCGCGCTCAAGATATCGTGATGACAGACCAATCGAATGCTTGCGGTTGGCCAGCCCGATCACGCGTACGCCGGCGCGTCCAAGTTCCCGAACTACGCCGACGCCAATCTGGGTTTCGATGCCGAGTACAAAGCACGGTGGACGATTGGGTCTAACGCCGAGGGCCGTTTCTTCGAGGGCTGTATTCATGCGATCAGGCGTCGCGCCGCCTGTCCGGCAAAACGGCGCATTGTTGCGAGCTTACTTACCTGTGCCAAGGACGTATCTTGCGGAATGCACGCCAGAGAACTCGGTGAGCGTAAGCCGCAGGTTGGATAGATCAGCCGGTTCTGGCCGAGAAAGCGACAAAGGGCTTCGAAGCGCGCAGCTACAATCCGGTCGGGCAAGGACGTGCCTGCGCGCAACATCTCAAAATTGTGCGACAGGATGGTGAAGCAGGGGTGCTGACGCCGGGCGGAGTCTTCAAGCGCCTCTTCGAACTCGCGGACGCTGCACGCGCCAACCTGTGCATGTCGTAACCGTCCCGTTCCATCACGGAAAATTGTCATCGGCAGCAACTGCAGGGCGCCGCGCATGCGGGGGAAATAGAAGTTCCCTTCCTCGCGCAAGTCCGCCCCTGAAACGTCATAGCACATGTTCAGACTGGCATCGGTACTCAAGCCGCAGGCGCTTGCCGCTGCCATTGTGTCGGCATTGGCAGCGAAACTGCCCGAGCGGAACGCCGTTACATTGGAAACCCCGGCTTCGCTCAGTAAGGTCAGGCCCCGATGCAGCAAATCCGTCTGTTCTTCGCGCGAATAGTGAATAAGGTGCTGCCGTTTGTAAGGCTTGTCCGGAAACACCGGGGGGCAGATCTCGTCGGTCCATTCAGGATGCAAGTGCAGCTGAACCTCTTGCCCCGCGTCCTGGATCATGTGCGTGATCTTCGCGAGGTGCTCAACTCCGAATCGCGCAGCAAACAGCGGTTCGACGAAGAACACGCCCAGCAGACCGTGCCTGTTCATGATCTCGAGCGTCTTCGGCAACGCGTATTCACCGGCGGTTGATCGACCGTAGACATAGCGTTCAAAAGCAGACGGAAAACGATCATCCAGAGCGTCCCACCCATTGCACCAGACTTCGATATCGAATGTCAGATAGACGTTCATTGCCGGATACTCGGACTGTTGCCTTGCTTCAGCTCCGCCAGCAGAAGGGTCACCGCGGGCAGGATTGTGGCAAAGCAGCTGCGGAAATAGTCGACAGACAACGTGTCGGGGTCGTGGATGTGATAACGAATCGGTCGCGCCCAGTGCCCGAGAAGGGCGATCTGATCTGCAGGCACTCCGCGATCTACAAGTCTGTGTGCGTGGCGAAGCTCCATTACCAGTAACAAGTCGCCGTCACGTCGCTCATAGTCTGAAATATTGGTCGCGGTATGCGAGTCGAGCGATATGTCGAACTCGCGGGACACGGCTCGTGCATTGACGGTCGCTGGTGCGCCCGTTGTCGTCGAGAGTCCAATCGAAATGCACTCGACCGGATGGCGATTTGCGACTGCGTGGGCAAACGCGCTGCGATTGATATTGCCGAGACAGACGAACACCAGGCGTTCTATCCTTGCCGGATTCAAAGTGCGGAAGCGCTGGCGGTCCCCAAATATCCCCTCAATCTGCCCCAGCAAATAGCGAACGAAGCCACGGTGGGTGCCGTGATTGGTTTCTATCAGGGAGATCAGACGGCGATATGGGGATTTCACAGGCTGAATTCCGGCGAATGTTTCCGTAGCCATAGTTCAAGTATTTGCATGACCCATACCATTTCGCCGTAATACCCTGGATGCGCGGGAAGATGCTTGTTCAGGAGGTCATCAATGAAGTTCGCCTGAATGATGCCGCGCCGTTTCAGCGATTCAAGCGAATCCCTTGCCATGGATTTAAGCTCGGCGTGCTGCGAGGTCCAAACACCAAAAGGCAAGCCGAAGCCGTGCTTTTTCTTTGCAATAATCTCGTCGGGGAGAAAGCCTTTGAGTGCTTCCTTGAAGAACCAGCGTAGCGTCAGTCCTTTCAGTTTCCAGTTCGAGGGCAAGGTGAGCGAAAACTCAAGCAACTCGTCTGAGAGCAGCGGGAAGCCGACGTCGATGCCGGCCAGATCGGTCGTGCCGATCACTTTCGGAAGATCGTTGTCGGCCAGCGTGAAACGCCAGTCGAACGCAAGCATTCTGTTGACCAGGGATTGTCCGTCAGTCTGCGACCATACGCTGCGCTGACGCTCCAGCGGACCGTCCGGGCTGACGAGGGCCAGAAAGTCGGCAGTCAGAACCTGCTCCAGGCCGAGTCGCAGCAGCAGGTTGTACATGCCCATTCGGTCGGGCATGGGTACACGTGCCTGGCTGACATAGCTTGCTGCCTTCCTGACGACCGGGACGCGATCGATGCCGGGCAATGCAAGCAGCGGTTCGAGCATTGACGAACGCAGCAACCCCGGGACTGAATCGTAAACGCCGAAGATGCGCTGCTTGGCGTAGCGTGAATTGCCGCCGAACAACTCGTCGCCTCCATCGCCAGCAAGAATGCGAGTGAGTCCGTCGTTCCGGGCGTTGGTCGCACACAACCAGGCGGGTACCGCGGACGAGTTGCCGAACGGCTGATCGTAGTGAACTGCGACCTCAGGGATGCCTTTCAGAAGGTCTCCAGGGGTGACGTAGTATTCGTGGTGGTCCGTGCCAAAGTGTTTTGCTGCGATGCGTGCATACTCCATTTCATCGTAGCCGGCTGCATCGAACCCGATCGAATACGTTGGTGCAGGTCTACCCAGTGCCTTGCACAGCATTCCTGAAACCGTGGAGCTGTCAGTTCCGCCAGAAAGAAAGGCGCCGACGTGCCCGTCTGCCGCTTCCATTGCTACGGATGCCTCCACGATTTCCAGGAAACGGCGTTTGCTTGTCTCGAGATCGAGAGTGTTGTCCGGCGCAAAGGAAGGGGTCCAGTAGCGCTCAATGCGGACCTGACCGCTCTCCCACAGCAACTGGTGCCCCGGCTCCAGACGGAAAATGTTGGCAAACACCGTCTGCGGAGCCGGAATCATGTGGCAGTAGAGGTAGTCGAAAATCGCCTGTGGGCTCACCGCCTTGTTTGAACAGGGGACCTCGTCAGCTCGGCTTGCAAAGGCAAAGTGGTCGCTGGTGCTTGAGTGACACAATGGATACGTGTTGAAACGATCAACAGCGAGCCACACGGTCTTGTCGGCACCGTTGAGGATCACCACCGCGAATCGCCCCGTTACGGTGCTTGCAGCGGATGTGCCATGTTCCCGGAACGCGTCGAGCCAAGCCGCAGCGCTGCCATCACGTCCAGCACGCTGGTCGCATGCGTTCAACCCGAATCGGGGATTGCCCCAAGCGAGGCAAATCGTGTTGTTTTCACGGTGGATCAAGACATTGGCATCGTGAGTGCAAAATCCGCCATTGAAGGAGAGCGCATCGTCGCGCACGCTTGAAATGCCTGCGTCAGGCATGGATCCACTGCGCGAAACCGCGCCTGTTACTCTGGCAAGCAAACCTGATTCCTCGTCTGATTGATGCTGCTGACTTGATGGATGAGGCAGTCCGCATGATACCGCATCAAAGTTGTCACCAACCGGTGACACATTTGGCAAGGAGAGTCAGAAAGGCGTCCGATGCGGCGATCTCCGCTGCTACCATGACAGAACAATGACAGGGAGCGACAGGGCGCTAGAATCGCCAAGCGAGATAGTGTTGACCTGCAGCGGCGCCCTTCTTTTGATGGTTTTTTAATGACAAGCGTGTTCAGGAACATGGTGGTGAAAGGGTACCTTCCGGAAGATTGCTCGCTAGTGTCGAGCAAGATGTATTCGCTTGTCCTCATACTCCTTGCCCTTCTGTCCGCATCGCATGCGGAAGCGGCAATTCCACTCTCTGACGGACGGGATGGCGTCACATGCCGGCATTTTGCAACCGCTGCAAACATGGCGTGGCAACAGCCGGGTGGCGACTGGGCTGACTCGACAGGGACCCCCTATGGCGCCAGTGCGTATGCGATGGAGGATGTGCCAGTTACTCGCGTTCGGCAGGTGCTTACCTGGGATCTGACTGGATTGGTGCGGGAGTGGCAAAGCGGGGCCGCCCCTGCAGGCGCAATCTTTATCATGGCGGCGCCTGGAAAGCCTGCAGGAAAGGTTAATTTCAACAGCCGCGAAAGTGCTGACCCTTCCGCCCGCCCATCGTTGGTTGTCGAGTGGGGCGACGGCAGTCGATCCCGCATGGCGGCGAGCGCCGACGCACACCTCCCATGTTCGACGTCCAAAAGTATCGGTGGCAGCAAAACCTTTCAGGTCGCAAGCGACGTCAATGCAGTGATGGCGTTTCCCTTTGACCGCGATGAGAAAAGGCGCGTTGTCAAAGCGGAGTTACTGCTCACAACGGACAAGCAGTATTTCAGGACTACGTCGATCGGTGTGTTCCGCCCAATATTGCAGCAGACGGGGCGAGCCGAATCCATCAGCGGGCTTTCGGCCAAGTATCCTGAGGATAGGGGAATCAACGCTGATCATGCGGTGCTCTTCTCCGACTCATTCGAGTCATCGGATTGGGCCTCCCGCTGGGCAACTGTCAGCGACAAGAGTACGACCGAGATCATCGACCACGATGCCGCGAACAGGTTTGAGCGTCTGGATGGACGGGCACTGAAAGTGTCCGTTTTCAAGGGGAAGGTTCTTGGCCTGAATGCGACATACCGCTTCGATAGCAGGCCCGAGGGCGAGCCTGAGGAAATGTACTTTCGGTACTGTCTTCGATTTGGCGAGAGCTGGAATCCGACCCGCTCTGGGGGCAAGCTGCCAGGCTTTGCGGGCACATACAATCGCGGCGGCTGGGGAGGCAGAACCGCAAATGGGGTGAATGGCTGGTCTGCGCGAGGCACTTTTTTCCGCTGGCACGATAGCAACTCCCCTCTGCGAGATCGCCGGGCAATCGGGTCATATGTCTATCATGCAGGAATGCCAAATAAATACGGAAGTACGTGGGGGTGGAACGAAGGGCCGACAGGCATGCTAGCGAAGAATCGTTGGTACAGCATTGAGCAGTACGTGCGCTTGAACACGCCCGGAAAGAACGATGGCGTGCTCCGTGCGTGGGTGGATGGAAAGCTCGCGTTTGAAAGGACCGACCTGCGCTATCGGGATGTACCGGACCTCAAGATTGAGACGCTCTGGATGAATGTGTACCACGGCGGAACCACACCTACCGACACCGACCTTGCCCTGTATATTGATAACGTCGTGATTGCGAAGGAATATATCGGCCCATTTGAGAGGGGGCAATGATGCCGGTCCGCACTGTAAAGGCAATGGTCAGATGGGGGGTTAGGGCGTTTCTGGAGAATGTCGGGCCGATCAGGGTTCTTTTTTACGTAAGTAACGAAATAGGGTTTGCCAATCAGAAAGCGCTGCTTGAACTGTTAGCTGTGGACCGCAGGTTTCGGGTTGGTGTATGCGCCGAAAGCGGCGTTGAGATTGTGTTCTCCGATCATGAACTCGGCGCCATTTTTGAACGGTATCGACTGCCGGATGAGCGTGCCACGAAGATGCCTTGGCATTATGTTTTTACAACGGACATTATTCGAGACTGGTTTTTCTGGGATTTTGTAGGCGTCATACTAAGTCACGGCAGTTGCATCGCGAATTTGCATAAGTCGGACGAGGTCTGGAATTTCAAGATGTTTGCGGATCACTCGATCGGAATTGCGCTGTTGGCCGGATTCGGTGATCTGGACTGGTTGTCAAAGGTCCGACGGGATCTGCTCGATTGTCCGTCCAAGGCTTTTTTTGTCTGCGGCGCCCCGAAGCTTGCGGAACTGGTCGAGAAAAGCTGCAGAAAGAATGATTACGTCAGCCAGCTTGGCCTGTCTCCGCAGCACAAGACGCTTCTTGTTTCCTCTCATTGGACGCGCATGTCTTTCTTGCGGGATCTGGGTGCAGAGGGGGTCAAGGCATTGTGTGGGCGTTCGGATCCAATCAACGTGATCGTGACTGCGCACCCCAAACTCTGGACCTTGGGCGATTCGGATGGATTCGACGGAAAGGGGCTGCTTCGTGATCTCAAGGCAATTGAGTCGACGTTTCCAAATCTGCGTGTCGTCGAGACCGGCGTTCCGTTTGAACTCATGGCGGCCGCCGATCTTATGGTGTGCGATCACAGTTCGATCCGTGTCGAGTTCGCCAGACTGCGTCGGCCTGCGGCGCTCTACCGCAGCAGTCAGTTTGTCTGTCAATCCGAGGTGACGGATCGCTTGTACCGTGACGCCTCGGAGGTGTTTTCAGACACCGAAGGCCTCGACGAGGCTGTGTCTGCCATTTTGGCGCCGGGGTATGACAGGTCCGAACAGTCAGATGCACTGGGTCAGTACTTCGTAGCCGATATATTCGGGGCAGTCGACACCATTCGTAACGTGTTGTTGAGGTGCGGCAGGGTGAGTTCGGTGCGGTCGCGGAAGTGGGCTCGGGTAAAGGCATTCGAGCGCGAATTCGTGGGGCCCGCCCGTACTGCGGCTATGGCGCATGAGACTGCTCCTCATCCGGGCGGACTTCAGCCAGAGCAGTGTGGCGAATGTGGCTGACCTAACTTCTGAAGGGCCGCGTTCATGTTTTTCTGGACGCGGCCTGCTTCATAGCTTCCGCTGAATTGCTCGCGCCCCGAGGCAATCATGTTGCGCCTCAGGTCAGGGTCCGCAATCAGCCGCAAACAGGCTGCAGCGAAGGATTCTTCGTCGTCCGCAATAAGAATGTCACGGCCATCGACCAAATCAAGGCCCTCTGCACCAATTGACGTTGAAACGACCGGCCTGCCAAGCGCCAGCGCTTCCAGAATCTTGATGCGCGTGCCGCCGCCAAAACGAATGGGCACCACGACAATATCGGCTCGTTCGTAGCAGGGTTCGACCCTGTCGACCTCGCCGGTGACGGTAATCGTGTCATCTGCGGCAAGTGCTTTAACCTTCGGAGATGGTCCGCGCCCGACAATCTCCGTCGTGATCGGCTGCTGAGCCTGAGCCTTGATGTGGGGGAGAATCCCGTTGCAGAAATAGATCGCCCCATCGTCATTCGGTTGGTAGGTCATTGTTCCGAGAAACAGAATGTGGGTGCTCCCGGATGCGGCGCGGGGTGGCAGTTGCCTTAAATTGGGCAGGGAGTTCGGAACAACCACCAGCGTGGCGGAAGTGCCCTGCTTCCGAAGGGTCTCGGCATCTTTGTCGGAGCAGATGCCAATGCCGTCCACCTGTTTCAATGCCTTTTTTTCCGCAAGCGAAATTTCGAATTGCTGAATTCTGGCGAGTACCTTTTCCTCAAATCCGAACTGATGCGAGCGAGTGTCAAACTCGCGTTTCAATGCGACTGATTCGACGTCGTCGAGATCGAGGAACAGCTTGTGCGCCACCTTGCGTACGCCACCCACAGCCGCGCTGATCAGTTCGAATGTGCGAAGGCGGAAGAAGAACGCCAGGTCGTACTGATGGTGGCGAATATCGTTGCGGAAGTCATCGAGTACGCTGGAAGGCGCGATTTTCGATGAAGGTGCACCAAGGGATGAGAAGCGCAGGGCTGCGGTCAGCCCCGGCACCCTGATGTTGCGTGTTCGAAACGTGGGCTCGAGGCGCAAGACGCGTACGCTCCTGCATAGTGTGGCGGCTGCACTCGTGTCGTCCCCTCTGGAGATCTGTCCACTCGTCAGCATCAGAACGAGATCGACTTCTGCGGTTGCCGATAGTGCTTCGAGATGTGACCACGCCCTCTTCTGAATGCCAGCGCCGTTGGGCAGTGGCAATGTAGGGGAAAAATAGACGACTGTCTTGATCTCGGTCTTGTCGCGATCGTTCATTGTGTCCAACCTGCGAAGGGACATGTTGTGTGCGTGAATGGATAGTGGTGGGCGTATGACCCATGCGCTTGCGTGCTGGCCTGGATTACCTTGGTTGAGTCGCTGCTTTCTTCTCCATGCGCGAGCCACCTTTTTCGAGATAGAGCGGGGTCTGCTCGTACTCCGGGAACTCGGACTCCCAGCGGCGAAGGATCTCCTGCTCACCCTTACGATCGGCGTCGTCAAGAAAAACGCTCGCGCCGACGGATATGTGGCTGTCCAGCATGGAAAGTGCGGGGTGTCTCGCAAGGGGCGAGGTGTCAGCAGGCGGACCGTCGATTACAACCATGTCCAACGCTTGCCGGTCGCTTGGAATGCAATTCGGGTCATACCAAGGCTGATCATGTCCAGATACAAAGACGAGTGGAGCGTGGATGATGGTAGCCCATGCGGTCAAGTTTTGTTCTGCAAGCATCTGCCGCGTCTTGGTGGCGTAGTGTTCATTGTGTTCGAGGCTGAACACATGCCCTGCGCCGTTCAATTCGCAACTTCGAGCAAGCACGAGTGTCGATGAACCGGAACTACACTCCAGAATCGCTCCCGGGCGTTCATGACGCACGTGACGTGCTAGCTCCAACAGGAAGTCCGGGGAAGCAGCCCAGTGCCGCAACGTAGGTAAGGGGACGATAGGGTGGATCAGGCGCATTAGCCCATCGTAGGCCTGGAGTTGCTGATACAGCGTGCGTGCTTCACTTTCGGTTTGACGAAGGGCGCGTTCAAGCCGGTAAGACGCCAAATGAATTTTTCTTACTTTGTATAGCGTGAGTGCCTGAACTGCGAGCCCGACAAGTAAAGCGCCAAGTATCCATTCGCTCATGCTCGGCAATCCCTATGTGAGTCCAGATTACTTTTGAGTGGATTCGTCCGGGAGCAACGTCTCGATGTGCTGTAGAAGTTGATCCGCGAGGTCCGCTCTTTCATGATGGCGAAGCCAATGCTCTCGTTTGCCATCGGTATCTGCGGCACCTTTCGCAACCAATTGCATCAGCGCGTCGTGGAGGCGCGTAACGTCATTCTCGGGGACGACTATGCCGGCATCAAGCTCTTTTACAATGGAGGCGACCTCCCCCCCTTCTCCGTAGACGAGGATGGGTCGGCCTGAAGCAATATAGTCGAACAGCTTCCCCGGAATGTAACGCTCAAGGGCAGGTGGGTTAAATGCAATGAGCGCGCCGGACTCATGCATGATTCTAATGGCAGAGGGTTTGGATACCTGGTCCCGGAGACCGATGATATCCTCAAGGCTGCTGTCGCTTAATGCGGGTTCGACACTGCGGTGCCGTTGCCCGACAAATTGAATGCGTAGCCGTGTGCGCCAGTCCGGCTCAGACTCAAGCAACTCTTTTACCGTATTCAGGAAGCCATCAGCGGGCGTGTGCGGACCCAGCGCACCAAGAAATGCGAGTTGAAGAGTGTTCGACGGGGTGGCAGGCGACGAGACCTCCGTTTCGGGCGGGAGATCGCCGGGCTCAAAGCCGTTTGGAATATGGATGAACTTCTTCTGGTCAGTGCTCGGAAACGCGATCTGGGCTTGCCGCATGAAAGATCGTGTGGTGAACACAATGCTTGCAGCGTGCTCAAGGCATTTAAGCTCCCAGCGTGAGTCGGCAGTGCCCAGGCGGACGAACTCAAAAGGGCATTGCGTCCATTCGTCCCGGTAGTCGAGGACGAGCGGGGCGTTAAAGCGACGTGACAGATGCCAGCCGGCGACGAAATTATGGAACGGAGGGCCCGAGGCGAGAATAACCGATGGCGGCTTAATATCTGATGTGTCGGTTTGTTCAAGCGTTTCGATGACATTTCCAAAGCCGCCATCAATTTGTGGAAAGAGCCGGTAACTTGGCTTCAGCTCGCTTTCTGAAATGCGTAACACGCGAACCGACGAAGGAAGTCCGCGGAGTAGGTGCTCGCCAGCCGACGAAGCCTGCTGAGGCGCGGGGCCTGCGATCACCGTGACCTGCCAGCCAAGTTCAGCGGCTCTCCGGGCGAAGGACAGCGGTCGATAAACGCCCCCTGATATGGTTGGTGGAAAGAACCATGCGAGAAGAAGAAGGTGGCGTGTGTTTGCTGGTCTGGCTGCGTTCCGCATTCCAAGATCGCGAAGAATACACTTCACGTAACGCGTGTAGCCCGTAATGGTGTCGAGCGCAGTCCTGACGTAGTGAGTCGAGGGTGAGGGTATCGTCGGCATCTGTATTCCCGGTGCTGCAGAGTGGTGGTTCTTGCCGTCTGCAATTTTCCTTGCGGCCCGCAGCTCATGGTGACCGAATATCGATGAATGGCTGCGTGACCTGCGGGGGAACCCCGAATCTATCATGATGCAGTGTGTTTGCAGGCTTATGAAGTTTCGGAAAACTGCGGCTACAGGAGGCCCTTTGCACGGCGGGATCGCACCGACGTCGCGGCGAGGCATGAGGAAGAGGTCCCCGGACATCTGCCAGGGGCAGCATCTAGCCGTGTGATTTACCCAGGCGGAGTCGCTTTAACACTGTCAGAACTTCGGTTTGAAGGGGGTGGCGCATCGTCCACACACCGATAAGCCATCCACCCAGGGCAAGTGTGCCCGAGGCTGCCAGAGTGATAAGCAGGTGAAGTGCATCGGCGTCCGGGCGGTAGAGGAAATACATTGCGACGGCCGGGCCTATCAGGGCGAACGGCAAGAGTACAAAGCAGGTTCGCGTTTTTGACATAAGGGTCATGAATGTCAGTTGGAATGCCTTGTGCAATGCGTTCTGATAGAACACCGCCTCGGCAATGGCCACCAGGCCCAGAAGAGGCACCACTATTTCCAACGAAAACCATATGGACGTTGCGAGAATCGCCACGCGCAGGCCTTGAATCGCGATCTGAACATAGAGAACACGGTTGATGTTTCCGGATGCAACCAGCGAGAGGTTGGCCATTGAATAGGGCGCGCTGATGATCGAGAAGACGCACAGCAGGGTTGCCAGAGGAGCAGCGCGTTCCCACTGGGGCCCGAACAAAAAGATGATGAGCGGTTCGGCGAGCAAGGCAAGTAGCCCCATCGTCGGCACGGTAACAGCGAGCAGGTAGTTCATCGCGCGGCTGTACAGCTCAGCCGGATTCTGACCTGAGCGGACGTTCTTTGCGAAGGAGGGGAAATAGACCTTGTTTACAAGGGTTGCGAGTTGCCCGAGGACCATTTTGCGCAAACCCGCGGCTCGGCTGTAATAGGCGACTGCCGAAAAGCCCAGTGTCCGTCCGAGGATCAGATCGGGAGCGCTTGCGCCGATCTCGGACAGAAATGAGACCAGGCTGGACACTGAACCGAACTTGACGATCTCGCGTAAACCCTTGAAGGTCGGGAACATGAAGATCTCGCCGCGGCGGATGAAGTTCAGCAGGACGATATTGGTGATGTGGCCTGCGATCGCCCCCCATGCCATGCTCAGGTAGCTTTCACCGGCAAGTGCAGCCACGATGGTTGTTGTTGTGCTCGCTACCGAATTGCAGATACTGACAACGGCGAGCGTTCCGAACTTCAGCTCCCTTTGCAGTAGTGAGAGCAAAGGCGTCCCGAAGGGGAGAAGCACGAAGTTGAGTGACAGCAGCGCCAGCACCTCAGCAATGCCCTCATGGTTGTAGAAGGCCGCGAGCGGGATGCGTCCGAGGTACAGGACTGCGGCGATCGACCAGGAAAAGAACAGCGTCAGGGAAAATGCAGCACGCAATTGTTCGCGTCCCACAACCTTTGCCTGGACCAGATACTGCCCGACGCCGAACTCCCTGAACACGTGGGCGAAGCCAAGCACCGAGACTGCGACGGAGAACACGCCGATCTCGGCTGGTGTCAGCAGGCGTGACACGATCACCACGCTGGCGAAGCCGAGCACGAAGTTGACGAGTTGCGAGATTGCGCTGAGTCCTAGCGCTTTGCGGACACTCATTAGGGGGACCGAAAGGGTTGAAAGGGAGGGGCTTAGACGAGCGTCTCGACGACAGAGGGGTGTCCGAGGAATGCTGCAGGGCTCGCGCTTGCGCCATAGGCGCCGGACTGATAGACGACAACCAGGTCGCCAGGCCCGGCATCGGGCAAGGCCATGCGGTCGGCCAGGAGATCGAGCGGTGTACACAATGGTCCGACGACCGAACAAGGCGCTGCCGGCGCGTCGTTCATGCGGTTTCCAATCGCCACCGGATAGTTCTTGCGGATGACCTGGCCGAAGTTTCCGCTGGCCGAGAGGTGATGGTGCAAGCCACCGTCGGTTACAAGGAAGGTCTGGCCGCGAGACACCTTCTTGTCGATGACGCTGCAGACATAGACACCCGCCTCGCCTACGAGGTAGCGGCCGAGCTCGATGACGATCTCCGCCTGTGGGAGTTTGTCTGCTGCTTCGGCGACAATGGCCCCGAGATTGGCGCCAATCGGCTCCAGGTTCAGACGCTGCTCTCCTGGAAAGTAGGGGATGCCAAAACCGCCCCCGAGGTTCAAGAATTTGACCGGAGAGGGCGCGTGCTCGGCAAGCCGGAGGGCGAGCGCGAAGCTCTTCTGCTGAGCCTCGATGATCGCCTCGGCCTTCAGGTTCTGAGAGCCTGCAAAAAGATGGAAGCCCTCGAATGCGAGGCCGGCACGACCAATCTCTGCGAGCAGTTCCGGCACCTGCTCGGCATCGACGCCGAACTGCTTTGGCCCCCCGCCCATCTTCATGCCCGAGGACTTGAGTTCGAAGTCGGGGTTCACGCGGACCGCAACGCGCGCAGGAAGTCCAAGTGCCTTCGATGCGGATGCAAGAGGGGCGATTTCACGGAACGATTCGACGTTTACGAGAATGCCAGCCGCTACCGCTTGCGCCAACTCCGTGTCCTTTTTTCCCGGCCCGGCAAAGCTCACTTCGTGCGCAACTGCTCCAGCGTCGAGTGCGACCTTGAGTTCGCCGGCAGATGCGACGTCAATTCCGTCGACCAGACCGGCCATGTGGGAAACGAGTGCGGGCATCGGGTTTGCCTTCATCGCATAGTGCAGCTTCACCTGCGAGGGCAATACCTCACGCAGTTCGGCAACCCGCTGCGTGAGCAACTGCCGATCGACTGCGTAGAAAGGGGTTTGACCTATACGTGCAGCGAGCCTCGTGATCGGAACGCCGCCGATGACCAGTTCGCCGTTGATGGCTGCGAACTGGTCCATGGGCGCGTGGCAAGGCGTAGGACGGACTGGGGTGGTCATTGTGCTTTCGGTCACTGAGTAGCGGTGCTTAGCGATTTGCGATCGATCTTGCCGTTTGGGTTGCGTGGCAGAGGACCCGCATGAACTTCGATTCTGCTGGGGACCATGTAAGCGGGCATGCGTTTTCTGCATTCCGTTTGCAGGGCGGCAACATCTATGTCTCCGCCCGGTGGCGGCGTGACGACGACGACGATTGCCTGGCCGAGGGTCTCATGTGCCACGCCAAAAGCTGCACATTCACCGACCATCTGCGTCGCATAAAGAATCTCTTCGACCTCGGTCGGGCTTACGCGGTAGCCGGAGGTCTTCATCATTTCGTCGCGACGTCCTATGAAGTAGAGAAAGCCCTCCTCATCCCGCCGTACATTGTCGCCGGAAAACACGGCCAGTTCGGGAACGACCAGGCCTGCCTCTCGTCCGCCGGCACCCGCGGGCAACGGTTTGTACCGCTCGGCCGTTTTCTCAGGATCGTTCCAGTATCCCATTCCAACGAGGGCACCGCGTTGTACCAGTTCGCCCGGCTCATTGGCGGCACATTCCGTCCCATCCTCGCGCAGGACGAGAATCTCGGCATTTGGAATGGCCTTGCCGATGGAGTCCGGCCTGCGTTCGATCTCTTCAGGCGGGAGGTAGGTTGCGCGAAAGGCTTCGGTCAGGCCATACATCAGGTATGGCTTGGTATCGGGCAATGAGGTGCGCAGCTTGTTGAGCGTATCCAGCGGCATGCGCCCTCCGGTGTTCGCGATATAGCGCAGGTGCTTGGTGATCGATTCGGGCCACCGTAACTGAGACAACTGAATCCAGAGCGGGGGCACCGCAGTGAGGCCGGTAACACTCTCCTTCTCCAGTGCTCGGATGACGTCGCGCGGCATCAGGTAGTTGAGAAGCACAACCCGTGCGCCGGCATGGAGGGCTGTGGTGAGTTGCGAGAAGCCCGCGTCGAATGAGAGCGGGAGGGCGGCCAGGAGCGTGTCGTCAGGGCCGTTCTCCAGATACTGTGCCACGCTCTTGGCGCCGGCCACCATGTTGCGATGAGACAGCACCACGCCTTTCGGGCGGCCTGTGCTGCCCGACGTGTACAGGATGGCTGCCATGTCTGTGTCGATGACGCGATGGCCTTGCGTGGCCGGCGATGCAACCAGATCGCTCCAGCGGTGTACCGTTGCGCCCGACAGGGCGGGAAGTTCGTCTGGGGCGCCAGTGAGTACGACATGACGGAGGTCATGACAGGTGCCGATCGTTTCCCTTAGTCCGGCAAAGCGCTCGGCGCTGGTGATCAGTACGCGTACGTTACAGTCCTGAAGGATGTAACCAACCTGCTCGGCCTTGAGGATCGGATTGACGGGAACAAATACCCCGCCTGCCGCGCTTGTCCCGAAGAACGCTGCGACGGTTTCGGTTCTCTTTTCCAGATAGACCCCGACGCGTTCGGCGCGATCCAGTCCGAGCTGTATCAGGCCGGCTGCAACGGAAGAGACGGTCCCCGCCAGCGCTGAGTAGCTGAGCGTTTCGTCTGCATGGCTGAGCGCGGCTGCTTCCGGTCTGCGCTCGGCCGAGGCAAAAATCAGGTGGTGCAGTAGGTGAGTGGCATTCATTCTGCGTTTGGAATCCGTGCAGGCATCCGAAATGGGTCGGCTGAGTCTAACCGAAGGTGCATGTTGCTTGTGCGGCACTGTTCTCGGTGATGGGGATTCCGGATTCAGGCATTGCCTGTTACGAGGCGGGTTGCCTTGCGCACCGCACGAAGGGGGATGGCGGAGAGAAAACGGGTCAGCGCGACACAGAATGGGCCGGGGTCAGCGAGGTCGAAATATACGCCGTTCAAGTGGTGGCCAAGCAGATGACCAGGGGCATTCCACACCAGCCACGGGATGGCGCCGGGGTCGCGTTCTCCGTTTACCCACAGGTTGCGTGAGCACGGGGAGATGGGGGGAATGGCGGAACCCGTCGTCGAGCAATACTCTATCAACGGCAGATTGACGCCATTGGCCACGCACAGTTCTGCCCAGAAATCGGTGCGCCCTACGGTTGGCTCGATCACCCATTGCCGTCCGTCGGGGGCTTGCTTGAGTTCGAGCGATACCGGGCCAGACAGATTCAGCCCTTCAAAGAACTGCAGTGCCAGGGCATGTATCTCGTCATTTGATTCAGGTATTGCAATCGTTGTGTGACCCATCGGGCGGGAGCGCAGTTTGCGCCCTTCAAACCGTGCCAGCACTCGCCCAGCGTCGAGGTACAGTGCGCCAAACCGGATATGGGTATCGTCCCCGGGGATGAACTCCTGCACGACAAGCGGCATGCTTTGTTCCATGCGTGCACGCGCGGCCTCAAAATCGTCCATGGACGCTGCAACCTGAGTCTTGAAGGCGGAGACTGGGCGCGTCGGCTTGGCGATTACGGGAAATTGCAAAGTGCATAACTGCTGTGCTGCGTCGTCGAAAGCAGTTAGCAGGACAGTTTTCGGATAAAGCATCCCGGTCTCAAGGCAGCGGGACTCGATTCTGTCTTTACCCAGCAGCGGTACAAGGCTTTTGGCTGCGTGAGCCCAACTCAAACGGAAACGCGATGAAATCGCCTCGAAGTGCTGTCCGACTATCTCTACCATGCGGTCGTTGGTCAAAAAAAGAACCGGTTTTTGCGATTCTCCACACGGAGCGGCCTGGAGCAGGAGGGCTTCAATGAGGCCTTCTCCGTTTATGTCGGGCACAATGCGCACCTCGGCACAGCGGGTTCGTACCCCGGGCAGCGCTGGATTGGCTTCAAGTGCCAGGACTCGGATGCCTGCCCGCGTGAGTGTGCGTGCGATACCAAGTCCATGGGCGCACAGGCCCACGACAACTGCGTAAGGTCGGTCGGTTGTGCTGGACATGCTGGATCCGTAAGTGCGTTCGCCGTATTTTGTCACGAGAGCGGTTGGCGTACTTGCATATAATTCACAGATTAGCGCTGGCGGGAAAGGTCGCCGGTTCAGGGAGATAGTGTTGAAGATACATGCTGAGGTTTTGGCCATTCTTGACGATATTCTGAGTCTGCAGGGAAGGGCGGCTGGCATGACAGCGGAAACACCGCTGCTCGGTGCCTTGCCCGAGCTCGACTCCATGGCCGTGGTTGGATTGATTGGCGCGATCGAAGAGCGTTTCGACGTGATCTTTGATGACGACGAGATCGACGGTCAGACCTTCGCCACGGTCGGCTCACTGGTTGACGCGGTCCGCACAAAGGTTTCCTGAGTCGCCGGTGACAGTATCCATTGAAGCCTTCCACCTTCAGACGCCGGCAGGTTTCCGCTTCTGTGTCGCGCGCAAGCCGTCGGAAGGCTCTGCGTGTCACGGCGCGATCATCCACGTGCCCGCATTTGCCGAAGAGATGAACAAGTCGCGACACATGGTCGCCTTGCAGGCCGATGCATGGGCGCAGGATGGCTGGATGGTGCTGCAGATCGATTTCGGGGGGTGCGGCGACAGTGAAGGCGACTTTGCCGACGCGGGATGGGACGGCTGGCTCGAGGACGTGCGGTATGCGCATGAATGGGCATCGGCGCAGACGAATGGTCCGGTGTGGCTGTGGGGGCTGAGGCTGGGGGCTGTGCTGGCGGCGGAGGCTGCGGATCGCTTCCAGCTTGAATGCGGGTTGTTGCTGTGGCAACCGGTTGCCAGTGGCAAACAGCACCTGCAACAGTTTCTGCGCATGTGGAGAATGGCCCAGGTTGTCGGCAAGTCTGGGCCGGGTGACGAGTTGCCGCCACAGCAACGGTTGGCGGCGGGGGAAACGGTCGAGATTGCCGGCTATGCGATCGCACCTGACCTCGCGCGTGGCATGGAAGCGTCCAGTTTGACCGCTGCTGCGGTCCCACTTGGCGTGCACTGGTTCCAGCTCAGTCCGGCCGGCGAGGTGGCACCGTCTCCGGCTTTCGAGCGCCTTGAACGACAGTGGGCCGGGGCTGGCATTGGCGCACGTCATCATGCGGTGGTCGGGCCTTCGTTCTGGCAGTCGCAGGAAATTGAGGTTGCGCAGGATCTGATCGACCGTTCGCGACGGGTTCTGGCGGCACTCACGATGGGGAGGGTGTGATGTCGAGGGAAGTTCCCCTGGTATTTACCTGCGAGTCCGAGCCGCTCATTGGCGTGCTGAATATGCCGGAACGGCCGGAGCGGCTTGGCGTCGTCATCGTCGTGGGCGGACCGCAGTATCGTGTAGGCAGTCACCGTCAGTTTGTCCTGCTGGCGCGTGCCATGGCCGCAGGTGGCTTCGCCTGCCTGCGCTTCGATTATCGCGGCATGGGAGACAGTGCGGCCGGGGCGCGCAATTTCGAAGCGGTCGAACACGACATCGGTGCCGCCATTGATGCACTCATGAGCGCCTGCCCCGAACTGGATGGCGTTGCACTGTGGGGCCTCTGCGATGGTGCGTCCGCGGCGCTCATGTATGCGGTGCACGATTCGCGAGTGGCCGGGATTGTTGCCTTGAACCCCTGGGTTCGAACCGATGCGTCGCTTGCAGCGGCCAGACTGAACCATTACTACAAGGGGCGACTGCTGTCCCCCGCCTTCTGGAGAAAACTGGCCCGTGGTGACGTCAAGGTCTGGCAGTCGGCATGGGGGCTCGTCGCCGCACTGGGAAAGCGTCTGCGTGCCAGTGGCGAGGCAAGTGGTACTTCAAGCCCCGCATCTCCGACGTCGTTCATCGAAAGGATGGGCTCAGGGTGGAAATGCATGCAGGGGAAAGTGCTCGTTGTGCTGAGCGGGAATGATCTGACGGCCAGGGAGTTTGCCGACTTTTGCCGCTCACACCCGGACTGGCGCTCAGCTCTGGTCTCCGGGCCAGGGTTTGTCGAGATTGCCGACGCTGATCACACGTTTTCCACGCGCGGCTGGAAACAGCGCGTCGAGCAAGTAACGCTCGACTGGCTGCGTGCCCGTCTTGCCCAGAACGATTGGCCTGCATCAGTGCAAGCGCCCGACGTGAGGGAAGAGAAACTGAAGAGGTTTGCATGAGTATCAGCGGTCTTGTGAGCGTGATTATCCCGGCCTACAACGTCGGACCACACATCGCGGAAGCGATCGACAGTGTGTTAAGGCAGGATTATCCGCAGATCGAAGTGATCGTTGTTGACGATGGCTCGAAGGACGATACGGCCGACGTCGTGGCCAATCGCTATCCCCAGGCGACATTGATCCGCAAGGCTAACGGCGGTGCGGCAACTGCACGCAATGCGGGCATTCGCGAGGCCCACGGCGAGTTCATCGCGTTTCTCGATGCTGATGATATCTGGCTGCCAGGCAAGCTCACCGCCCAGGTGGATTATTTCCATGCTCATCCGGAGGTCGGGATGAGCTGCACGGGTTTTTCGCAATGGGTCTGTGACGAGAATGGTGTATTCCCCGATCCTTTGACCGTGATTCCGGCGCAGGGCGATCTCGCGGTCGACGCGATTGACGCTGATTTGTCGGGGTGGATCTACCATAAGCTGTTGTTGCGCAATTTCGTATGGACGACGGTCGTCATGATGAGGCGGTCGTTGATCGACAAGGTAGGTTTCTACGATGAAAGCTACCGTCTTGGTCAGGACTACGAGTACTTTCTGCGCGCATCGCGTGAGACAGAAGTCCATCGCCTCTCACGAGCCTATGCGCTGTATCGGCAGCACCCTGGCAGCGCAACGGCGCGGGGCATCGACTACAACTATGCGGCGCGAATTGTCCGCCAGGCGAAGGACGCATGGGGCCTGGCAAGTCCGAACGGTGAGCGGATATCCGAGCGCGAGTTTCAGGATCGAGTCCACAAGATTCACTTCATGTGCGGATATCTCTTCTATCAGCGTGGAAACGCGGGCACGGCATTCTCAGAGTTCAGACTGGCGCTGAAGGAAAAGCCCTTGCACCTCAAGTCGTGGGCCTACGCCGCGGTGACGGGTGTCCGAGCCATGTTCGAGTGAATGGCCCACATGCGTCCATAGTCACGGTGCATAAGCTGTTTGCAGTAGTTCCGAAAAAATGTCTGGCAGGAGCGGAGGCGCCCGATGATTGTGTGCAGACAACTGGCTCTGGTCCTGACGCTTGCGCTGTATCTCGGTCTTGGTTGTGCGTGGGCCGACGAGGTACGCGACCTCAGTGACTCGCAGTTGGCAAAGGTCGCGGCCACGATCGAACCGGGAGTGTTCGTCGAGATCGAGACCGGCTTGCCTGCGGGCATGACGAACCTGTCAAGCCTGTTTCGTGTCAAGAATGACGATGGTCGCATGCTTGCCATCGACGGCTGGACCGACTCTGCGCATTGGGATCCGAGACGGAAGCGCACGTTCTTCATCGGTATGCGCAAGTACAAGCGCTTCATTTCCTACGACGTGTTAATGAACGCGTGGCAGGAACTGGGTTGGGCGGGCGAGCCTCCTCCAAAATTCGAAAAGTTCGGGCATGTCTACGGTCGAACCGCGCTTGACTGGAAGCGCGGGCATTACTACTGGCTATCACCCGATCGGATTCTCAGTCGATACTGGATTGACGAGGCCCGGTGGGAAGCAATTCCGGGGATTGCGTTGGGCGGGGCGATCTCAATGGAGTGGCATGAGGGGTTGGATATGCTTATTGCGATTACCCGTGGGCATAATCGGGTGGGCTTTCGCGAAGGCGTTCTGAAGTCGATGGGAGACTCCGCCGTTGATGGCTATCACTCGGTCGGACGCTACAATCGCAAGCGGGGGGATATGCTGTTCGCAGGGGGGAACTACTCGCTGCGAAAACTGGAACTCCTTGGTTCGGATGGAACGGTCCGGACGTTCAAGGATGCGCCGATCGATGTCTCCATCAAGAATACGTCCCTGTCCTATGATCCGCTGTCAGGCAACTACCTGTTTGTATTGAGGGATCAGCGTCAGATATACGAGTTTAACCCCGATCGGGATGAGTGGCGCCTCGCGCGTGAGTGGAGCGCTTCAGATTGGCCGTTTGGCGCTTACGGATTCTATACCCCGGTTGTCATTGACGACCTGGGGGTGTTGTTCTGGCAGTCGGAGAAGGGCAATCGTGTCTATCGGCACCGAAGCGCCTTCGATCCAGTTGAACGTTAGCCCTTCCCATTTTGTGTTTGGACAAGCCTGCCCATGTTTGGTGTAGTGATCCCGTTCTTTCAGCGCCGAAGTGGTGTGCTGACAGAGACCTTGAAATCCGTGGCAATACAGGATGTCGGTGTTCCGGTCCATGTTGTGATTGTGGATGACGCATCGCCCGTCTCTGCCGAACACGAGTTGGCAGAGGTCAGCTTTCCTTCGAATTTCCGTGTCGAGGTCATTAGGCAGAACAACGCCGGGCCGGGGGTTGCGCGAAACCGCGGCATCGACGCGTTGGCGCATGTAAAACACGTGGCTTTTCTGGATTCGGATGACCGGTGGGAGCCGTATCATCTGAGCTCCGCGTTGCTCGCACTTGAGAACGGCTATGACTATTACACCGCCGAAACGGAGGTGGAAGGGTCTGGCTTCAGGTATCTCGCCCATTTTTTTGGAGACGGGTTGCCGTTGAGGAAACTCGAGCTTGCTCCCTGGGCTCACGAGCTGACCGAGCCATTGATCGATTTTACGGTGGCGGGCCCGATCTCCACCTCAAGTACGTTCGTGGTCGCGAATGATCTGATTGGTGAGACACGCTTTGACCCGAAGCTTCGCACGGCGGGCGAGGATGGATTGTTCAGAACGATGCTCGCCGCGAAATCGCCTCGCACTTTCGTATCGAGCAGGGTTGATGTTGTTCTGGGCGACGGAGTGAATATCTTTACCGAGGGTGGATGGGGAGGGCGGTCGGCAACGATGCGATCCATCTATTTCTTGCGATCCCGCCTGCTGATGCGGCAATTGGTGCGAGCGTTTCCGGTTGCCAAGGAAACGCTGGAACGGTCTATCGTCAAGGCGAGGGTCGAGCTTTGGCGCAGCGTCCTGGCGAATGCGAGGCGCGGTGATTTTCCGCTCACCGATTTCTTCAGCGTGTGTGCCGCCGATCCCATGTTGGTGCGGGGGCTGCCACAAGCCCTCAAAACGATGGTTGGCGCGAAGCGTCGCCCGGCGGTGTGAATCGCGACGGGCTCATCCTCGGTGTGAATTTATCGGGGGATTGAGACCCTCAGGCATTCATCAAGGCGCTGCGGAGCGGCGCCTGGCCGCGCGTCATGCCCTTGTAGCGTGCAGCCGACCCCGCCAGGAAGGCTGGAGCGAAGGCGAATGCAGGTGTTGCCATCCTCGAATGGGGGCGTGTCCAGTTGTTCCCCCGCGAGCATCCGGCTGTGGCCGGATGGGTTCAGGCGTTCAGTCGGGATCTGGGGGTCGAGTACGGTGAGTCGGGTGATGGATGCGCCGTCAATTTCCGGAGTGAGTGTCAGCGTCAGCGCACCGCTCACACGAACGGAAGGTGAGCGTGTCAGTGCGGCACGCCGCCCGAGAAGCCCTCCGAGCAACCTCCAATCGACTGTGGCGACCAAGCGCTCCAGGAGCGTATTCGGTGTCCGGCGAAATAGCGCCCTTGCTGTCCCCTTCAGCTTGACCTCCAGCGAACTGCCCTCTTGCCCGATCGAAACCGATGAAAATTGATCGAGCACCAGTGTCTCACCACTGGTGCGAAACACCGGCGTCCATCCGGCAACTGAGGGGTGTTCCATAAGCTCGCTTCGTGCCACCCTCACGGGCGGTGGGATCAACGGGGGGCCGTCGGAGATCCGCAAATGAACGATTGTTCCGCCTGCATACCGGAAGTCCGCCTCGGTGCGGCTGAATGACTGCGGTGGCTGTCCTCTGGTCGAGATCAGCACGTTGTGCCCCTCTGCGGTGCGCAGACAGGCCAGCCCGGCCTCCTCATCATGAAAGAGGCCGTGTTGTGACGCCGTCCAGCGCGTATTTTCGAGTGACGCAGGAATCGGACGAGTCTTGCGAAGATGAATTGCGGTGCCTGCGACCGCGGCCGCCCAAGCGTTATAGACGGACAGGTGCATGTAACTGTCCCAACTGGCAGTGCCCGATTCGTGTCCGGCAGGGTTGAGCCACAGGAATCCGTCGCTACGGCGCTGAGCATCCAGTCGGTTGCAAAGCGCACGGACAGGTTCATCACCGTCGCCGTGTTCAACGCCCATCAATACAAGCGCGGCGATCAGGCAGCCATCGCCGAACAGCGAATGGGTGCTGCGCCCAAAGCCTCCCGCGTAGCCGGCCGAGTCCCAGCAATGGACCAGCCAGTTCAGCAGCCGACGCGCGTGGCCGGCGAGTCTGGTGTCATCGTGGAACCAGCAGGAGAGCGCGGCGAGAAAGAGCGCTTTGTGATGATAGGCCAGGGGGGTCGAGAAACTCTCGCGCGGCCTGGACGGAAAGTCGATGAAAGCGCCTTTGGCCGTTGTCCAGCGTTCGAAGAGTGCACACAGTCGGTCCGCCTCCGCCTCGCGCCTTGCCGGCTCTGCCTCGATCAGACGGCAGGTTTGCGCAAGGAGGCTCCAGTTGTTCGACGGGTAGGTTCGACGCAGTGTGCATCGACGAAGCCCTTCTTCAAGCATGAGTTTGCCGGCAGCATCGGCGTCGTTGCTCGACAGCACTGACCGGGTGAGCAATAGCATCAATCTGTTGAACGGAAGGTGACCTATCCTGTGCGCATCGGTATCGAGCCAGGCGCGGAGTGATTGCCTTCCCCTAACCCACTGCTCATGCGAGCCCGTTGCTAGCGCGAGCGTGGCAGCGGTGTGGCCATAGTGATCGGAGGGGCTGGGCCCTTGCTCCTCTGTGTCAAAGAGCCCGGTATCTGCACGAATATTGTCGTGGAGGGCACAGTTAAGCCCTCTCAGCAGCGCTTCCAGTTCTGTTGTCATCGCCAGATCTATCCGCCAGCGCTGTGCGATTGAACGAGTGCACGCAGCAGGCGCAGCGCGAAGCGCGTTGGCGTCTTGTCCCACGGAGTGAATCGCGGCAACTGGTAGATGTCGCTGAACCGATCCGCTGCGGCGGGGCGAGTCGATACGGCAGTGTCGAAACCACTTTCGCGGATCATGGCAACATGCTCATCGCCATAATCCTTTACCGGCCTGCCGTTAGGATAGGCAAATACGCGAATCGGCGTATCTAGCAGACTCTCAAGCTCCTCCTTGCCCACGCGGATGTCCTGGTTTGCATCGCGTGGCGACTGCCTTGCCAGGATCGGATGGGTATGGGTGTGAGCGCCGATTTCCATACCACCTGCATGTAGAGCCTTTAGCTGCGTACGGCTCATCATCAGATTGTCAGGCAGCTGAATGTCGAAGCGCGAGGCGAGGCTTTCTGCCGCCATGAGTCGCTGCTCGGGAGGCTGGTACTTGAAATGGCCGAGCAGCTTTCCAACCAGAGCCTGACGGTCGCTTGTCGTATTGATGGAGAGGAGCCCAAGGCCGGCAGAGGATAGATCGATTGACCCGGTGGGGAGTCCCTTGGCCAACTCGATGAGCGTGTCGTTGAACATTCTTCCCCCATCCAGGTAACGGGTCGCGATGAAGAACGTTGCCGGAATGCCTGCCTTCTTCAGAATGGGCAATGCGGTCGTGTAATTGTCGGCGTAGCCGTCATCGAAGGTAATGCATGCGGCGCGGGCAGGCAGTGTTCCCGCCTTCAGGCGCAGTGCTGCCTCGCGTAACGGCAGCACGTTGAAGTGGCGTGCCAGAAGATCCATATGCCAGCCGAAGGTGT
This sequence comes from Parazoarcus sp. PS-13 R2A, assembly GCF_057621855.1. Taxonomy (NCBI): domain Bacteria; kingdom Pseudomonadati; phylum Pseudomonadota; class Betaproteobacteria; order Rhodocyclales; family Zoogloeaceae; genus Parazoarcus; species Parazoarcus sp. PS-13 R2A. The sequence goes on from NZ_JBYEXN010000006.1 coordinate 53,194, forward strand.
TCGCATCCGGGTCGCCAGTGCGCAAGGGGTCAGGCTCTGCCAGTACTCGGTGATAGATGAGTATGGACAGCTTTGCACGCGGGCCAGCAGGTGAGGCCAGCGACAGCGCGGTCCGGAGTCCTGGGAGCTTGTAGGCGAATGACGTCATGCACGCTCCTGAGAATGGGTGTTGATCAATGCATCTGAGGCAGCGGCACTGATTCTGCAGATGATATGGCGGAATTTACCGTTGGCTTCGGGTGGAATCTCATCAACACGGCGCAACTCCACATGTACCGATGAGCCCAGCAAGGCCCGGACATGGGCAACCAGCTTTGCCACTGTAGCGTCAGGAATCGGCTCGGTGACGGCCAAAAGAACGACGACCAGTGTCTGCGATTCCTGAATGATGCGATATGCCCGGAGTCCGTCAATCTCCCGGAGTGCGTGGTTTATGGCGCTGCCATGGACCCAGCTGCCGTCGGTGGCGATCAGACCGTCGTTGGCGCGCCCACCTATTGCCTGAATTAACGGCAACCCTCTGCCGCAGGGGCATGGCTTGTCGGACAAGGTCCCGCGGTCTCCCGTCCGGTAGCGGATGAACGGGAACTCAGGGCCGGCGAGGTTGGTGACGACGATGTCGCCTTCGGTGCCCGCCGGCAAACGCTTTCCCGATTCATCAACGATTTCGACGATGACCTCTTCCGCGGTTACGTGAAGTCCTCCGTTGGGGCACTCCCGGGCGAGAAAGCCCGCGTCGCGTGCGCCATACTCGTTTGCAACACCACAACCGAACACGTCTGCGATGATCTTCCGCCATTCGGGCCTCAGGACTTCAGAGGTGCAGAATGCAACCTGAATGCCAATGTCGCTCATGATGATGCGACGCTCCCTGGCCCTGAAGGCAATTCGAGCCAACGCTGAAGGGTAACCAAACAGCATGCGCGGACGGAACGCACGCATCTCCGACAATATGCGATCGATGCGCTCCGGATTCAGGTCGCGCGCAGGAAGCAGCCTCGAACGCAATAGCCTGTCGCGAATATCTCGAACGCGATCCTGGGTGCTCGTTTCGAGGGTCGAGCCCCACAAGACCATCTCGCGGTCGCCGATGTCCACGCCCCACCAGCGCGTTGCCCGCCATTTTGCGGCAATGTCGAAGCTGATGCGGTGCCTCCCTAACTTGAAAACGAGCGGTTCTCCTGAGGAGCCACTGGTGCTTGCCCGAACGAGAGAGCCTGAATCAGTAGCGGTCCACTCATCCTGATGCGCTCGAATCACGGCTTTGTCGGTTATCGGCAGGGCGCCCAGTGTGTCAAGTGTTCGAAAATCCTGAGGGCTGAGTTGAAGGTCGTTGAGGAGCGTTCGGTAAAACGGAACGGATGCAGAGACTTGCACCAACATCTGCCGTAACTCCGATAGCTGCAATTCTTCAAGGCGTTGAGCATCGAACCACTGTGTTTGCTCGATCCTACGGAGGATTTCTACGGTGTCATGCCCCTTGAGGCGCTCATGCAGTGGGAACAGAAGCTTGCTGCCAATTTGCGTGTAGATGCTCATGAGCGGGTTGCACGTAACCGGATGCCTGTGGTGGCGGACGGCACAGTCGTTGAGATCGGACTATTGTATGATGGACCTCGGTTTCGGCGGGTATGCACAAGTGCCCGGTACGCCTGATGTTTTCAACGAACGAGTCCTGTCACAGATGAATTCTGTTCGAACCTTGCGTTACTGCTTCACGCTGGCGTTTCTGGTGACCTCACTTCCCGCTGCGTTTGCGCAGGGAAGCATATGTGGGAGTCCGTACGATGCAAGCACCGGCCCCTGGGATTACCGGACTGCGTCAGTTGAACAGCGAAAGATCGTCGAGAACCGACACTTCACCGCAAACGTGCGCATGATGCGCCGCGGCAATACGACCAAGAATCTGGCGGGAGACATTGCATACACGCTGCGGGTTTTGCCCAATCATCACCAGGCGCTAATGACCATGGGCAACTGGTCCTTGAAGACCAAGAGCAATCCACCTCCGGATGGGCAATACACCGTTGAGTGCTGGTTTGAGCGCGCAATGGTCTTCGCGCCCGATGATGCGATGGTGAAAGTCGTGTTTGGCACCTATCTGCTGAAACGCGGCCAGTCTCAAGAGGCGGTCGAGCAGTTGGAGGCGGCGCTGAAACAGGCTGGTGCGAATGCAAATGTGTACTACAACCTCGGATTGGCTTACGTCAGCCTGAAGGAGTATGACAAGGCTCTCGATAGCGCGCATACGGCTTATCGTTTGGGTTTTCCGCTGCCGGGGCTCAGGAATATGCTCAAAAGGGCGGGGGCTTGGCGCGAGCCGTCATCGACCCCGGTGGCACCACCCGACCCGAAATGAACAAGCGCCCTCTGAAAGGCCAGCGCTGACTTCCCTGCCTGCCTTGAGACCTCGAGAGACGGTCCCGAGAGACTGGGGCTCACATGAGTCCTGGTCTAGCGGGGACTCTGAAACGCACCGGGCGCCCAGTTTGCGGGCGGCGCAAGTTTCTGACTGCCGATGGGCAGCTTGAATTCGGCTTCTGGGGCGAGGCTGCCATTTCGGGCCTCGCCGGGCGGCGCGCCGAAGTAGCGGAGGATGGAGTCGTCCGGGAGGGTAAAGTCCAGTATGTCCGTCCCTCCAAGCAGGGGCGATACCGCCGGCACGTTTCCGTGGAAATCCCCGCTTGCAGCAAGCGTGAATGCACCGAACCCGACGGTCAGGTTGTTGATCGCTCGTATCTCCGTGTTCGCCGGAAGTCTGTCTTTCCAGACACGCAAGAACCACGCACCGAAAAACCTGTCGCTGAGCAAAGTGTTGTGCGAAAGGTAGAGCGCGCTGTCAGGCCAGGCGTCACCCTCCGCGCCGTATGCAACCAGCACTGGGTTTTGAGTGTTGTCACTTTGGCCAATGACGTTTCCGATGACAAAAGAAACGCCACCGTTGGGCATGTCGATTTCGTATGAGGCCTCACCGGCAGGGCCGTCGTAGATCAGGTTGTACCGAATTTCATTGTGGCGGGCACGTGTCTTGATGAGGTGTCCGCGGTAGCCCTGATGGAAACGGCTGCCGCTGACTTCGAATCGAGCAATCCTTCCTGCGTAGAGCAGATGCGGCAGCGAATGGTCTTGCCTGGGGGCTTGCGCAAAAAGGCTGTCCGCGATGCGGAGTTCAGCGTCCTCGAAGTTCGCGGTGAGAATGCCCGTCTGGTTGTCGATGAATGCGCTGTTGATGACTTTCAGTTTTCCGCGCTCAAACCGAATCCCAGCCCCATTTCCGTCGGCCACCCGGGTACCGCGGAACTCGATGTTATCCACCGTGTAGTCGCCATTCCGGAACACCCAGATGGCCTTGCCTTCGGCGCTCTTGCCGTCGGCGATCAGCACGGGGCGTCCGTCAATGCCGCGGATTTCGAGTTGCTTTTGCGTCCACACGGCCACATCGCCGCGGTAGGTGCCTCCCTTGATCAGGACGGTGTCGCCGTCCTGGGCAAGACGTGCCGCAGCAGCAATCGTATCAACCGACTCACCGGGGCCGACCGTAATGACGGCCGCGCTTGCGCCAGTTGTCGTCAGGGCGAGGAGGAGGGCCGCGCGGCGCAGGGGCATGAGGGGCGTGGTGAGGCTGTTCCAGACAAAAAAACGGAGGCCGTAGCCCCCGTCATCGTGATTACTTGCTCTTTATCATCGTCCCCACCCCGTGATCGGTGAGAATTTCCAGCAGCAGGCAGTGTTCCACCCGGCCGTCGATGATGTGCACCGACTTCACGCCGTTGCGGGCTGCGTCCAGCGCCGATCCGATCTTGGGCAGCATGCCGCCTGACAGGGTGCCGTCGGCGACGAGGTCGTCGATCTGGCGCGGGGTGAGGCCGGTAAGCAGGTTGCCGGCCTTGTCGAGGACACCCGGGGTGTTGGTGAGCAGCATCAGTTTCTCGGCCTTCAGGATCTCGGCGAGCTTGCCGGCGACGACGTCGGCGTTGATGTTGTAGGTTTCGCCTTCTTCGCCGACGCCGATGGGGGCGATCACCGGGATGAAGTCGCCCTTGTCGAGGAAGGAGATCAGGCTGGGGTCGATGCTGGTGATCTCGCCGACCTGACCGACGTCAACGAGGTCGCCGAGCGGGGCGTCGAGCTTTTGCATCATCAGCTTCTTGGCGCGGATGAAGCTGGCGTCCTTGCCCGTGAGGCCGACGGCCTTGCCGCCGTGCTTGTTGATCAGGTTGACGATTTCCTTGTTGACCTGACCGCCGAGCACCATCTCGACCACTTCCATGGTTTCGGCATCGGTGACGCGCATGCCCTGGATGAACTCGCCTTTCTTGCCGACGCGGGCCAGCAGGTTCTCGATCTGCGGGCCGCCGCCGTGCACCACAACCGGGTTCAGGCCGACGAGCTTGAGCAGGACGACATCGCGCGCGAAGCAGTCCTTCAGCTTGGGGTCGGTCATGGCGTTGCCGCCGTATTTGATGACGATCGTCTTGTCGAAGAAGCGCTTGATGTAAGGCAGCGCTTCGGCAAGGATCTCGGCCTTGAGGGCGGGAGGGGTGGATGCGGTGATGCTGGCAGCGGACATCGGGTTTCTCCGGAAACGATGCCCCGATTGTAGTGGCCGCAGGTGTAAACAAAAAGCGGAAGACCGTGGTCTTCCGCTTGTGCAAGGCGATCAGGGCCGCAAATCAGTCGATCGTCAGGCGCTTGGCCTGCGCGGCAAGCTTCTTCGGCAGCGTGAGTTCCAGCACGCCATCGTTGAACTTGGCCACGGCCTTGGCCTCATCGACATCCTGGCCGAGCTGGAAGCTGCGCGAAACCTTGCCGAAGTAACGTTCGGTGCGAAGGACTCGCTCGCCATCCTTGACCTCTTTTTCCTGCTTGCGCTCGGCGCTGATTGACACCACCGGGCCATCGATATGGACGTGGATGTCTTCCTTCTTCATGCCCGGGAGTTCGGCGTGGACCTCGTAGCCTTCGGTGTTCTCCTTGACGTCAACGCGCATCTGCGGCGCTTCGGTGTTGGCGACATTGCCGAAATCCACCGGGCGGACGAAGAAGCCGCGGAAAAGATCGTCGAGGGGGTCACGGCGGGAAAGGTTGCTCATGTTCGCTCTCCTTGTCTTGATGTTTGCCGGTGAATCCTCCGGCTTCAAGACAAATATAGGGTCTGGGCGAACAGTTTCAAGTCCCCTGCCGAAGCTGTCGGAAAGCGATACGGATCAATGGGATGGAAAGTGCGCGGGCAGCCGGCCGGTTCAGCCGGCGTCGGGGCCCGACAGGTCGACGAAGGTCCAGAAGGCAAGCTGCTCGCCAGCCCACAGGGTGGCGCTTTCGCGCAGGATGGCAAGCAGGGTTTCGAAGTCTTCGGTGTGGCGCTCGCGAAAGCTGCCGGCGTGTTCCAGCAACAGGACATGGCCCTTGGCAGGGCGCCAGCTGAGGTCGCCGAGGCAGTCGGCAAGGGCGTCCCAGTTGTGACCGAACCAGCGCGGAAACTCGAGTGCAGTGGCGATGCGGGTCAGCAGTGCGGCCTTGTCCTCGCAGTCACCCAGGTCGATGCGTGCGCAACTGAAACCGATCTGCGATGCGGCGGCGGTCAGGCGCTCGGCGCTGCCCGGCGGCAGGGGGCGTACGCCTGCGCGGGAGAGGTCTGCGAGGAGTGCGGTCAGTGGCCGGGGGGCTGTGGATGTGCTCATGGGCGGGGCTCGATGCGGCGGAAGCTGCGGTAATGGTCTGCAGTGTAGTAGAACACTTCGGGGGGCCTGCCGCCGGTCACAATGCGTCTGGCGCCCCGGTCGCGCGCGCCCGGAGTGGGAACGGTGTATTCACGATAGTAGCCGCGCGGGCGATCGGGCAGCAGGCGTTCGCGGTTCTGAAAGACCGTGCCGTCCTTGCGATAGGGGAAGGGACCGCCATTCTGGATGAGACGCAGGGTGTCGATGGCTTCGGGCGGGAGCCCCGACGCGTCGGTGTTCGACCCGGTTGGCGTGCAGGCTGCGAGCAGGAACAGCAGCGGCAGGATGCGCGCGGCACGCTTCAGCGTGCTCAGGAGTGGGGCAAGCGTCATTTGCGGGCGTTGGCTCTGCGGAAAAGTGCCGCCTTGTCGGCGCTGTCGGTGATGCGTTCCGGCCGGATGCCATAGCGCTTGATCAGTCCGTGCATGAACTCGGTGATCGCAGACAGGCGGTTGCTGGTGGGCGCGAGCTTGCGTGCGCGCTCGATCAGTGCGCGCGCCTGCCTGGCGAAGGCCTCGTTCCAGCCCCGGTGCTCGATGTGACGCAGCAGGGCGAGCGCGGCGTTGAACAGTACATGCGGGTTGCCGGGCATCTTGCGTGCCGCGTTCATCATCTCTGCCACGGCGCCGTCGTAGTCGCCCGCGTGGGCCTTCTCTGCGCCGACCGAGATCAGGTCCTTCACTTCGGTCTGAATGCGCTGCTCGATCTCCTTCGACAGCTTCTCGAGGCCGCGGGACTTCAGCAGTGTGCGGGTGGTTTCCACCGTGCGTTCGTCGGCCGATGTGCGCAGGATATTCATCACCATCTCGCCGCCGGCATCGCCAAGCTGATGATCGAAGCAGGCCTTGATGAGCTCCTGCTTCAGGCCGACCGACATGTTTGCCGCACCCGGGGCAGCCTTGGCCGCGCCGAGCAGGGCTTCACGGGCGCGTGCAGCCTCGCCGGTGTGGCTGTGGAGCATCGCGGTCGACAATGCCTTGCACAGGTCTGCCTTGGGTTGCCCGCCCATGCTGCGGTCAAGGTCGGTGATGGTCGCGCTGGCAGCGTCCACACGGTTCAGCGCAAGCTGCGCCTGTACCAGCCGGACGTGATCTTCCGGGTCGCGAAAGTCCGAGTACTTGCCCTTGCGCACGACTTCCGCCAGGGCTTCTTCGGCTACCGCCGGGTCGCTTACCGTCAGGGCCAGCGCCCCCACGTGGCGCAGGCGGGTTACCCGGTAGGGCGAGCGTTCGCTTGCGGTGCGCAGGACGTCGAGTGCGGCTTCGGGGCGGCCGGTGTCTTCGCGCACCCGGGCCAGCAGGTCATAGGCGGCAATGAAGCGATCGTTCTCGGCGATCAGTTCGCTCAGGATGCGGTCGGCTTCATCGTACTGCTTGCTCAGGAACAGCGTGCGGGCCAGGCCGAGGCGCGCCCACGGAATGTATTTTCCGCTCAGAATCTCGCGGTAGACCGCCTCGGCTTCGGCCATCTGGCCCGCGGATACGTGCAGCTCAGCCTGCAGGCGCATGAAGTCGACAATGTGCTGCGGATAGCTGTCGACAGCCTCCTTGCAATAGGTGATTGCTTCCGGTGTGTCGCCGATGGCCATCAGGTGCCACGCAGGAAGGAAGGCGTCGCGTTTGTCGAGCGCACGCATCAGTCGTGCGCGCAAGGCTTCGGCTGCAAGCGGCTTGAGAATGTAGTCGTTGGGCGACAGCTCGGCGGTGCTCACCACCCGCTCGTAGTTGCGTTCGCCGGTGATCATGACGAACAGCGTGTCGAGCGGAATGATCTCGTGGGTGCGCAGGTCTTCCAGCAGGTGCTGCCCGTCCTGGCCGTCCCCGAGGTTGTATTCGCACAGGATCAGGTCGTAGCGATGCTCACGCAGGCGCCGCACCGCCATGCCCGCAGAAACCGCGAACTGCACCTCGGCAAGGCCGATCGAGGACAGCATGGTCCTGAGCTGCGCACGCATGGTGGGCTGGCTTTCGATGACGAGTACGCTGAACTGATCCAGTGAGGCCATGAATGGCGGGGCGTGTTGCGCCCCGGGTCCGTTGATATGCGCTTGGAAATCTTACGGCATTCCGGCGCAAAAGCTTGAGCGAATTGCGTCGGAACTGACCTTGATCACACCGTAGCGCCCGTCCCGACGGTGGCGACGATGCGCGTCGTGCGTCTTCAACCGGTCTCGCTGACGACCTTCAGGATGTCTTCACCGTAGGCTTCGAGCTTGCGGTCGCCAATACCGGTGATGCCACCCAGAGCGGCCATGCTGTCGGGCCGGGCGAGGGCGATCTCACGCAAGGTCGCATCGTGGAAGATCACGTAGGCGGGCACGTTGCGTTCTTTGGCCAGCGCTGCGCGCCACGCCCGCAGGCTGTCGAACAGGGTGGTCGGGATGCCGCCCGGGATGTCGAGGCGTGCTGCGCTGCGTCGGCTGCGGCTGCGGGTTTTCTCGGTCGACACCCGCAGCAGGAACTCGGCCTCGCCGCGAAGCAGCGGACGGGCGAGGTCGGTCAGGGTGAGTGCGTTGTAGCGCTCGTGATCCACCGCGACCAGTTCGCGCGCAACCAGCTGGCGGAAGACCGTGCGCCAGCGTTTTTCGTCGAGGTCGCTGCCGATGCCGAAGGTGCTGATGTCGGCGTGGCCGCGCTCCACCACTTTCTCGGTGCTCTCGCCACGCAGCACGTCGATCAGGTGACCGGCGCCGTAGCGCTGGCCGGTGCGATAGACGCAGGACAGGGCCTTGCGCGCGGCGTCGGTGGCATCCCAGGTCTGGGGCGGACTGATGCAGTTGTCGCAATTGCCGCAGGGGGCCGAGCTTTCGCCAAAATAGGCCAGCAGGTGCTGGCGCCGGCAGGTGGTCGCTTCCACCAGTCCGACCAGCACCTCGAGCCGGTTGCGTCCCAGGCGCTTGAACTCTTCGCTGCCCTCGGACTCGTCGATCATGCGCCGCTGCTGCACCACATCCTGTGCGCCCCAGGCCATCCAGGCCTGCGCCGACAGGCCGTCGCGCCCGGCGCGTCCGGTTTCCTGGTAATAGCCTTCGATCGAGCGGGGCAGGTCGAGGTGGGCGACGAAGCGCACGTCGGGTTTGTCGATGCCCATGCCGAAGGCGATCGTGGCCACCATCACGATGCTGTCTTCGCGCAGGAAGCGGTTCTGGTGTTCGGCGCGCACTTCCTGCGGCAGGCCGGCGTGGTAGGGCAGGGCGTTGATGCCCTGTTCCTGCAGCCAGGCTGCGGTTTCCTCCACCTTGCGCCGCGACAGGCAGTAGATGATGCCGGCGTCCGACGGGTATTCCTCGCGGATGAAGCCGATCAGCTGGCGGCGCGGGTCGTCCTTCTCGACGATGGTGTAGCGGATGTTGGGCCGGTCGAAGCTCGAGATGAAGCGCCGTGCCTCGCCCAGCCGCAGCCGGGTGGCGATCTCTTCGCGGGTCTGGCGGTCGGCGGTCGCGGTGAGGGCGATGCGCGGGATCGACGGGTAGCGCTCGGGCAGGATGGAGAGCTGCAGGTATTCCGGGCGGAAGTCATGCCCCCACTGCGACACGCAATGCGCTTCGTCGATGGCGAACAGGGCAAGCCGGTTGGTGTCGCGCAGGTGGTCGAGCTGATCGAGAAAGCGCGGCGTCATCAGACGCTCTGGCGCCACGTAGAGCAGATCGAGGCTGCCGTCGTAGAGCGCACGCTCCACCGCGCGCGCCGACTCGGCGTCGAGGCTGGAGTTGAGGAAGGCCGCATTGACGCCGGCCTCCACCAGCGCACTCACCTGGTCGTGCATCAGCGCGATCAGCGGTGACACCACGATGGCCGTGCCTTCGCGCATCAGGGCCGGCACCTGGTAGCACAGCGACTTGCCGCCGCCAGTGGGCATCAGCACCAGTGCATCGCCGCCGCCGGCCACGTGCCCGACGATGGCTTCCTGCTCGCCGCGGAAGGCGGTATAGCCGAAAACGTGTTCGAGGATGTGGAGTGCGGAGGCGGATTTAGCGGGCATCGGGGGGCATTCTAGCTGCAAGGGGGGCGGGGTGCGGCGTCTGTTTGGCGCCTGCAGCGTGCATCCGGCTCACCCGCCGTCGCGGATGCGACCGATCAGCGCCGTCGTGGAGCGATCAACCTCGAATGGAATCGAATGCACCGTGCCGCCCCAGGCAAGCACCTCGGGGGCGCCGACGATGGCCTCGGGCGCCCAGTCGCCGCCCTTCACCAGAATGGCGGGGTGCGCCGCGAGGATGCGCTCGATCGGCGTGTCTTCGTCGAACCAGGTGACAAGATCGACGCTCTCAAGTGCGGCCATGACGGCCATCCTGTCTTCCAGCGGGTTGAGCGGACGGTCATCGCCCTTGCCCAGTCGCTTGACTGACGCGTCGGTGTTGAGTGCCACCACCATCGCCGCACCCAGTGCGCGTGCCTGCGCAAGATAGGTCACGTGGCCGCGGTGCAGGATGTCGAAGCAGCCGTTGGTAAAGACCAGTGGTTGCGGCAACTGCGCGCAGCGCGATGCCAATGCGTCGGGCGGGCACAGTTTGGATTCGAAGGCGGGGCGGCTGTAGCTCATGGGTGTCTGGCGTGGGAAAGCAGGGTGTCGATTGTAAGCGATTGGCGCTGTGCGGACGGGCCCGGGTGACCAGGGCAGGTGGACGAGGGGCCGCCCGACGTGCGCCGATCGACTAGAATCCTGTGCCCGGGATCGCGGCCTGCGGTCCTGCCAGGGTGTTTGCGGACGAGGGAGTGAGCAGAGTGAAAGGCTGGATGCGCGGAGTGAGACGGATCGTGTCCCCGAATTTCGACGCCCGCCCGACGGGCGAGCGGATTTCGCTGGTCGTCATCCACGCCATCAGCCTGCCGCCCGAGCGTTTCGGCGGGCCCGGCGTGATTCAACTGTTTACCAATTCACTGGATCCGCACGAAGACCCGTATTACGCAACCATCAGTCACTTGCGGGTGTCGGCGCATTTTTTCATCCGCCGTGACGGCGAGCTGATCCAGTTCGTTCCCACCGAGGCCAGGGCCTGGCACGCGGGGGTGTCCTCCTGGCGCGGACGAGAGCGCTGCAACGATTTTTCGATCGGAATCGAGCTTGAGGGCTGCGACAACCAGGCGTTCGAAAGCGTGCAATACGATGTGCTTGCTGCGTTGCTTAAACGACTGCGACGGCGTTATCCCGGGGTCGAAATCGCCGGCCATTCGGACATCGCGCCCGGACGCAAGACCGACCCGGGGCCTTGCTTTGACTGGGTTCGGGCCGGTGTTGTGGCGCCACTGCAACAGGTCGATTTTGACAAAAATCAATCAGATCAATAGACTCCGCGCACATTGCATTGCAGCATTGTTTTAAACCAATCAATTTTCGGTGCGTTGCCGGGGCTCGCTAAAGCGACACGGCACTTCAGTCATGGACGTGCGCACCGCGGGACCGGAGTCTGGTTGCGGCTCCTGTCTTACACCTACTGGCGACCGAACATCTCGCACGGCTTCCTGGCTTACCGGCCATCAAGCCGCCCGCACACCGGGTGACCTTCCCGGTTTCGTCATGGCTCCTACCTGAGTCTGGCAGCGATGTGTTCCGGCCACAGCACGGAGGACACCATGAATCACGCAACGTCTTTTGAACGCGTCTGGCGCTCAGCCAGTTCCGGTCTGTTTCGAATGGCGCACGGCAGTTTGCTGGCGCTTGGTCTGGTAGCAGTCGTATTCATCGGCTCCGGCCGTCTCGACGGCGAACAGGCCACTTCCTTCAACGCATTGGTTTCCGAAGCCAATGCAGCAGAAACCCCCGTTGTAGCCGCAGCGCCTGCCGCCAAAAAGGTCAGCGCCAAGGTTGTCGAAGAAGATGTCACGCTGTCGCGCGAAATGGCCCGCGTACGTGACTGGGTTTCGCGGCGCTACAAAGTGTCGACCGTTGCCCTCGAGCCCGTGCTGCTGGCGGCAGAGGAGTCGGGGCGGCATGTCGGCATTGATCCGCTGCTGATCGTGGCGGTCATGGCGATTGAGTCAAGCTTCAACCCCTTTGCCGAGAGCTCCATGGGCGCGCAGGGCCTGATGCAGGTCATCCCGCGCTTCCACATGGACAAGATCGGTGACGAGCGGGGCGAAGATGCGCTGTTCGATCCCGAACTGAACGTGCGTGTCGGCACCCTGGTGCTGCAGGAAGGCCTGCGCCGCTATGGCAGCATGAAGTCCGCGCTGCAGTACTACGGTGGCGCCCTGAGTGATCCCGCTGCTGCCTATGCCCGCAAGGTCATGGCCATGCAGCAGCGTCTGACCACTGCCGCTGGCCGCAAGTCCGACGGCGCTGCCTGAGTCTGCAGGCGGGTTCGCCCCGCCTGAGGCTGCGGTCCTGGCTGCTTAAAGAACCGTACGCATGCGAGCGACTGCTTCAAGCAGTCGCTCGCTTCGCGTTGTATAGGCGATGCGCAGGTGCTGACGCGGGCGGTGATGGCCGAAGTCCAGTCCCGGCGTCGCGGCCACGCCTGCCTCTTCAATCAGGCGGCGCGCCAGTTGCTCGCTGTCCGAGGTCAGTGCGGATACGTCCGCATAAATGTAGAACGCTCCCTGCGGCTCGGTAGCAATATTGAAGCCGAGTTCCCGCAAAGCCGGCACCAGGGCGTCGCGACGACGTCCGAATTCAAGCCGGCGCGCCTCCAGAATTTCCAGTGTCGCGGGTTCGAATGCCGCCAGTGCAGCGTGCTGTGCCGGGGTCGAGGCCGAGATGAAGAAATGCTGCGCGAGCTTCTCAATCTCCCGCACATAGGCCTGCGGTGCCACCATCCAGCCCAGGCGCCAGCCCGTCATCCCGAAATACTTCGAAAAGCTGTTCACCACGAATACGTTGTTCGCCTCGGCCAGTTCCGCCTGTGCCAGCGCGGTTGAACTGTCGACGCCGTAGGTCAGCCCCTGATAGATCTCGTCGACCAGCAGCAGACCGCCGTGCGCCGCAGTGCTGCGATGAAGCGCGACCAGTTCGGCGCCGGTCAGCAGGGTGCCGGTGGGGTTGGACGGGCTCGCGACCATCAGTCCCCGGCTACGGGGTCCCCAGGCCGTGTCGATCTGTTCGGGCGTCGGCTGATAGCGGGTGGCGGCATCGACCGGCAAGCTCGTTGCCACGCCCTCGAACGCTCTCACCAGATGGCGGTTCGACGGGTAGCCGGGGTCCGGCAGCAGCCATTCGTCGCCGGGGTCGGTTGTTGCTGCCAGCGCCAGCATCAGGGCGCCTGAGGCGCCTGCGGTGATGATGATGCGCTCGGGCGGGACGTTCGCATTGAACTGAGTGCGGTAGAAGCTGGAAATGGCTTCCCGCAGGCGGGGTTGTCCGAGGCTGGCCGTGTAGTGCACGTCGCCGCCGCCAATGAATCGACTGGCCGCGTCAATGATCGGTTGAGGGGTGGGGAAGTCGGGCTCGCCGACCTCCATGTGGATGATGTCCCGTCCCGCAGCTTCCAGTTCGCGCGCGCGGCGCAGCAACTCCATGACATGGAAGGGCTGGATGTCGGACATTCGGCGGGCGAGTTGCGGGGGCGTCATCGTTTGTTCCTTGAAAAGAAAAAAGCGCCGACGGATCGGCGCTTTGTCGTCCGTGCCGGCCGTGACGGCCGGGATGGAATCAGTCTGCGTTCATCGCGAGTTCAAACAGTTCGCGCTTGAGCATGAACTGCTTCGGCAGGCGATCCTCGAGTTTGTCGAACCACTCCTTGTGCAGCGCAAGCTCCTGCTTCCACGCGGCGGTGTCCACTTCGGTCAGTGCGTCGAACTCGGCCTTGCTGACGTCGGCATCGGTCCAGTCGAGGTCCTCGAAGCGCGGCATCCAGCCCAGCGCGGTTTCCTTGGCGGCGATACGACCCTTGCAGCGGTCGACGATCCACTTCAGAACGCGCATGTTCTCGCCGAAGCCGGGCCACATGAATTCGCCCTTCTCGTTCATGCGGAACCAGTTCACGCAGAAGATCTTCGGTGTGTTCTCCACCGTGTGACCCATCTTCAGCCAGTGGTTGAAGTAGTCGCCCATGTGGTAACCGCAGAACGGCAGCATGGCGAAGGGGTCGCGACGTACCACGCCCTGGGCGCCGAAGGCTGCAGCGGTGGTTTCGGAGCCGAGGGTCGCGGCCATGTACACGCCGAAGTTCCAGTTGAAGGCCTGGTAGACCAGCGGCACCGTGGTGGCGCGACGACCACCGAAGATGAACGCCGAGATCGGCACACCCTCAGGGTTCTCCCAGTTGTCGTCGATCGAGGGGCACTGGCCGGCCGGCGCGGTGAAGCGCGAGTTCGGGTGAGCGGCCTTGCGACCTGTTTCCTTGGCGATTTCCGGCGTCCAGTCCTTGCCCTGCCAGTCGATCAGGTGTGCAGGGGCTTCCTTGCTCATGCCTTCCCACCACACGTCACCGTCGTCGGTCAGTGCGACGTTGGTGAAGATGATGTTTTCCTTCAGGGTCGCCATGGCGTTGAAGTTGGTCTTCTCGGACGTGCCTGGGGCCACGCCGAAGAAGCCGGCTTCGGGGTTGATGGCGTAGAACTTGCCATCCTTGCCCGGCTTGATCCAGGCGATATCGTCGCCGACGGTGGTGATCTTCCAGCCGTTGAAGCTCTTGGGCGGGATCAGCATGGCAAAGTTGGTCTTGCCGCAGGCCGACGGGAAGGCCGCTGCAACATAGGTTTTCTCGCCTTCGGGGCTTTCCACGCCGAGAATCAGCATGTGTTCGGCCAGCCAGCCTTCGTCGCGCGCCATGGTCGAGGCAATGCGCAGGGCGAAGCACTTCTTGCCCAGCAGGGCGTTGCCGCCGTAGCCCGAACCGTAGGACCAGATCTCGCGCGTTTCCGGGAAATGGACGATGTACTTGGTGGTCGGGTTGCACGGCCAGCGGCTGTCCTTCTCGCCGTGGGCGATGGGGGCACCCACCGAGTGCACGCAGGGCACGAACTCGCCGTTGGTGCCGAGTACGTCGAAAACGCCCTTGCCCATGCGCGTCATGGTGCGCATGTTGGTGACGACGTAGGGGCTGTCGGAGATCTCGATGCCGATATGCGCGATCGGCGAACCGAGCGGGCCCATCGAGAACGGCACCACGTACATGGTGCGGCCATGCATCGAACCCTTGAACAGTTCGTTCAGGGTGCCGCGCATCTTGGACGGCTCTTCCCAGTTGTTGGTGGGGCCGGCATCGCCCTCGTCCTTGGAGCAGATGAAGGTGCGATCTTCAACCCGCGCCACGTCCGACGGATCGGAGAAAGCGAGATAGGAGTTCTTGCGCTTTTCGGGGTTGAGCTTGATCAGCATGCCCGATTCGACCATTTCGGCGCACAGGCGGTCGTATTCTTCCTGGGAGCCGTCGCACCATACGACCTGGTCGGGCTCGGTCAGGGTAGCGATCTCCGCGACCCATTTCTTCAGGCCTTCGTGACGGACATAATCGGGTGCTGCAGCCAGGGCTGCGTCGGCGAAGCGTTGACTCATGGCGAAAAGCTCTCCAGTTTGCTGAAGCGAAACCGTTCCCCGTCGGTCGAGCCCGATCAGTCTCGAAAGGCCTTGCGGCCGGCGGGCGTCAGGCCTGCACAATCTTGGCCGCAGCGGGCCTCGCTATGCATCCTGCAAAACGACTTGCGGAAAATACTAGGATAGTCCGCAGCCGATGAAAGCCTAACATTATGCCACGGGTCCCATTTTCGGGAAAACGCCAGTGACTGAAAATGCTTTTCGCAATGTGAAAACGCGTTTCACAGGTGTATGCTTGAAAGCTTGCGGCCCGCGCAGTGACCGAAGCCGGATGTTTTTCCGGTGTCGGGCGCTGCACGCGAGAAACCACAAGAACCACAATACAGACGAGACGGAAGACACTCATGGATGAACTGATTCGCGCTGCGGCGCTCGATTACCATCGCTACCCGCGTCCCGGAAAGATCTCGGTTACGCCCACCAAGGTGCTGTCCAACCAGCGCGACCTCTCGCTGGCCTATTCGCCCGGCGTAGCGGCCGCCTGCGATGCCATCGTCGAGGATCCGGCCGAAGCGGCCAACCTCACCTCGCGCAGCAACCTGATCGGCGTCATCACCAACGGGACTGCCGTCCTCGGTCTGGGGAACATCGGCCCGCTCGCAGCCAAGCCAGTGATGGAAGGCAAGGGCGTGCTGTTCAAGAAATTCGCCGGGATCGACGTGTTCGACCTCGAGATCAACGAGCCCGACGCCGACAAGCTGATCGACATGATCGCAGCGCTCGAGCCGACCTTTGGCGGCATCAACCTCGAGGACATCAAGGCGCCGGAGTGCTTCTACATCGAGAGCAAGCTGCGCGAGCGGATGAAGATCCCGGTCTTCCATGATGACCAGCACGGCACTGCAATCGTCGTTGGCGCGGCCATCCTCAACGGCCTCAAGATGCAGGGCAAGGCGCTCGACAAGGTCAAGCTCGTCACCTCGGGTGCGGGCGCGGCGGCGCTCGCCTGCCTCGACCTGCTGGTGATGCTGGGCATCCCGGTCGAGAACATCTGGGTGACCGACATCGAGGGCGTGGTGTACGAAGGCCGCACCACGCTGATGGATCCGATCAAGGCGCGCTATGCCAAGAAGACCGACGCGCGCAAGCTGGCCGAGATCATCGAGGGCGCGGACGTGGTGCTCGGCCTGTCGGCCGGCGGCGTGATCAAGCGCGAGATGGTGGCAAAGATGGCGCCGAAGCCCTTGATCCTGGCGCTCGCCAACCCGACCCCGGAGATCCTGCCGGAAGAAGTGCTGGCAGTACGCGACGATGCGATCATCGCCACCGGCCGCTCGGATTACCCGAACCAGGTCAATAACGTGCTGTGCTTCCCCTTCATCTTCCGTGGTGCGCTCGATGTCGGTGCCACCACCATTACGGACGAGATGAAGCTCGCGGCTGTGAAGGCGATCGCCGAGCTGGCGCGTGCAGAGCAGAGCGATATCGTCGCCGCGGCCTATGGTGAGAAGGTGTCGGGCTTTGGCACCGAATACATCATTCCGCGTCCGTTCGACCCCCGTCTGATCGTCAAGATCGCACCGGCCGTAGCGGAAGCCGCGATGACGTCCGGCGTGGCGACCCGTCCGATCACCGACTGGGACGCCTATCGCGCCCAGCTGAACAACTTCGTGTGGCACTCCGGTCTGATCATGAAGCCGGTGTTCGCTGCGGCAAAGCGTGCGCCCAAGCGCATCATCTTCTCCGAGGGTGAGTCCGAGAAGGTGCTGCGTGCGGTGCAGACGGTGGTCGACGAGGGGCTTGCGCACCCGATCCTGATCGGCCGGCCCGACGTGGTGATGAACAACATCAAGCGTTTTGGTCTGCGTATCGAGGCTGAGCGTGACTTCGAGCTGGTCAATCCCGACTCGGATCCGCGATTCCATGAGCTGTGGGAGCACTACCATTCGCTGATGGAGCGCAAGGGTGTGTCGGTCGAATACGCGAAGAAGGAAGTGCGTCGTCGCACCACGCTGATCGGGTCGCTGCTGCTCAAGTTCGGCTATGGCGACGGCCTCATCTGCGGCACCTATGGCATGCATCGCCTGCACCTCGACTTCGTCGAAGCCGTGCTCGGGCGTCGTGCGGATGCCAAGCATTGCTACACCCTCAATCTGCTCAATCTGCCGGGTCGCACCTTGTTCCTGGCCGATACCTACGTCAATTACGACCCGACGCCCGAACAGGTGGTCGAGATGACGCGCCTGGCGGCGGAAGAAATGGTGCGTTTCGGTGTCGAGCCGCGCATTGCGCTGCTGTCGCACTCGTCTTTCGGTTCGGCAGATTCGCCGACGGCCGAGAAGATGCGCATCGCGCTGCGCATGCTGCATGAGCAGCACCCCGAACTGCAGGTCGAGGGGGAGATGCACGGTGACTCGGCGCTCGACGCCAAGCACCGTCTGCAGGTGTTCCCCAACGCGCGCATGCGTGAAGATGCCAACCTGCTGATCTTCCCCACGCTCGATGCAGCCAACATTGCCTTCAACCTGCTCAAGAGTTCCGCAGGCGAAGGCATGACGGTCGGCCCCATCCTGCTCGGCGCAGCCAAGCCGGTGCACATCCTGACGCCATCGGCGACCGTACGCCGGATCATCAACATGACTGCGCTTACGGTGGTCGAAGCGGGTCAGGAGGACTGACGCCGTCCGGACCTGTTTTCTCGTCTTCGCGCCTGTGCCATGATGGATTCAGGGGAGGTCGGGCATGGATGAGAAAACAGGGCGGGCAGCGCTCGTATTGACGGGTGGCGGCGCACGGGCGGCCTATCAGGTCGGCGTGCTGCAGGCCATTCGTCACATTCGCGGACCACGTCCGGGAAACCCCTTTCCGATTCTCTGCGGCACCTCCGCCGGTGGCATCAACGCCACTGCGCTGGCGGTGTATTCGGCCGATTTCAATGCTGCAGTCCGCAAGCTGTCGTGGATCTGGCGCAATTTCCGTGCGAGTCAGGTCTATCGCACCGATGCGGCCGCGCTGCTGGGCTCTGGGCTGCGGTGGGGCTCGGCGCTTTTCGCCGGCTGGGCGGTCAGGCAGACGCCGCGATCCCTCCTCGACAACAGCCCTCTGCGCGCACTGCTCGAGCGCACGCTCGATTTCAACGCCATCGATCAGTCCATCGAAGCCGGGCATCTGCACGCCGTGAGTGTGACCGTTTCCGGGTATACCTCGGGCGAGAGTCTGGCGTTCTTTTCGGGACATCCGTCCATACAGCCCTGGCGCCGTGCCCAACGCATCGGCACGCGCGCACGCCTCGGGGTGGATCATCTGCTGGCGTCGAGCGCCATTCCCTTCGTCTTTCCCGCAGCACGCATCAATCGCGAGTATTTCGGCGATGGTTCCATGCGCCAGCTGGCACCGGTCAGTCCGGCGATCCACCTTGGGGCCGACCGCATTCTGGTGATCGGGTCGGGGCGGCTGGCGGAGGAGGGGCGGCAGAGGACCGACAGTTATCCGTCGCCGGCGCAGATCGCCGGACATACCTTGTCGAGCATCTTCCTTGATGGGCTCGCAGTCGATCTGGAGCGCATGGAGCGCATCAACGAGACGCTTGGCTACCTGAATGAAGCACAGCGTGCCGCAGCGGGCATCCGCCTGAGACCGATCGAAACCCTGGTGATCTCACCGTCGCAGCGCCTCGACGCGATTGCAGGCCACCATCGCGAGTCCCTGCCGCCGCTGCTGCGTGCCGTCTTGCGCGGGGTTGGGGCCATGCGCCGCGAGGGGTCGACGCTGTTGAGCTATCTGCTGTTCGAGCAGAGCTTTACCCGTGCGCTGATGGATCTTGGCTACCAGGACACACTCGCAAGGCGCGATGAAGTCGCGGCATTCCTGCGCCTCGATGCTTCGGTCTGAGCGATGTCCTTGTGACAGCGGGGCGACAATCTGCACTCAGATTGCGTCATCTCAATGCGGTGTTCGAGCGTTGATGTAACAATCAATTAGGCTTTTTTCACAAGCCACTTCAAAAAAGCTTGATATCTCCCTATTTTCGTTAAGAATTAACGTACACGTCGTTTTCGTTCAGAGCCCCACGATGAAGCCCAGAATTCTCTTTGCCGCGTTACTGTCCCTGGTGCTGGTCCAAGGCGGACTGAGTCCGGCGCTGGCCGCGTCATCGAAGACCACTTCGAAAGCGACTACGGCCGCGTCGAACAAGGCAAGTCAGAAGAAAGCGGTCGCGAAAACGTCGACCCGCAAGGCGAAGCAGTCGACAGCGAAACGCGCGACCAAGAAGGTTGTGGCGAAACGCAGCGCGCCGGCGGCAGAGGAGTCTGCGGAGCTGGCGCTGGACAGCAAGGGCAATCCCCTGCTCAAGTCTTCCGCCTTCTATGTCGCAAACCAGGCGACCGGTGAGGTGCTGCTGGAAAAGAACGGTGGCGCGGTCGTGCCGATTGCGTCGATCACCAAGCTGATGACGGCCATGGTCGTTCTTGAGGCCAGCCCCAGCCTGTCCGAAGAGCTGACCATCGACGAGGAAGATATCGATCAGCTCAAGGGCACCGGCTCACGCCTGTCCCTTGGCACGCGCATGACGCGCGAGGAACTGCTTAGGCTCGCCCTGATGTCGTCGGAAAACCGCGCGGCGTCGACGCTTGCACGCCACTATCCGGGCGGGCTGCCGGCCTTCGTGAACGCGATGAACATCAAGGCGCGTCTGCTGAGCATGACCGATACCCGGTTTCACGACAGCACCGGGCTGAACCCGGCCAACGTCTCCAGCCCGCGAGACCTGGCACGCCTGGTTGCGGCCGCGTCACGCTATCCCCTGATCCGCGAGTTCTCGACCACCCCGGAGCGCTATGTTGAGGTGCGTGGGCGTCAGCTGCGTTTCGGCAACACAAACTCGCTGGTGAAGAACCCGGACTGGGAGATCAGCGTTTCGAAAACGGGTTATATCTCGGAAGCCGGGCGCTGTCTGGTCATGCAGGCCTGGATCAACCAGCAGCCGGTGGTCATCGTGCTGATGGATTCGGTCGGGCGCTATACCCGCACGGCGGATGCGCAGCGTGTGCGCAAGTGGATCGACAGCCGGTCGGCAGAGCGCGTTGCGGTTGCGCCCAAGGCGAAGCAGGGCTGAGGTCGACAGCCCGCCTGGGTCTCAGGCGGGCGCATGCTTACTTTGCGATGTAGCCCAGCGACCTGGAAATCTCGTTGGCGGTTTCACGCACCAGCGGGGCCCAGTCCGGATTGAAACGCTCCGAGGGGGTCGATAGCGACAGGCCGGCGATGAGTTCGCCGCTGTCGTCGCGAATGCCTGCAGCAATGCAGCGCACGCCGGCTTCGACTTCGTCGAGGTCGAAGGCCACCGCATGGCGGCGGACCTTGTCGAGTTCCTTCTCCAGCGCCGGCATCGTTGTCAGCGACTCCGGGGTGGACGGGGGCAGGCCGGTGCGGCGGGCGTAGTCGCGTACCTTGTCGATCCCGTCCTCGACCAGAAAGAGCTTGCCGGTGGCGGTGGTGTGCAAGGGCGCCCGTGCGCCGACGATGTGCACCACGCGCACCGAGGAGCGTCCGCTCGAGGTGCGCTCAACGTAGACGATCTCGTCACCTGCGCGGATACCAAGGTTCACGCTCTCGCCGGTTGCTGCGTGCAGCTTGAGCATTGCCGGCATGGCAGTCTCCCGCAGTGAAATCCGCGACTTGACCAGGCTGCCCAGTTCCAGCAGGCGAATCCCGAGGCGATAGACGCCAGGGTCGGAGCGATCGACGAACCCGCTTTGTGTCATCGCACCCAGAATGCGGTGTGCCGTCGACGGATGCAGCCCGGTTTCCAGCGCAAGCAGCTTGAGCGGCACGGGGTCGGCGTGCTCGGCAAGCGTGTCGAGCAGTTTCATCATGCGCTCGATCACCTGGATGGGGTTCTTGGCCTCCGCCGGTGCGGGGGCGTCGTCGATTTTTCTTGCGGACACGTTGACCTGCAGAGTTGCGTAACGCGTGAATGGTAACTGCGGGACGCAATTTCGCCTAGTGAAATGAAACAGCAAAAGCTGATAAACAGGCGCTTCATGCGTGATGCACGGGTGAAGGGCTGTCGCGGCGGGTCGAGCCCGTGCAGCCCGGCTGGCGCGGGGGCGCCGGTGTCGTGCGCCGGCTCGAAGACGGTCGCACGGATTCCCCCTGCAGGCGCCGGCGGGAATGCGGAGGCGGGCGTGACGAGGCGCACTCAGAACGCAATCTGCAGGCCGCCGGGGAACCGCAATGCACGTCCGGTGGTCATTTGCGCTCCCGCCATCTGGAAGCGGCGTTTACCTGCAGATATACTTTTGCTCAATAATGCCCGGCCGGACCGGGTTGTTTTTTGCCCTCGTCATCCGCCCCGTAGTGGAACCGAAGTGATTTTCCTGGAACCGGAATGAGTCTTCTCCTTATCGTGCTCTTGCCCTTCATCGGTGCGCTGCTGCCTGCGCTGATGATCCGCGCCGGGCGCAATGCCTGTGCAACAGGCACCTTCGTCACCACGCTGCTCGCCTTCGTGGGGCTCATGTCTCACGCGCCGGCGCTGTTTCGCGGCGATGTGATTCATGCCAGCTGGGAGTGGCTTCCCGGCCTCGGGCTCAACGTCAATTTCTTCCTCGACGGGCTGGGCTTCTTCTTTGCCGGGCTGATTCTCGGCATCGGCCTGCTGATCATTGTCTATGCACGCTACTACCTGTCGAAAGACGACCCGATGGGCAGTTTCTATACCTACCTGCTGCTCTTCCAGGGGGCAATGGTGGGCATCGTGCTGTCGGACAACATCCTGCTCCTGCTCATTTTCTGGGAGCTGACCAGTCTGTCGTCGTTCCTCCTGATCGGGTACTGGAAGCATCTGCCTGAGGGGCGGCAGGGCGCGCGGATGGCCCTGACTGTGACGGGCGGCGGCGGTCTGGCGATGATTGCCGGCATGCTGATCCTCGGTGACATCGCGGGGTCCTACGACCTGACGGTGATTCTCCAGAGCGGCGAGCAGATTCAGGCGTCTCCGTACTATCTGACGGCGCTGGTGCTGATTCTGGTGGGATGCTTTACCAAGTCGGCCCAGTTTCCGTTCCATTTCTGGCTGCCGCATGCCATGGCTGCGCCCACGCCGGTGTCGGCCTATCTGCATTCGGCAACGATGGTGAAGGCCGGCCTGTTCCTGATGGCTCGCTTGTGGCCAGTGCTGTCCGGCACGGACGAGTGGTTCTACATCGTTGCGACCACGGGGTTGGTGACGATGCTGCTGGGTGCGTTCATCGCCTTGTTCAAGGATGACCTCAAGGGGCTGCTGGCGTATTCGACCGTCAGTCATCTCGGACTGGTGACGATGCTGTTTGGCTTCGGCACACCGATGGCCGCGACCGCGGCAGTGTTTCACATCCTCAATCACGCGACCTTCAAGGCTGCGTTGTTCATGAACGCCGGCATCGTGGACCATGAGGCCGGTACCCGCGATATTCGTCGTCTTGGCGGGCTGATGAACCTGATGCCAGTCACGGCGACGCTGGCGATGATTGCATCCGCATCCATGGCCGGTCTGCCCTTGCTCAACGGCTTCCTGTCCAAGGAAATGATGCTGCACGAGGCCGCGCACACTGAATGGGCCGGGCAGGGCTGGGTGCTGGCAAGTATTGCGACCCTGGCCGCCTGTTTCTCGGTGGCGTATTCGTTCCGCTACGTTGCTCATGTGTTCTGGGGCAAGGTCCGTGATGACTATCCCCATCGGCCGCACGACCCGCCTGTCGGCATGTGGCTGCCCCCGGCGGTGCTGGTGGCGCTCGTCATTCTCATCGGGCTGTTCCCCGATACGCTGGCAGGCCCGATCGTGGCACTGGTGTCCCGGGCGGTCACGGGTGGGCAGGTGCTCGATTACCATCTCGCTCAATGGCATGGCTTCACTGCCGCGCTGGGGATGAGCGTGATCGCGATCGGTGTGGGCACGCTGATGATCCGCGCCTACCCGAAGGTTCGCGCGTTGTGGCAGGCGGGGCCGCATCCGCAGGCCAAGCGCGTGTTTGACGAACTCATCGCCGCCATCGTCGGCCTGGCACAAGGCATCACGCACGGCTTGCACAACGGTTCCATGCAGCGCTATCTGGCCCTGATGCTGGCCGCGATGCTGCTTGTCGGTTTCGCCGTCTTCCACGGCAGTAGCCATGCGCTTGGCGAGCGTGTTCTGGTGCCGGCAACGCCGGTCGCGGTCGTTGGCTGGATCCTGCTGATGGGTTCGTGTGCGGCCGTCGTGGTGATGCACCAGCGCCGACTGCAGGCGCTGGTGGTCGCGGGCGTGATCGGACTCATCGTGTCGATCGGCTTCGTCTATCTTTCCGCCCCCGACCTCGCGCTCACGCAGATTTCAGTCGAAGTGGTGACGGTCATCCTGATGTTGCTGGCCTTGAACTTCCTGCCCAAGCGTTCGCCGCGCGAGTCGGCGGCGCCCCGGCGCTGGCGTGATGCGCTGCTCGCGCTGGCTGCCGGTGGCGGTGTGGGCGGGGCCGCATGGGCCGTGCTCACGCGCGATGCGGAGACCCTGTCGGGCTACTATCTCGAGCAAGCGGTCCCCGGTGGCGGCGGAACCAACGTGGTGAACGTCATCCTGGTGGATTTCCGGGGCTTCGATACCTTTGGCGAGATCATCGTGCTGGGGATTGCCGCGCTCGCGATCTTTGCCCTGCTCGATGGCTTGATGACCAGCGCTGCAGGTCACCGCCTGCAGGCCTGGCAGCCCGATCAGGCGCGCGCCGCGGACCGGCATCCGATGATGCTGGCGGTCGCGACGCGGGTGATGCTCCCGCTGGCGCTGATGGTCGGCTTCTATGTCTTCCTGCGCGGGCACAATGTGCCTGGGGGCGGCTTCATTGCCGGCCTGGTGGTCGCGGTGGCGCTGATCGTGCAGTACATGGCCAGTGGTTTTGGCTGGGCTGCACAACGCATGAAGGTGGACTATCACGCACTGATCGGGGTCGGGGTGCTGATCGCGGCGGCAACGGGCCTGGGTTCGCTGGTGGTGGGCTACCCGTTCCTGACCAGCACGGCGTGGCACCTGGACCTGCCCCTGATTGGTGAGTTGCACATTGCTTCTGCCATGTTCTTCGATACCGGGGTGTTTCTGGTTGTCGTAGGTGCAACCATGCTCGCGCTCGCCAATCTCTCGCGCGTGGGCCGTCATGCCGAACACTTGCTGGTCAATCGCGAGCCGATGGATGTCGATCCGTCGCGCGTCGTGCCTGCCACTGGAGAGCACTGAAATGGAATTTCTTGTGGCGAGTGCCATTGGTGGCCTGACCACTGCTGGCGTTTATCTGCTGTTGCGGGCGCGCACGTTTTCTGTCGTGCTCGGTATCGCGCTGTTGTCGTATGCGACCAACGTGTTCCTGTTTGCAATGGGGCGTCTTGCGCCCAACGCACCCCCGGTGATTTCGAGTCTGGCCGCGTCATACACGGACCCCTTGCCGCAGGCGCTGGTGCTGACTGCCATCGTCATTTCATTTGGGATGACGGCGGTTCTGGTGGTGATGGCGCTGTGCAGCTATCTCGAGAACGATTCTGATCATATCGATGGTGCGGTGCTGTCCCATCCAGGCCAGGGTGAGTCCGCGGTGCTGCCGGTGGAAGTGTCGGAGGGCGGACGGTGACCCAGTGGATCGTCTTCGCCATCCTGCTGCCGGCCCTGATGGGGCCGCTGCTCGTACTGGTCGCGCGCTACGACATCGTGCTGGCGCGTGTCCTGTCGGTGGCAACCTGCACTCTCCAGCTTGTGCTCGCAGTCGCGCTGATGCTCTCGGCGTCGTCCGAACCCCCGCAGATGTACGCGCTGGGCGACTGGCCTGCGCCTTTTGGCATCGTGCTTGTGCTCGATCGCCTGTCCGCGCTGATGCTGCTCCTGACTGCGCTGCTGTCGCTGCTGGTGCTGCTTTATGCGATCGGCGGCTGGGACTCGAAGGGGCGTCATTTTCATGCGCTGTGGCAGTTTCAGGTCATGGGGATCAACGGCGCATTCCTGACCGGCGACTTTTTCAATCTCTTCGTATTCTTCGAGATCCTGCTGATCGCGTCTTACGGTCTCATGGTCCATGGCGGCGGTCGCGACCGCATGAGCGCCGGGGTGCAGTATGTGGTTGTCAATCTGGTCGGCTCGACGCTGTTCCTGATCTCGGTGGGCCTCATTTACAGTGTGACCGGTACGCTGAATATGGCGGATCTTGCGCTCAAGGTGCCGGAGCTTGCACAGGGTGATCGCGCGATTCTCAATACCGGCGCGCTGCTCCTGCTCATGGTGTTCGGCATCAAGGCGGCGCTGGTGCCACTGCACTTCTGGCTGCCGGGTGCCTACTCCAACGCGCCTGCGCCGGTCGCTGCCCTGTTTGCGATCATGACCAAGGTGGGGGCGTATTCCATCCTGCGGCTGTTTCCGCTGGCCTTCGGCGACGGGGCGGGGATGTCGTCCGGGCTTGCCGAACCCTGGCTGCTGCCGGCGGCGCTGATTACACTGGCCTTGGGCATGATCGGTGTGCTGGCGGCGCGCAGCATGACCCAGCTTGCCAGCTTCGCGGTGATCGGCTCCACCGGAACCCTGATGACCGCGGTGGGGCTGTTTTCGCCGCAGGCCACAGGCGCGGCCTTGTACTACCTGATGCACTCGACGCTCGCCGCCGCGGTGCTGTTTCTGATCGCGGGAGAGGTTGCGGTGCGGCGTGCCTGCGCCGACAGGTTGTCGCCGGGGGGCGAGTTCGCCGACCGCGGGTTGCTGGCGGTGTTCTTCTTCATCGCGGCAATCGCGCTGTGCGGCATGCCGCCGCTGTCCGGCTTCATCGGCAAACTGATGATTCTCGACAGCGCACGCACGGCACCCAATGCAGTGTTGATCTGGGCGGTGATCCTGGTGTCTTCCCTGCTGTGCATCATCGGCTTCGGACGTGCAGGCAGCGCGGTGTTCTGGAAGAACGCGCCGGATGCGCAGGTGCTGGCGGAGGATTCGCCGCTCGCGGAGCGTCGATCGGTGCTGCCACTGGTGTCGATTGGCACCCTGCTGGCGGCGCTGGTGTTGTTGACCGCATTCGCCGGGCCTATGATGACTTGGATCGAACAGGCTGCAGAGCAGATCTATCATCCCGCGTACTACATCGATGCGGTGATGGGTGAGGCTGGAGGGTACGAATGATGGAGCATGAGACGCAGGCTCACCAGCCTCAGACGCATCAGGCGAAAGCGCTCAACTGGCTTCCGCACCCCTTGATGACCTTGTTGCTGATCCTGATCTGGGTGCTGCTGCAGAACAGCCTCAGCCTTGGCAATGTGGTGCTCGGCGTCTTCCTTGGGGTGTTGTTTCCGCTGCTGACGTCCGGCTTCTGGCCCGACCGGCCGCGTGTGCGCAATTATCGCAAGGCAGTCGGCTATTTCCTGATCGTGATGGGCGACATCGTGGTCGCCAATATCGAGGTTGCGCGCCTGATCGTGTTCGCCAAGGTGTCGTCGCTGCGGCCGCGCTGGATCTCCGTGCCCTTGGCGCTGACCCAGCCGGAGGCCATCACGCTGCTCGCCGGCACCGTCACGATGACGCCGGGCACCGTCAGCTGCGACCTGTCCGCAGACGGTCGCCACCTTCTGGTTCATTGTCTGGACGAACCTGATCCGGACGCTGCCGTGCAGCGTATCAAGACGCGCTATGAGGCGCGGCTGTTGGAGATATTCGAATGATCGAGCATGCCCTGACCTTTGCATTCGGCGCAATTTCGCTCGCCCTGCTGATGAACCTGTGGTCGGTCGTGCGCGGACCCAGCATTCTGGATCGTGTGCTGGTGGTCGACACCATGGTGATCAACGTCATCGCCCTGATCATTCTGTATGGCATCAGTGAAACGACCCCGGTGTATTTCGAGGCGGCGCTGATCTTTGCCATGTACGGCTTCGTATCCACGGTTGCCTACGCCAAGTTCGTCTTGCGCGGCAACATCATCGAATAAGGAGTGACAGCGAGATGCCCATTCTGGCTGAAGTCGTTATTTCTGCGCTGATCGTCATCGGCGCGGTGTTTCTGCTTGTGGGGTCGTGGGGCATGATTCGCATGCCTGAACTGATGACCCGTCTGCATGCGCCGACCAAGGCCACCACGCTTGGTGTGGGCGGGACCCTGCTGGCATCGATCGCCTATTTTCTGGCTGAAGAGGGGAGTTTTTCGGTCCACGAACTGCTGATTTCGATGTTCCTGTTCCTGTCTGCGCCGATTACCGCACATTTTCTGGCCAAGGCACACATGCATAGCCGGCTGAGTGCTGCCCTGTTGCCGAAGCCTGAGGGCAAGGGCTGGAGCACCTACGACAAGTCCGATGCAGCGGAAACCGCCGAGGCGTCCGCGCGCGAGTCCTCCTGAGTCATTCCCCGCCTGCCGGCGGTGTGCTGCACCCTGTCTGGTGGTCAGTGAGGGCGTCCCCAAGGGGGCCGGTTTCAGGTTTGTGGCCAGCACGGTGGGCAGATCTGGAGACGGCATGTGCTGCCAGCGGCGCAGTGGCGAGCAGCACCAGTACCGCAAACACGGCCTCAAGCGCCATCTCTCCGCTGCTGGCTGCCGCGACGCCCACGAGTACCAGGGCGGCCCCCAGTGAACCCGCCTTGCTTGCGGAATGCATGCGGCTGTAGCAGTCGGGAAGCCTCACCAGGCCAATCGCACCGATCAGGCAAAGCAGTGCGCCGGCCAGGATGAGGCCGCTTGCCAGAATGCCGAGCAGTGTCTGAGTCATTGGTCGCGCTCCTCCTTGATCGATGCCGCTGGTGGCGACTCGGCTTCGCGTGTCCTGAACATCAGCATGAAGGCAGTGGTGCTGATGAAGGACACCAGCGCCAGAACGACGGCGGCGTCGAGCATCACCGCCTGGCGCGAGTGGAGCGCGAACAGCCCCAGCGCGGCGGTGCCGAGCAGGGTCAGCGCATCGATTGCCACCACGCGGTCGGGGCCGGTGGGGCCTCGCAGCAGGCGTGCCAGTATCAGCGCAGCGCTGACGCCCTGCAGGGCGAATGCGAGTGGAATCACCCAGGCTGCACCGGCCAGCTCAAAGCTCATGCTCCACCCTCCGTCGTTGATCCCGCATCGATCCATCTCAGCAGCCGGAATTCGATCCTGCGCACGCCCCGCTCGACCGCGTCCTGCGAATCGGCGTCGAGCGCATGTACGTACATGAGCTGGCTGTCGCGGTCGTAGTCGAGCGCAAGGGTGCCGGGCGTGAGGGTCAGCAGTGCGCCTATCAGTGTGGCGATGCCGTCGTCAGCACGCTTCAGTCTGATCGCCACCACGGCCGGCCGGGTGTTCATCCTTCGGCGCAATACAAGGCGAGCGACATCGAAACTGGCCTTGAATATCTCGCCGATGAACCAGACGACGAAACGGACGCCGTACTCGACTCGAAGAGCGTAACGACGGATGCCAAAGAGGTCGCCGGAGAGTCGCAGTACGCCGAACACGATCATGAAGGTGGCCAGCACCCCGAGCGGGCTCAGCATGTCGGCGAAGGCTGCCAGTCCGAAGGCGAGGGCAAGGTGAAGAAGCGCCATGATCACCTCCCTGGCGCGCCGAGCACGGCGCTGATGTAGTGCGCGGGGTGGGCAAGCTGTTCTGCGGCGGCGCTGGCGAAGTCCATCACCGGTCCCGCGCCGATGCCGATACCGACCGTGATCGCAGCCAGGCCAGCTGCGGCCCACCATGCCGGAGCCTGTCCGCTAAGCGTGCGGCTGCCTGCCGTGCCCAGCGGATGTGCCTTGAGGAAGGCCTCGTTCCAGATCTTGCTCATCGACAGCAGGGTGAAGATGCCCGTCAGCAGCGCGATGCCAACCGCGATCCAGGCGCCGGTCTCAAGCCCCGCCCGCACCAGCACGAACTTTGCCCAGAAGCCCGACAGCGGCGGAATGCCGGCCAGCGAGAGCGCAGGGATGGCAAACATCAGGGCCAGCCACGGTGCGCGGGCATAGAGTCCGCCCATTGCGGGGAGGCGTTCGGAGCCCGTCATGCGCGCGGCGATGCCGCCGATGAAGAACAGGTTTGCCTTCACGACGATGTGATGGATCAGGTAGAACACCGCACCGGCCAGCGCCAGCGGTGTAGCCAGCGCCAGACCGAGCACCATGTAGCCGACCTGGCTGACGATGTGAAAGGAGAGGATGCGCCTGACCTCGGTCTGGGCCGCAGCGCCGAGCACCCCGATCAGCATGGTGGCGCACGCCACCCATAGCAGCACCTCATGCACCAGTCCGGCATCCGGCCACAACAGGGTGACCAGCCGAATCAGCGCATACACGCCGACCTTGGTCAGCAGCCCGGCAAAGAGCGCGGATACCGGCGTCCACGCAACATGGTAGGACGCGGGCAGCCAGCCGAAGACCGGAAACAGCGCGGCCTTGATGGAAAAGGCGAGCAGCATCAGCACCAAGGGCGCCTGCACGCCTGGCGGGGTGTCGCCAGCCGCGAACAATGCCGCCAGTTCGGCCATGTTGAGGGTGCCGGCGCTGCCGTACACAAGGCCGGCAGCGAGCAGGAACATCAGCGTGGCGATCAGGTTGAGAATCACGTAGACCACGGTACCCGCCAATCGACGCCTGTCACCGCCCAGGGCGATCAGCGCAAACGAGCCGACCAGC
This sequence comes from Parazoarcus sp. PS-13 R2A, assembly GCF_057621855.1. Classification (NCBI taxonomy): domain Bacteria; kingdom Pseudomonadati; phylum Pseudomonadota; class Betaproteobacteria; order Rhodocyclales; family Zoogloeaceae; genus Parazoarcus; species Parazoarcus sp. PS-13 R2A. The sequence continues at coordinate 82,950 of NZ_JBYEXN010000006.1, forward strand.
AGCACTTCAAACCAGACGTAAAGGTTGAACACATCTCCGGTGATGAAGGCGCCGCAGACGCCAACCAGCAGGCCGTGAGTCAGCAGGTGAAAGTCGCGGCCGCGCGCAGGGTCGGTGTCATGAGCGAGCGAATAGAGCACGGTGGCCGTCGCGATCACCCCGGTAATCGCCACCATCGCTGCCGACAGCCGGTCCACCACCAGCGTGATGCCGTAAGGGGCTGCCCAGCCACCCATCTGACTGACCAGGATGTCGCCCCGGCCGGCGTATGCGACCAGTGCCAGTCCGACCGCCATCAGTCCGGCCGCACCGAGCAGGCTCAGCCCGGCGCAGGCGCGGTGGTTGCCACGGGTCAGCAGACAGGCGATCAGCGTGCCCAGCGGCAGAAGCAGGGGGGCAACAAGAAGCAGGTGAGGGGAGGGGCTCATCGCGGCGCCTTCTCGTCCAGGTCGGGCGAGGGGGCTTCAGCGACTTCAGTGACACGGTCAGTCGCGGTGCTGCCATGCAGCTCCCAGGTGCGCCGCAGCACTGCCAGAGCGAAGACAAAGAGGGCAAAGCCGATGACGATCGCGGTCAGCACCAGGGCCTGGGGCAGCGGATTGGCGGCCAGTTCGGGCACGCCGTTGGAAGAGACAAAAGCGGCGGTACGGTTGCCAAGCCGGCCTGCGGTCAGCACGGCAATATTGATGCTGTTGCCGAGCAGCACGATACCCAGGACGACCCGGACCAGATTGCGGTCGAGCAACATCCACACACCAATGGCGGCGAGCAGGCCGGCGGTGATCGCAGCGACGATTTCCATCTCAAACCTCCTTTTCCATCAGTCTGAACAGCATGTGGGTGACTGCGCCGAATACCGTGAGGAATACGCCGACATCGAACAGCAGCGGGCTGCCCAGAGGAAGCCCGCCCGGGAACAGCCAGGCGCTGCCAAGGAAGGGCCGGCCGTCGGCGAGACCGAACAGGCCGGCGCCCGCGGCAAGCGCCAGGCCGGATCCGGTGATGACGCTGGGTTGAACGTGCAGCAGGCGGCGCGTGCAACCGACCCCGTAACCCAGGGCGAGGAGGACGGCGGCACAGACGGCAACCAGGCCGCCGATGAATCCGCCGCCGGGCAGGTTGTGGCCGCGCCACAGCAGCACGAGGGAAATCAGCAGCAGCAGGCCCGCGAGCGGGCGCAGTCCCTGGCGCAGCATCACGCTGCCGAACTCCGGGTTGCCCTCGTCGCCGCCGCGCTGCACATCGTTGTCAGGGCGCAGCAGCAGTGCGGCAGCCAGCGCAGCGAGCGCCACCACGAGGATTTCACCGAGCGTGTCGAAGGCGCGAAAATCGACCAGGATGACATTCACGACGTTGGCGCCGTGACCACCCGGCAGGCTGTTTGCCAGGTACCAGTCGGCGAGACCTCCGGGCAGTGGCTGGCCGATGGCGGTCAGGATGATCAGCGTCACCGCGATGCCGAAGCCTGCGGCGACGATCAGGTGCAGGCGGCGCCGTCGTGAATTGCGCCAGCCGATGATCTGTACTGCTGGCAGACCATTCAGCACCAGCGCCAGGAAGATCACGGTCAGGGTTTCGACCATGATCTGTGTGATCGCAACGTCCGGCGCGCCCACCGCCAGAAAGAACAGTCCAATGCCCAGTCCGCTGGCGCCGAGCGCAGTGATCAGCGCGATGCGGTCGCGCATCGCCGCGGCGCCTGCCGCGCCGAGCACCGCCAGCAGGCAGCCGGCAATCGCCAGCCAGGACAGTTCGCTTGTGGCGGGCAGACGCGCACCGTGCTTGCTGGCGAGCACGGTGCCGAGCAGGGCGAACACTGCAGTCACGAGGGCCAGAAGGGCGATGTGCTGACGCAATGAGCCATGCTGGAAGCGGTCGGCGACTTTTCCGGCGATGATGAAGATGCGCTTCAGCAGGCGATCCCACAGCAGATCGCCACTGATCAGCCACACACGTCGCCAGCGCGCCAGCCAGTGACGAACCAGGCGACGCTGCAGATAGATGAAGGCGCCGAGGCAGACCGTGATCACGCTGGCGACGACCGCCGGGGTGGTGCCGCCCCACAAGTACAGCTTGACCGGAACCGCGTCGCGGGCCACCGCCTGTACTGCGCTGTCAATCAGCCACACCTCTGCGATCCCGTTGAAGGCGCCGAGCAGGAAGCCGCCAATCGCCAGCAGCATCGGGCCCAGCCACATCAGCAGGCTGACCTCGTGCGGGGCGCGAGGATAAGCGCCCTGGCGGCCAAGGAAGGTGCGGATGAACACCAGGCCCGCGGCGGCCAGCAGGAGCGCATTGCTGACAATCATCACTGCTGTGCTTGCCCAGCCCAGCGGGCCCATCTCGATCAACCCGGTGTATTTGAACTCTTTTGCGATGAAGCCGAAAAAGGGCGGCAGGCCGGCGTTGGAGAAGGCGGCCAGTGCGACCGCGGCGCCGGTCAGCGGCATGAACCTGATCAGCCCGCCCAGGCGTCCCAGTTCGCGGGTGCCCGTTGCATGGTCGACGGCACCGACGGCCATGAACAGGGCCCCCTTGTAAAGCGAATGCGCCAGCAGGTAGATGGCGAATGCCTGGAGGCCGTAGGTGGTATTGGTGCCGATCAGCATGGTGAGCTGACCGAGGACCGTGACCGTGGTGTAGGCGAGGATGCGCTTGAGGTCGGTCTGGCGCAGCGCAAGTACGGCACCGACGAGGGAGGTGGCAGCGCCGACCACGACCAGGATGGTGCCCCAGCCGTCCTCGCCGCCCATCACCGGGTTCAGTCGTGCGAGCAGATACACGCCTGCTTTGACCATGGTGGCTGAATGCAGGTAGGCGGAAACGGGGGTCGGCGCCTCCATCGCGTTCGGAAGCCACAAGTGGAAGGGGACTTGAGCGGATTTGGTGAAGCAGCCCAGCAGCACCAGCACCAGGATGGCCGGATAGAACGCATGTCCCTCGATCGCCGCCGCCGACAGGGCCGAGAACTGCCAAGCATCTGCTGTGAGGCCGAGCAGGATCAATCCGGCGAGCAGCGCGAGCCCGCCGCCGCCGGTAATCAGCAGCGCCTGCAGCGCGGCGCGGCGAGAGGCTGCACGTTCGTGCTGAAAGCTGATCAGCAGGTAGGAGCTGACGCTGGTGAGCTCCCAGAACACAAACATCGCGATCAGGTCGTCGGCCAGCACCAGGCCGAGCATGGCGGCCATGAACGCAAGCAGGAAAGCGTAGAAGCGGCCGAGGTGATGGTGGTCGGACAGGTAGCTGCCGGCATAAAGAACAATCAGCGTGCCGATCCCGGTTACCAGCAGGCCGAACAGCATCGACAGGCCATCGAGACGGAAGGACAGGGCGACGTCGAGCGCAGGGATCCAGGCGACGGATGCGAGCACGGAATTGCCGCTGGCGACGGCCGCGATCTGGCTCAGCAGCCAGCCGAATCCGTACAGCGGCGCAAGCGCCAGCAGCCAGCCGGCGCGCGTGCCAAGCACCTTGCCCAGCCAGGGGGCGAGAAGCGCAGTCAGACCGATCAGGGCAAGCGCAGTGAGCATTGAGGCTCCACGAGTGGGCAGTCTTCTGCATCGGGCGCGACGTCGGTGGGCCGCAGGTCACGCCGTTGATCGTAGTGTTGGTGAATGACCCAAGACGATCGCGAGAGGTTCCCGCTATCGCGAGGGAGGTGTCACCGGGCCTTTGGGCAGGCGTCACATCTGCTTGCAGTGTGGGCGGGCTCTCATGCGGCGGTTCCGTAAAACCTGCTAAAATACGAGGCTTTTTTCAACATAGACCGGAGCTGTCCCCATGGCCATCGAACGCACCCTTTCCATTATCAAGCCCGACGCAGTTGCCAAGAACGTGATCGGCCAGATCTACGCCCGCTTCGAAGAAGCCGGCCTGAAGATTGTCGCAGCAAAGATGGTTCACCTGTCCGAGCTCGAGGCCGGCCAGTTCTACGCCGTCCACAAAGAGCGTCCCTTCTTCAAGGATCTGGTGTCCTTCATGGTTTCCGGCCCGGTGATGATCCAGGCTCTGGAAGGCGAGAACGCCATTGCCAAGAACCGTGAGCTGATGGGCGCCACCGACCCGAAGAAGGCCGACAAGGGCACCATTCGTGCTGATTTCGCCGATTCGATCGACGCCAACGCCGTGCACGGTTCCGACGCTCCGGAAACGGCTGCGAACGAAATCGCCTTCTTCTTCCCGGGCATGAACGTTTACTCCCGCTAAGCGGTCCATGCTTGTGGCCCGCTTCGCCCGCTTCGCGGTGATGCACCGCGAACCGCGCGTGCGGGCCGTTTGCATTGGAGGTAATGATGAATAAACCGGTCAATCTGCTCGATTTCGATGTCGATGGTCTCGTCGCCTGGTTTGCCGGGATGGGCGAGAAGCCGTTTCGCGCGCGCCAGGTGATGCGCTGGATGCATCATGAAGGCTGCGACGACTTCGACGCGATGACCGACGTGGCGAAATCGCTGCGGGCGAAACTCAAGGATGTTGCCCTGATCCAGCCGCCGGTGCCTGTACGGGATTCGGTATCGACCGACGGTACGCGCAAGTGGCTGCTCGATGTCGGTAACGCCAATGCGGTGGAGACGGTGTTCATTCCCGAAACCAGCCGCGGCACGCTGTGCATTTCCTCGCAGGCAGGCTGTGCGCTCGATTGCGCCTTCTGCTCCACGGGCAAGCAGGGCTTCAACCGCAACCTGAGCGCGGCCGAGATCATCGGCCAGCTGTGGCTTGCGAACAAGTTGCTGGGGGCGGCGCGCGACGAGGCAGCCGACCTCGAGTCGGGCGAGAAGGACAATGGCCGCATCATCAGCAACGTGGTGATGATGGGCATGGGCGAACCGCTCGCCAATTTCGACAACGTGGTGACCGCACTGCGCCTGATGCTCGACGATCACGCCTACGGGCTCTCGCGCAGGCGGGTGACAGTGTCGACCTCGGGCATCGTGCCCGCAATGGACCGCTTGCGCGACGAATGTCCGGTTGCGCTGGCCGTATCGCTGCATGCGTCCAATGACGCGCTGCGTGACCGTCTGGTGCCGATCAACCAGAAGTACCCGCTGCGCGAGCTGATGGCTGCTTGCGTACGCTATCTCGATCGTGCGCCACGTGACTTTGTCACCTTCGAATACGTCATGCTCGAAGGCGTCAATGACAGTGATGCGCATGCGCACGAACTGGTTGCGCTGGTGCGTGACGTGCCATGCAAGTTCAACCTGATTCCCTTCAACCCCTTCCCCAATTCGGGTTTTCTGCGCTCCCCGGCGGACCGCATTCGGCGCTTTGCAGGTATCCTGATCGATGCCGGTATCGTGACCACGACACGCAAGACGCGTGGTGACGATGTCGATGCTGCCTGCGGCCAGTTGGCCGGTCAGGTTCAGGACAAAACCCGGCGCACGGTGGTGCGCCTGAAGCAGTCGACGGAGGTTCGCTGATGACGTTCAGGATGTTGCCGCTGGTGTTACTGGTTTCGGTGCTTGGGCTGGGAGGCTGTGTCACGGCGCCGACTTCCAGCATTAGCGGCGATGCAGTCGGCGTATCGCGTCCGATGTCGGATGTTCAGCCGGCGGCCGGGCCTGATGCTCGCGCTCGCGTCCATGTGGATCTCGGTCAGGCCTATTTCGAGATCGGGCGCTATGACGTCGCGCTCGACGAGGGCAGGCTCGCCTTGGCTGAAAGCCCGTCTTATGCGCCGGCCTTTCATCTCCTCGGGCTGACCTACATGATGATCGACGAGAACGGCTCGGCTGGGGAGTACTTTACCCGGGCTCTCAATGCCGCGCCTGGCGATCCCGACTTCAACAACAGTTACGGCTGGTTTCTGTGCCTGCAGGGGCGTGAGACCGAGGGGCTGGAGCGCTTTGCCCGCGCTGCCCGCAACCCTTACTATCGTTATCCGACGCGCCCGTACACCAATGCAGGCCTGTGCAAACTGCGGCTGAACAAGGACGCGGAGGCGCAGCAGCAGTTCATGCTCGCGATACAGGCCGATCCTGCCAATGGCGAGGCGCTCTATCAGCTGGCTGCAATCGCGTATCGGCGGGGCGACTTTCAGACTGCGCACGAACAGCTCAACCGTTTGCATCAGCAGCTCAGGCCAACGGCTGCATCGGTCTGGCTCGGCTTGCGCACCGCGCGCAAGCTTGGCGAGCGCAATGCCGAGGCCAGTTACGCCGAACAGTTGCGTAGCCGGTTCGCCGACTCCGCGGAACATGTCTTGATGATGCAAGGGAAGTACGAGTGAGTAGCACGCAGTCCGAGACCGTCACGACGACGGAAACCGCACAGACGCCTGCCGGTACCATGCTGCGCAAGGCGCGCGAAGTGCGTGGCGAGTCGCTTGAAGAGGTCGCTCAGGCATTGAAGCTTTCGATGCGGCAGTTGGTTGCGATCGAGAGCGGGCATTACGAGATCCTGCCGGGGCCGGCATTCGTGCGCGGCTTCGTGCGCAATTACGCCCGGCATCTGGGGCTGGATCCGGAGGTGGTGCTGGCCGCGGTTGGGGCCGAAGCGTCCGCAGCAGTCGACTTGACGCCGGTTTCGAACGCCGAAGGCGACATGCCCGCCAATCGCGGATTCAAGTTCAACGTTGTGCCGGCGGCGGTGGTTGCAGGCCTGCTGCTGGTGCTGATTTCGGCCGGCGGGTACTTCGGCTGGTTCGAAACGCCGATGCAGTCCGAAGTCGACGTCATCGAGCCAGGCATGGCGCCCATGACGCAGAGCGAGGCGGAAGAAGCGCTGGCTGCGTCTGCGCCGGTCGCAGTTGAGCTTGATCCGCCGCTTGCCGAGCCCGCCGCAGCGCCGGTGGCTGTGCCGGAATCTGCAACGCCTCCGACGCCTGCTGCCGCGGCTGCACCGGTCGTGCCGCCAGTGGCCGATCCCGCCGTGTCTGCTGGTGCGCCGGTCGATGCTGCTACGCCTGCCGCCGATGCGCCACCGCCGCTACGCTTCGTGTTCTCCGGTGAGTCCTGGGTCGAAGTGAAGGACGCATCTGGCGCAATCCTGTTCTCGGGCATCGGCGTTCCCGGAAGCTCGCGGACCGTTCAGGGGGCGCCGCCGTTTTCGCTCGTGATCGGCAATGCGCGCAGCGTCCGGCTCGAATTCAACGGTAAACCGGTCGACCTTGTGCCTCACACCAAGGTTTCGGTCGCACGTCTCACGGTTCAATGACATGACGCAATCCAGCCTGATTTCCGCGCCCTCCCCACGCCGCAGCACGCGCCTGGTCCGTATCGGACAGGTTGCCGTGGGCGCAGGGGCACCGGTGGTGGTGCAGTCGATGACCAACACCGACACCGCCGACGTTCTCGGTACCGCGATGCAGGTGGCCGAACTCGCCCGCGCCGGCTCCGAGATGGTCCGCATCACGGTGAACAACGAAGAGGCCGCACGTGCGGTGCCGCATATCCGCGACCGCTTGCTGGCGCTGAACATGGATGTGCCGCTGGTGGGCGATTTCCACTACAACGGCCATACGCTGCTGTCGAAGCACCCCGCCTGCGCCGAGGCGCTGGCCAAGCTGCGTATCAACCCCGGCAACGTTGGTGCGGGCAGCAAGCGCGATCCGCAGTTCGCTGCCATCGTCGAGATTGCGTGCAAGTACGACAAGCCGGTGCGCATCGGCGTCAATTGGGGCAGTCTCGATCAGTCGGTGCTGGCGCGGATCATGGACGAGAACGCGACGCGTGCCGAGCCGCGCGACGCCGGTGCGGTCATGCGCGAGGCGCTCGTGGTGTCTGCGCTCGAATCGGCCGCGAAGGCCGAGGAATATGGTCTGGCGGGCGATCGCATCATCCTGTCGGCCAAGGTTTCGAGCGTGCAGGACCTGATTGCAGTGTATCGCGACCTCGCCGTGCGCTGCGACTATCCGCTGCACCTCGGGCTGACCGAGGCCGGCATGGGGAGCAAGGGCATCGTTGGCTCCACCGCCGCGCTGGCCGTGCTGCTGCAGGAAGGTATCGGCGACACCATCCGCATCTCGCTCACCCCCGAGCCCGGCGGCAGCCGCACTCAGGAAGTGGTGGTGGCGCAGGAGATCCTGCAGACCATGGGCTTGCGTGCGTTCACGCCGATGGTCACGGCCTGCCCCGGCTGCGGCCGCACGACCAGCACCTTCTTCCAGGAACTGGCATCCGGCATTCAGAACTACGTGCGCGAACAGATGCCGACCTGGCGTGACCAGTACGACGGCGTCGAGAACATGACGCTCGCGGTGATGGGCTGCGTGGTCAATGGTCCGGGCGAAAGCAAGCATGCCAACATCGGCATCTCGCTGCCCGGTACCGGTGAAACGCCGGCTGCTCCGGTCTTTGTTGACGGGCAGAAGACGGTCACCCTGCGTGGCGACAATATCGCCGCCGAATTCAAGGCGATCGTGGACGATTACGTCGCCACCCGCTACACCCGCAAGGCCGGTTGAACGCCGGCCCCGACAAGAACAAGACAACGACAAGCAGAATCATCAATGAGTCAGACCTTGCAGGCCGTACGCGGGATGAACGACATCCTGCCCGACGAGGCCGAAATCTGGGAACACTTCGAAGACATCGTGCGCGACTGGTTGCGCAGCTACGGCTACCGCCCGATCCGCATGCCGATCGTCGAGCCGACGCCGCTGTTCAAGCGCGCGATCGGCGAAGTGACCGATATCGTCGAGAAGGAAATGTATTCGTTCGAGGATGCGCTCAACGGGGAACACCTCACGCTGCGCCCCGAGGGCACTGCGTCCTGCGTGCGTGCCGCGATCCAGCACAACCTGGTGGCGTCGGGCGGCCCGCAGCGCCTGTACTACCACGGCCCGATGTTCCGTCACGAACGTCCGCAGAAAGGCCGTTACCGGCAGTTTCACCAGATCGGCATCGAAGCCCTCGGCTTTGCCGGTCCGGATATCGATGCCGAGCACATCATCATGTGTGCCCGGCTGTGGGACGACCTCGGACTCGAGGACGTCCGTCTCGAGATCAACTCGCTGGGCTCGGCCGAAGAGCGTGCCCTGCACCGTGCGGCGCTGATCACGTACCTCGAACAGCACCAGGAACGTCTGGACGAGGATGGCAAGCGTCGCCTGTACTCCAATCCGCTGCGCATCCTCGATACCAAGAATCCCGAGCTGCAGGACATCGTCGAGGCTGCGCCGAAGCTGGCTGACTATCTCGGCGACGAGTCGCGCGAGCACTTCGAAGCCGTGCAGGTGCTGCTCAAGGACGCCGGTATTCCGTACCGGATCAATCATCGGCTGGTGCGGGGCCTCGATTACTACAACCGCACCGTGTTCGAGTGGGTTACTACCCGGCTGGGCGCGCAGGGCACCATCTGTGCCGGTGGGCGTTACGACGGACTGGTCAGCCAGCTCGGCGGAAAGCCCCAGCCTGCAGCCGGTTTTGCCATGGGGGTCGAGCGCCTGCTCGCCTTGTGGAAGGAATGCGGCGGCGAGGCCGAGCGCGTGGTGCCCGATGTTTACGTCGTGCACATGGGTGACGAAGCGCGGCGCCTGGCCTTCCGCGCTGCCGAGGCGCTGCGTGGGCACGGCTTTGCGGCGACGCTGCACTGCGGTGGAGGCAGCTTCAAGTCGCAGATGAAAAAGGCCGACGGCAGCGGTGCTGCGGTCGCGCTCGTGATCGGTGAGGACGAGGCTGCGGCGGGTGAAGTGGGCGTGAAGCCCTTGCGCGGACGCGGTGCGCAGCAACGTGTAGCACTGGACCTGCTGGCTGAGACAGTGGCAGAGGTCCTGTTTAACGAAGAAGGCGACGAAGGGGCTGACAATGGCGGTGTATGACCTGGAAGAGCAGGAGCAGATTTCCGAACTGAAGGCCTGGTGGGCGCAGTATGGCAAGCTGGTGACGACGATTGCGGTGGTGGCTGCACTGGCATCGGTCGGCTGGCAGGTCTGGCAGTGGTATTCCAACAAGACTGCGGCCGAAGCCGGCGCCGTCTATTACAGCCTGCAGCAGGCCGCGGCCGAGCAGGATGCGCAGAAGGCACGTGATGCAGCCGGCCGTCTGATCGGCGACTACGGCAGCACCGCCTACGCGCAGCTCGGCGCCTTGCTTTCCGCCTCGGTGCAGTTTGCCAAGGGCGATCTGGACAATGCCCGCTCGCAGCTCGAGTGGGCCGCAGATGAAGGCAAGGACCCCGCATTGCGTGAGCTTGCGCGTCTGCGCCTCGCAGCCGTGCTGTTGCAGCAGGACGCGGCTGACAAGGCCCTGGCGCGGCTGCAGCCGGTTCCTGACAGTGCGTACAAGGCCCGTTTCGAAGATCTGCGCGGTGATGCGCTTGCCGCCCAGGGCAAGCCGGCCGAGGCTCGTGTTGCCTATCAGGCCGCGATCGATGCGCTGGCTACCGCTGGCGAAGAGGCGGTGACCCTGCGCGAGGTCGTGCGCATCAAACTTGAATCGCTGGAAGGTTGAGCCATGAAATTTTCATCCCTGCGCACCGTACCGCTGTTGGGCGCATTTGTGTTGCTTGCCGGTTGTTCTTCGCTGAATCCTTTCGCAAGCAGCGCGCCCAAGCCCGCAGAACTCGTCGACTTCAAGCCGACTGCCGGCCTGCGTGTGGTCTGGCAAGCGAGCATTGGTGAGTCCGGTCCCTATGTGTTCCATCCCGCCGTCGTGGGTGACAGTGTCTATGCGGCTGCCACCGATGGTGATGTAGCCCGCTTCGAGGCAGGGCGGGCAGTGTGGCGTACAGATGCCGACACCGACCTGTCTGCCGGCGTCGGCAGCGACGGCAAGCTTGCCGTGGTGGTGACGTCTTCGGGCGTGGCAATTGCCTACGATGCAGCCAATGGTTCGGAGCGCTGGCGCGCACCGATTGGTGCCGAAGTGCTGGCGCCGCCGGCGGTCAACGACGATGTGGTGGTGTTGCGTGGTTCCGATCATCGTCTGATCGCGCTCAATGCGCGTGATGGCAGCAAGCGCTGGGTCTATCAGCGCAACAATCCGCCGCTTGCCCTGCGCTCCTACGCGGGCGTGGTGCTCGAGGGCGGCGTGGCACTCGCCGGCTTTCCGGGCGGCAAGATGGTCGCGGTGAACCTCGCCAACGGCGGCGCGCTGTGGGAGTTGAGTGTGGCTTCGCCGCGTGGCTCGACCGAACTTGAGCGCGTTGCTGACGTGGCCGGAACGCCCGTCATCGGCCGGCGCGAAGTGTGCGCAGTGACCTATCAGGGGCGGGCCGCCTGCTTTGACGGCAGCAACGGCAATGCCCTGTGGTCGCGCGAGTTCTCGAGCAGCGTCGGCATGGATCGCGACGCCCGCTTCGCGATCATTACGGATGACCACGATGCGGTGAACGCGCTCGATGTCTATAGTGGTGCAAGCATGTGGAAGCAGGATGCACTGCTTCGGCGGGCGGTGTCGCGCCCCCTCATCGTCGGCGACTATGTCGTTGTCGGCGATGGCCAAGGATATATCCATCTGCTCAGTCGTGAGGACGGTGCCTTTGTGGCCCGTGACCGCGCCGACAGCAGCCCGGTGGTCGCTGATCTGCGACTGCTGGGCAGTGGTTTTGTGGTTCAGACGCGCGATGGCGATATTGTCGCCTACGACGTGCGTTAAGTCGGAATACGCTCAGTGAAACCTACCATCGTCCTCGTCGGCCGTCCCAATGTGGGCAAGTCGACTCTGTTCAACCGGCTGACCCGCACGCGTGATGCGCTGGTGGCCGATCAGCCAGGCCTCACCCGCGATCGCCACTACGGCATCGGGCGCGTCGGCGATCGTGACTACCTCGTCGTCGATACGGCCGGTTTCGATCCGGTCGCCAAGGACGGCATCATGCACGAAATGGCACGGCAGGCCGAGCAGGCAATCGCCGAGGCCGACGTGCTCCTGTTTCTGGTGGACGGTCGCGCAGGGCGTACGCCTCACGACGAGCAGATCGCGGTGCGCCTGCGGCGCTCCGGGCGTCCGGTGCACCTCGTGGTCAACAAGGCCGAAGGTCTGGAGCGCTCCCTCGCGTCCGCGGATTTTCATGCGCTTGGCTTTGGCGCGCCCTTGCCGGTGTCCGCGGCCCATGGCGATGGCATCAAGCAGCTCATCGACCTCGTGCTCGCGCCCTTTCCGCTGGACGATGAGCCCCAGTCAAGCGAGGACAGCGGACCGGCTGTCGCCATCGTTGGCCGTCCCAACGTCGGCAAGTCCACGCTGGTCAATACCCTGATCGGGGAAGAGCGCGTGATCGCGTTCGACTTGCCGGGCACGACCCGCGACGCAATCGCGATCCCGTTCGAACGCGGTGGCAAGAACTACACCTTGATCGATACCGCAGGTCTGCGCCGTCGTGGCCGCGTGTTCGAAGCGGTTGAAAAGTTCTCGGTGATCAAGACCTTGCAAGCCATCCAGGAGGCGAACGTCGCCGTGCTGGTGCTGGATGCATCGCAGGACATCTCGGACCAGGATGCGCATATCGCCGGTTTCGTGCTGGAAGCGGGGCGGGCGCTCGTTGTTGCGATCAACAAGTGGGATGCCGTCGACGATTATCAGCGCGACCAGCTCAAGCAGGAGATCACGCGCAAGCTGGGCTTCCTGTCTTTCGCCCGCTTTCACCAGATCTCTGCGCTCAGGTCCGACGGTGTGGGCGGGCTGCTGAAGTCGGTCGATGCTGCGTATGCCGCGGCGATGTCGAATCTGTCGACGCCTCAGCTGACCCGGATCATGCAGGCCGCCATCGCCAAGCAGGCGCCGCCGCGACATGGCACGTCGCGCCCGAAGCTGCGCTATGCCCACCAGGGCGGCATGAACCCACCGATCATCGTGATCCACGGAAATTCGCTGGAGAATCTGCCGACGTCATACGTGCGCTACCTTGAGCGTGCCTTCATGGAAGCATTCAAGCTGCAGGGTACCCCCTTGCGCATCCAGTTCCGTACTGCGCACAATCCGTATGCGACCAAAGCCTGATTGGCAAAATCCTTGTATCCACACCTGGATTTGGTCGCATACTGTCATGTGGCGGTGCAACAATAAATCCTATACATTCTTATAAACACAAAATATCGAGGTTCCACAATGAGTAATAAAGGGCAACTTCTACAAGACCCGTTCCTGAACACCCTGCGCCGTGAGCATGTCCCGGTTTCGATCTATCTCGTGAACGGCATCAAGCTGCAGGGCCAGATCGAATCCTTCGATCAGTACGTCGTACTGCTCAAGAATACCGTCACGCAGATGGTGTACAAGCACGCCATCTCCACCGTTGTACCCGCCCGTCCGGTGACCATTCAGCAGCAGGAGCCGGGCGAGGGCGCCAACTGATTTCCCTCCCGTTTTTGCTGAAGGGCCTGAACCTGTCCGCTGGGGTTGCGCACGATGTTTGAGCGTCCCGGAAGCGGCGAGCGGGCCATTCTCGTTCAGCTCGACCTGCGCCAGGGGGCGTTCGACGAGCGGCTGTCCGAGCTGAAGCTGTTGGCAATGAGTGCCGGCGCCAGCGTGGAGGCGGTCGTCACTGGCCGTCGTGCCGCACCGGATCCGGCGCTGTTTGCCGGGCGCGGCAAGGTCGAGGAGATCGCCGAGGCGCTGCGTGCGCACGAGGCCGATCTCGTCATCTTCAATCACGCCCTGTCGCCCGGTCAGCAAAGAAACCTTGAGCGTGCGCTGCAGCATCGCGTCGTCGATCGCACTGCGCTGATTCTCGACATCTTTGCCATGCGCGCGCGCAGTCACGAGGGCAAGCTGCAGGTCGAGCTCGCCCAGCTCAGCCATCTCGCGACCCGTCTGGTGCGGGGCTGGACCCACCTTGAGCGGCAAAAGGGCGGTATCGGTTTGCGTGGACCAGGGGAGACGCAGCTCGAAACCGACCGTCGCCTGCTCGGTACCCGTGTAAAAATGCTCAAGCTGCGCTTGAAGCAGATCGAGAAGCAGCGACGTACCCGTCGCCGTGCGCGCGATCGCCGCGATGTGCTGTCGGTGTCCCTGGTGGGTTACACGAACGCGGGAAAGTCCACGCTTTTCAATGCATTGACCAAGGCTGGCGGCTATGCCGCAGACCAGCTTTTCGCCACGCTCGACACCACTTCGCGCAGACTTTTTGTCGGCACGGGGAACGTCGTGCTGTCGGATACGGTCGGATTCATCCGTGACCTGCCGCATGCGCTTGTTGCTGCGTTCAAGGCGACACTCGAGGAAACGGCCCAGGCAGATCTTCTGCTTCATGTGGTCGATTCGGCGAGTGAAGACCGTGACGCGCAGATTGCGGCAGTAAACGACGTGCTGTCGGAGATCGGCGCTGCTGAAGTGCCGCAGATTCTGGTGTGGAACAAGATTGATCTCACCCACGCCGGGGCGGCAGTCGAGCGGGATGACTGTGATAGAATCAGGCGCGTTTTTTTGAGCGCAAGAACCGGCGAAGGGCTGGATCTGATTCGCGCTGCGCTGGCCGAGGCCGCGCAAGAGGCAGTTGCACCCGAACTAGAACAGCAAGCTGACTCCGTCAATAACTTTCCATTGCAACAGTGATAACAGGCATTCTCATGTCACTCAACGATCCACGCTGGGGTAACCGCGGAAACGACGGTGATCGCGGCGAAGGCAATCGCGGCGGTAACCAGGGACCTCCTGATCTAGAGGAAGTCTGGCGCGATTTCAATCAACGTCTTTCCGGCATGTTCGGCGGCAAGCGCAACGGGCGCAACAATGGCTCGGGCGGTGGCGGCGATGGTGGCGGTGGCGACGGCCCGCAACTCCCAAATTTCTCCTTCAAGCAGTTCGGTGGCGGCATCGGTGCCTTGCTGGCGCTGGTCGTGGTCGTATGGCTTGCGAGCGGTTTCTACACCGTAGATGCCAACCAGCGCGGCGTGGTCCTGCGTCTGGGCAAGTTCACCGAAACTACCGATCCCGGTCTGCGCTGGCGCTTGCCGGCACCGATCGAGACGCACGAGATCGTCGACTTGACCGGCGTGCGTACGGTGGAAGTCGGCTATCGCGGCTCCGAACGCAACAAGGCGCTGCGCGAAGCGCTGATGCTGACCGATGACGAAAACATCATCAGCATCCAGTTCGCGGTCCAGTACGTGCTCAAGAGCCCCGAGAACTACGTCTTCAACAACCGCTTCCCGGACGAGGCTGTTGCTCAGGTGGCCGAAACCGGCATGCGCGAGATCGTCGGCAAGAGCCGCATGGACTTCGTTCTGTACGAGGGACGTGAAGAAATCGCAGCGACGGCGCAGGAGTTGATGCAGGGCATTCTCGACCGCTACGAGACCGGCATCCAGATCAGCCGAGTGACGATGCAGAACGCCCAGCCGCCCGAGCAGGTTCAGGCTTCGTTCGATGATGCCGTCAAGGCCGGTCAGGACCGCGAGCGCCAGAAGAACGAAGGTGAGGCCTACGCCAACGACGTGATTCCGCGTGCCCGTGGTACTGCCTCGCGTTTGCTGGAAGAGGCCGATGCCTACCGCGAGCGTGTCATCGCAAACGCCGAGGGTGAGGCGAGCCGCTTCGACCAGGTGTTTACCGAGTTCAAGCGTGCGCCCGAAGTGACGCGTGAGCGCATGTACCTCGAAACGATGCAGCAGGTGCTGGCCAGTACCAGCAAGGTCATGATCGATGCCAAGGGCAACGGGAACATGCTGTTCCTGCCGCTGGACAAGATCATCCAGCAGGCCGGCACGACCGCGCCTGCTGTTGTGAATGACCCGCAGGTGACCCTGCCTGCAGCAACCAATGCACCGGCCGGCAGCCTGGACCCGCGTAGTCGCGACCTGCTGCGCAGCCGTGAGCGGGGAGAGCGTTGATGCGTGACAAGATGTCTCTGATTGGCGGCGTGCTGCTGTTTCTCGCAGCCGTTGCCTCGATGTCGCTCTTTACAGTCGATCAGCGTCAGTTCGCGATCGTGTTCCAGCTTGGTGAAGTGAAGGACGTCATCAGCGAGCCCGGCCTGAACGTGAAGTTGCCGCTGATCCAGAACGTACGTTATTTCGACAAGCGCATCCTGACCATGGATACGCCTGAGCCCGAGCGTTTCATTACGTCCGAAAAGAAGAACGTGCTGGTCGATCACTTCGTGAAGTGGCGCATCATCGATCCGCGTCTGTACTACGAGTCGGTGGCGGGCGATGAAGCGCGTGCGCGCATTCGACTGACACAGACCGTCAATGCCGGTTTGCGTGAAGAGTTCGGTAAGCGCACGGTGCACGACGTTGTATCCGGTGCGCGTGACCAGATCATGGAAGACATGCGGGCCAAGGCAGACCAGGATGCGCGCAAGATCGGCGCCCAGATCATCGACGTACGTCTGAAGCGGGTCGATCTGCCGTCGGAAGTGTCCGAGTCGGTCTACCGCCGGATGGAAGCCGAACGGAAGCGGGTCGCCAACGAACTGCGTTCGCAGGGTGCCGCCGAAGCTGAGAAGATCCGTGCAGATGCAGACCGTCAGCGTGAGGTGATCATCGCCGAAGCCTATCGTGATGCGCAGCGGACCAAGGGTGCGGGTGATGCCAAGGCGACGGCGATCTATGCCGAAGCCTTTGGTCAGAGTCCGGAGTTCTACTCCTTCTACCGCAGTCTGGAGGCCTACCGCGCCAGCTTCTCGGGCAAGGATGACGTGATGGTTGTCGATCCGAGTTCGGATTTCTTCAAGTTCATGAAGAACTCCAAGGGGACCGGGCGGAACTGATCTCCAATGGGTGCTACCCTGCTGACGGCCTTCGCGCTGATGTTGATCATCGAAGGCATCGTCCCTTTCGTCGCGCCAGCTACCTGGCGCGAAACCTTTTTACGTCTCGCCCGCATGGCTGACGGTCAGATCCGCTTTATCGGTCTGTCGTCGATGCTGGCGGGGCTGATCCTGTTGTACGTCTTTGGTTGAGCCTTTCATGCGCTGGGTATTGCCCGATCACATACAGGACGCTTTGCCGTCCGAAGCCGACAAGCTAGAGGGCCTGCGCCGCAAGCTGCTCGACGCTTTCCGCGTGCGCGGTTACCAGCAGGTCATGCCGCCGCTGCTTGAGTATCTCGATTCGCTTACCACCGGCGCCGGCCGCGACCTGCGTCTGCGTACGTATCAGCTGGTCGACCAGTTGTCGGGCAGGACGATGGGGGTGCGCGCGGACATGACGCCTCAGGTCACGCGTATCGACTCCCATCTGCTCAATCGTCAGGGGGTGACGCGCCTGTGTTACTGCGGCAGCGTGCTGCATACCTTGCCGTCGACGCTGACTGCGACCCGCGAGCCGCTGCAGCTCGGCGCCGAGCTTTACGGTCACGCCGGAATGGAAGCCGACATCGAGGTGTTGCGCCTGCTGGCCGAGGTGATGCGCCTGGCGGACGTGCCTGCGACTCGCATCGACATCGGGCATGTGGGCCTGTTCCATGCGCTTGCCGGGCGTGCCGGACTGGTGCCGGGGCGCGAGGAGATGCTGTTCGATCTCCTGCAGAGCAAGGATGTCCCCGGACTGCGCGAGATGCTGGTCGATGTTGCCGAGCCGGTGCGCAGCGCACTGCTGATGCTTCCCGAGCTCTATGGCGGGCCGGAAGTGATTGAGCTGGCTGCTGCCCGTCTGCCGAAGGATGCCGAGATTGCTGCCGCGCTCGACGATCTGCGTCAGCTGGCCGTTGCACTTGCCGATCTGCCGATCAGTTTCGATCTGGCCGATTTGCGTGGCTATCATTACCACAGTGGTGTCGTGTTCGCGGCCTACGGTGGTGGATCGCCTGCAGCGCTGGCGCTGGGCGGGCGGTACGACCGTGTGGCGGAAGCCTTCGGGCGCGCCCGGCCGGCGACCGGATTCAGTCTCGATCTGCGCGAACTGGCCTTGCGTCTGCCTGACCCCGATGCGATCGGTGCCATTCTTGCGCCACATGCGCAGGATGCGGCGCTGCTGACCGAAATTGCCGTCCTGCGAGAGCAGGGCGAAATCGTCGTGACCACACTGCCGGGTCACGATGGAACCTGGAACGAAGCCGGATGCGACCGGCAGCTTGTGATGCGGGGAGGCCGGTGGACGGTCGAGCCGCTTCAGGGAGAGTAAATAGATGTCGAAGAACGTGGTGGTTGTCGGTACCCAGTGGGGCGACGAGGGCAAGGGCAAGATCGTTGACTGGCTGACCGATCACGCCCAGGGCGTGGTCCGCTTCCAGGGCGGGCACAATGCCGGTCACACCTTGGTGATCGGTGACAAGGAATACAAGCTCAATCTGGTGCCGTCGGGCATCGTGCGCGAGGGTGTGGCCTGTTATATCGGCAATGGTGTGGTGCTGGACGTTCACCACCTGCTGTCCGAGATCGCAACGCTTGAGGCCGGTGGCATCAAGGTGCGTGAGCGCCTGCGCATCAGCCCGGGATGTCCGCTGATTCTTGGTTATCACTCGGCGCTGGATCGCGCCCGTGAGGCAAAGAAATCCGCGTGCGACAAGATCGGCACGACTGGCAAGGGTATCGGGCCGACCTATGAAGACAAGGTCGCACGCCGCGCACTGCGGGTGTATGACCTGTTCGATCGTGAGCGTTTCGCCGAGAAGCTCAAGAGCAACCTCGAATATCACAACTTCGTGCTGACCCAGCATCTCGGCGCCGATGCTGTCGATTTTCAGACCGTCTTCGACGAAGCGATGCGCGACGCAGAGAAGATCCTGCCGATGGTCGCCGACGTCTCGGCCGAGCTGTATGCGGTCAACAAGAATGGTGGCAGCCTGCTGTTCGAAGGGGCGCAGGGTACGCTGCTCGACATCGATCACGGGACTTACCCGTTCGTGACCTCGAGCAACTGCGTGGCCGGCCAGGCTGCAGCGGGTTCCGGCGTGGGTCCGGGCCGTCTGCACTATGTGCTGGGTATTACCAAGGCCTATTGCACCCGCGTCGGCGGTGGTCCGTTCCCGACCGAGCTCGATATCGACACCAAGGGTGTGCCGGGCGAGCAGATGTCGACCAAGGGGCGTGAGTTCGGCACCGTGACAGGGCGCAAGCGCCGCTGCGGCTGGCTTGATCTGGCTGCGCTCAAGCGTTCGATCATCATCAACGGTGTGACGGGTCTGTGCATCACCAAGCTCGATGTGCTCGACGGACTGCCGGAGCTCAAGCTGTGTACCGGTTACATGCTTGACGGAAAGCGT
Organism: Parazoarcus sp. PS-13 R2A; assembly: GCF_057621855.1. Classification (NCBI taxonomy): domain Bacteria; kingdom Pseudomonadati; phylum Pseudomonadota; class Betaproteobacteria; order Rhodocyclales; family Zoogloeaceae; genus Parazoarcus; species Parazoarcus sp. PS-13 R2A. Next base: position 101,981 of record NZ_JBYEXN010000006.1, read on the forward strand.
ATCGATCTGCTGCCGATGGGTTCCGAAGAGGTGACCAGCTGCGAGCCGATCTACGAAACCATGGCAGGGTGGAGTGGCACGACTTTTGGTGCTCAGAGCTGGGATGCGCTGCCGCAGGAGGCACGTGCCTATCTGCACCGCATCGAAGAGATCTGCGAAGTGCCGATCGACGTGATTTCGACCGGTCCCGAGCGTGACGAGACCATTTTGCGTCGTCATCCCTTTGGTGCCTGAAAGCGCTGAATGTGAAGCTGGCCGCAAGGCCGGCTTCACCGGATGTTTGCTTCCGGTGCGCAGAAAAGAAAAAAGCCGACACAAGGTCGGCTTTTCTTTGAAACTGGTGCCCAGAAGAGGACTCGAACCTCCACGCCTCGCAGCGCTAGTACCTGAAACTAGTGCGTCTACCAATTCCGCCATCTGGGCAGGGAGGCGCATTATAGCCGGGTCTTTTCGTGGATGGAAGGCCAGCGTTGAAAATTTTTCCCGGATCGTGAATTCGACGAAGAAGATTGCACGTCGCGGCGGACTGGCAAAGCTGCCAGTCGATTTTCCCGTACGCGCTTGCGTACAATACAAACAAAAAAGCCGCTCCGAAGAGCGGCTTTCCTGCGAAACTGGTGCCCAGAAGAGGACTCGAACCTCCACGCCTCGCAGCGCTAGTACCTGAAACTAGTGCGTCTACCAATTCCGCCATCTGGGCAAGAGCCGCGCATTATAAGCACTTAAAGAAGAAAGTCAATGACCAGAAACACCAAAAAAACCAATGCCGTTCCCGAAGCCGCTGTTGAAGCACCCAAGGCCGGGCGACGCAGAAGCAGCCGTGCCAAGGGGCCGAGCGCGATTCGTCGTGCCGACCCGTTCTTCGAGCGCGAATCGCTCAAATACGAGCTCCCCTTGCCCAGCCGCGAATACATCGAACAGATCCTGGTTGATCAGGGCGTGCCGATGTCTTTCGACGATCTCGCCCGTGCGCTCGACATCACCGCCGACGAGCTGGAGCATTTCGACCGCCGTCTGCGCGCGATGCAGCGTGACGGCCAGCTGGTGCGCAACCGGCGCGACGCCTATCTGATCCCGGACAAGGCCGACCTGATCCGCGGCAGGGTGGAGGGTCACCCGGACGGCTTCGGTTTCCTCCGCCGTGATGACGGCGGCCCCGACATCTTCCTCGGGCCCAAGGACATGCGCGAGGTGCTGCATGGCGACCGCGTGATTGTCCGCATTGCCGGGCAGGACCGCCGCGGCAGGCCAGAGGGCAGGATTGTCGAGATCCTTGAGCGCGCCAACGCGCGCGTCGTCGGACGTGTGCTGAACGAGCATGGTGTCCTGCTGGTGGTGCCGGAGAACAAGCGTCTCGCTCAGGACATCCTGGTGGCGCCAGGCGGCAAGAAGCCGACGCCGGGCCAGGTGGTGACGGTCGAACTGATCGAACAGCCGACCAAGTTTGCGCAGCCCATCGGTCGCGTGGTCGAGGTGCTCGGCAACTATGCCGACCCCGGCATGGAGATCGAGATCGCCTTGCGCAAGCACGACCTGCCCTATGAATTCTCTTCCGAGACCAAGGCGGAAACGCGCAAGCTGCCGCTCAAGGTGCGCAAGAAGGACTGGGTTGGCAGGGAGGACATTACCGGCCTGCCGCTGGTCACCATCGATGGCGAGACCGCGCGCGACTTCGACGATGCGGTGTATTGCGAACGCCAGGGGCGCGGCTTCCGGCTGATCGTGGCGATTGCCGACGTTTCCGCCTACGTCGAAACCGGCAGCGCGCTCGACAAGGACGCCTACGACCGCGGCAATTCGGTCTACTTCCCGCGCCGCGTCATTCCGATGCTGCCGGAGAAGCTTTCCAACGGGCTGTGCTCGCTCAACCCCCAGGTCGAGCGTCTGTGCATGGTCGCGGACATGAGCATCTCGATGACCGGGGTGGTGAAGGCCTACCGCTTCTATCCGGCCGTGATGTTCTCTCATGCGCGCCTGACCTATACCAAGGTCGCTGCGGCGCTGTACGACCATGACGCAGCGGCGCTGGAAGAGGTCGGCGGCTTGCTGCCCCAGTTGCAGAACCTCGACAAGCTGTTCCGGGTGCTGCTCAAGGCGCGCGCCAAGCGCGGTGCGATCGACTTCGAGACCACCGAGACGCGGATGATCTTCGACGATGGCGGCAAGATCGAGCGCATCGTGCCCGAGGTGCGCAACGACGCCCACCGCCTGATCGAGGAGTGCATGCTCGCGGCCAACGTCTGCGCGTCCGATTTTCTGCAGGAGCGCAATCAGGCCGCACTGTATCGGGTGCATGAAGGCCCCACGCCGGAAAAGCTCGATAAGCTGCGCGGATTCCTGTCCGAGTTCGGCATGGGCATTGGTGGCGGGGACGAGCCTCGCGCCAAGGATTACGCAGCGCTGCTCGACAAGGTCAAGGAACGGCCGGATGCCCAGTTGCTGCAGACCGTGATGCTGCGCTCGCTGCGTCAGGCGGTGTACAGCCCGGACAATCTCGGTCACTTTGGCCTCGCCTACGACGCCTACACCCACTTCACGTCGCCCATCCGGCGCTATCCCGACCTGCTGGTGCACCGTGCCATCAAGGCCGCGCTCAAGAGCGACAGCTACCAGCCCGGTGACTGGGACGAGATCGGTGCGCACTGCTCGAGCACCGAGCGCCGTGCCGACGAGGCGACCCGCGATGTCGTGTCCTGGCTCAAGTGCTATTACATGCAGGATCGCGTCGGCGAGGAATTTTCCGGCAGCGTATCGGCAGTGGTACCCTTCGGCCTCTTCGTCGCGCTGGACGATATTTTCATCGAGGGCCTGGTGCATATCTCGGACCTCGGTAGTGATTACTTCCACTTCGACGAGACGCGTCACGAGCTGGCGGGAGAGCGCACCAACGCGCGCTTCAGGCTGTCGGACAGGGTGCGGGTACAGCTGGTGCGGGTGGATCTGGAAACCAACAAGATCGACTTCCGCCTGATCGAAGGCGTAAGCCGGCCGACCGAGCGCAGCGGCAAGACCGCCCGTGACCATGCGCCTGTGGATGCGGGGTCTGCAGCGCCGACCCGGCGCAAGGGGCGCAGTGCTTCCGAGCCGGCGCCGCGTCCGGCCGCCGAGCGTGCCCCGGCTTCACGTGCCGGGCGTGGCAGCAAGCCCAATGCAGCGGCCCGCACCGAAGCACCCGCAGCACGTAAATCAAAACCGAAGGCCGCAGCAGCGGCTGCAACATCAAAGAAGAAAGGCAAGCGTCGTGGCTAAACCCCCCTCCCGTTCCGGCTCCCGATCACGTCCCAGCGAGGACGGCGCGCGCGCAGCACGCCCGCCAGTGCGCGGCGAGCACAGGCCGAAGCCGAAACGTCATGAAACCGCAGCGGTCGACGAAGCGGTCGCAGCGGACGTCAGCGCTGATGCAGGGCGTCCCGCGTCGCGTCTGATCTATGGATTTCATGCCGTGCTCGGCAAGCTCAAGCGTGACCCGGAAGCGGTGTTCGAGCTCTATCTGTCGAGTCAGCGCCAGGACATTCGCGCGCGTGAAGTACAGCAGCTTGCCGAAGCCCAGGGTGTGCGCCTGATCCCGAGCGAATCGGACCGCCTCGACGGCATGGTTGGTACCCGTCGCCATCAGGGCGTGATCGCCCGTATCGATGGGCGGCATCGTGAACTCAAGCTGGCCGACGTGCTCGAGTCACTCGATGAGCCCGCCTTGCTGCTGGTACTCGACGGTGTGCAGGATCCGCATAATCTCGGCGCCTGCCTGCGGGTGGCGGACGCAGTGGGTGCGCATGCGGTGATTGCGCCCAAGGATCGCGCAGTCGGGCTCAATGCCACTGCGGTGAAGGTCGCCAGTGGCGCAGCCGATACCGTGCCCTATATCACCGTCACCAACCTTGCCCGAGCACTGCGCGAAATGCAGGAAGCGGGCGTCTGGATCATCGGTGCGGCCGGTGAAGCCGAGCAGTCGGTGTTCGATGTCGACCAGAAGGGGCCGGTGGCCTGGGTGCTGGGGGCTGAAGGCGACGGACTGCGCCGGCTGACTCGCGATACCTGCGACGTGCTGGCGAAAATCCCAATGCTGGGGTCGGTGGAGAGCCTCAACGTCTCGGTGGCCAGTGGCATCTGTCTGTTCGAGGCAAGGCGTCAGCGCGGAGCCTGAGTCGGCTCGCGCGGTGTTTCGGCGGTGTTGCATGTGGTAGCGGGGTCAGGCGAATAGGGCGTCCGTGGAGGAGATGGGATGAAGTCTGCGCTGGGTTTTCTGGTGGCGGCCAAACGCTGCGAGATTCATGGCCTGGAGCAGCTTGAGATCACCAGTGGTCTCGTGAAGGGCGTGAGTGAGCTCGTGCACATGCTGCAGAAGGAGCGTGGCGTGTCCAACGTCTATCTGGCGTCGGCCGGGCGTCGGTTTGCCGCACAGCGGCTGGAGCGGGTTGAGGCCAGCGTGGCGGCAGAAGCCGCTGCGCGCGAACGCTTCGTCCAGCTCGATACCGATTCAGGCCGTATGGCGGGTGGCGTGCGACTGTTCAGTCGCATCGCCTACGTGCTGCACGGCCTCGATGCGCTTCCGGCCTTGCGCAGCCGGGTGGCGGGGCGCACGCTCGGGGTCGAAGAAGCCACCCGCAGCTTTACCGAGCTAATTGCTGGTCTCATGGCGGTGGTTTTCGAGGCAGCAGATATCGCCGCAGACCCGGCGGTGTCGCGGGCGCTGGTTGCCCTGTTCAACTTCATGCAGGGCAAGGAGCTGGCCGGGCAGGAGCGTGCGGCCGGTGCAGCCGGTTTTGCAGCCGGTCGCTTCGAAGCTACGGAGCAGCAGCGGCTCGCGCACCTGATTGATGCCCAGGACCGCTGTTTCCAGATTTTTGTAGAGTTTGCCGATCCCACCTTGCGCACGATCTGGCGCAATGCCCAGACCTCACCCGCGATTGCCGAGGTGGAACGGATGCGTCGCATCGCCTGCGCTGCGTCGAGTGCCCCCGTGGCGGCCGAGGCCAGCGAACGCTGGTTCGAATGCACCACCTCACGAATCGATGCGATGCGCCAGGTCGAAGACTGTGCGACCAATGCGCTGCTGCATCTGTGTGAGGCCAAGCTGCTCGAAGCGCGCTCCGATCTGCACGATCACAAGCGCTTTCTCGATGCACTTTCGGCGCTCGGCGGACAGAGTGCGGCGCCGCTGGCGGTTTTTTTCGACAAGTCGGCCACCTCGGCGCCGCCCGCCGAGGGCGATGCAGCCGGGCTGGTGGAGGCGGACGGACTCAGTCCCAAGCTCGGGCGTTCGGTGCTCGATCTCATGCAGCTGCAGTCGCAGCGACTGCAGGACATGAGCGATGAACTCAATACCGCGCGTGCGGCGCTCAATGAACGCAAGCTGGTCGAGCGCGCCAAGGGTCTGCTGATGTCCAGGCGCGGCCTGAGCGAAGACGAGGCCTACAAACTGTTGCGACAAACCGCAATGGATCAGCATCGTCGCCTTGTCGATGTTGCCGAGGCGACGCTCTCGCTCGCCGAGTTCCTCAAGCCCGACTGAGCCGCAGCAGCGGGTGGCGGCCCCGAAAAGGGGCGTGAGCCCGCGCTTCACGGCAGCCTTCAGACGGATCTCCTCATGCCCCGGATGTCGCAGTTCGCCCCTCCGGCGATGGGACGCTGAGGGCGCACGTCTGCACTAAGCCTGTGCAGGTGCCGCGACATTGCACTGCAGCAGTGCGTCAGCCTCTTGGCACCTGTTACCGCTATTTTCCCCTGATCCCAGTGTTTTCGGGGGCTGCGGCCTCATGCGCGGAACTGGCACGCTTACTGCATTAGAAAACGCAAAGCTGGATCAACGATGGTCCGGCGTTCGACACAATCCCGAGCACTGGACAAAGGCGTCCATTCCCTCCGCGCTGCAAGCGCCGAACAGGAATGGGCGCCTTTCTTGCATTTCAGATTTCAATCAAGGAGTTCACGATGACCAAGCAGACGAACAAAACCCCCGAGTTGACCCGTCGCGGTTTTATTAAGGCCGGTGCTGCGGCAGGCACTGCAGCGATGCTGTCCGGTCTTTTTCCCGGCGGCGTCTGGGCTGCAGGCTCGGAAGGGCTGGAGAAAACCACGCTGAAGTTCGGCATCATCCCGCTTACCGACTGTGCGCCGATCGTGATCGCCAGGGAAAAGGGCTTCTTCAAGAAGCACGGCCTTGATGTCGAGGTGTCGAAGGAGGCGTCGTGGGCCAACATCCGCGACAAGGTTTCGCTGGGCGAACTGGACGGTGCTCATATGCTGGCCGGCATGCCGCTTGCGGCCACGCTCGGGGTCGGCGCCAACCAGCAGGAAACCGTCACCGCCTTTTCGATGGACCTCAACGGCAACGGCATCACCGTGTCGAATGAACTCTACGAGCGCATGCTCGCCGCCGACCCGGCCGCGATGCAGGGTCGCCCGACCTCAGCGCTGGCGCTGAAGAAAGTGATCGAGGAGGACAAGAAGGCTGGCAAGGAGCCGATGACCTTCGCCATGGTGTTCCCGGTCTCCACCCACAACTATGAGATCCGCTACTGGATGGCCTCGGCCGGTATCGATCCCGACCAGGACGTGCGTCTGATCGTGATTCCACCGCCCCAGATGGTGGCCAACCTGCAGTCGAAGAACATCGTCGGCTACTGCGTGGGTGAGCCGTGGAACCAGCGCGCAGTGGAGATGGGCATTGGCCGCTCGATCATCACCAACTACGAAATCTGGAACAATAATCCGGAGAAGGTCTTCGGCGTCACCCGCGAATGGGCCGACAAGAACCCGAACACGCACAAGGCTGCGGTGCGCGCGCTGATCGAGGCCGCGCAGTGGATGGACAAGCCCGAGAACCGCGACGAGGTCGTGAAGATCATCTCCGCCAAGTCCTACGTCAATGCGCCGGCGTCGGTGGTCGAAAACTCGATGACCGGGACCTGGATGTACACCAAGGCCGAGGGGCCGCAGAAGATGCCGGACTTTAACGTCTTCTACCGCTACGCGGCGACCTTCCCGTGGCGTTCGCATGCGGTGTGGTTCCTTACGCAGATGGTGCGATGGGGCCAGATCGAGAGCGCGATCAACTTCAGGAAAGTGGCCGAACAGGTCTATCGAAGCGACATCTACCGCGACGCAGCCAAGGATCTTGGCATCGCCATCCCGACCATCGATTACAAGACCGAAGGCTCCCACGCAGCGGCGTGGACGCTGGAAAAGGCCACGTCGCCGATCGCGATGGGGCCGGATCGCTTCTTCGACGGCGTGAGCTTCGACCCGTCCAGGCCGGTGGATTACCTCAAGGGCTTCAAGGTGCATGCGATGAAGGTCAGCCTCGATGCACTTGCCAAGGCAAACGCCTGATTCCGTGCATGACGACAGAAAAGGACAAGGATATGACTGCGATTTCAGTGACTGCAGGCCGGCCTGTTGCCGAGCCGACCGAAAGCATGGCAGGGACTGCGGATGCCGCGGCTCGTGCGGTGGTTCATCCGGTTGTCACCGAGCCGGCAGCGCCCGGACTGGCGGAGCGACTTCGCCCGATCGCGTCCGGGTTGGCGCGCAGCCTGGTGGCCATGGCCGCCGGCATGGGGCTGCTGCTCGCGATCTGGTGGGCGGTGTCGAGCCGGATCGACATCTTTCCCGGGCCGCTGGTGACTTGGGATGCGGCAGTCGAGCTGCTGGCCGACCCGTTCTACGACAACGGCCCCAACGACATGGGCATCGGCTGGAACGTGCTGTATTCGCTGGGGCGAGTCGGTGTCGGTTTCGGCCTCGCTGCGGTGGTCGGCATCCCGCTGGGTTTCATTGTCGGTCGCTTCAAGTTCATGAACATGGCCACCGAACCCGTCATCGGCCTGCTGCGTCCGGTGTCGCCGCTGGCCTGGCTGCCGATCGGTCTGCTGGTGTTTCAGGAGGCCAACCTTGCCGCGATCTGGGTGATCTTCATCTGCTCGATCTGGCCGATGATCATGAACACCGCGGCGGGCGTGCGCTCGGTGCCGCAGGACTATCTGAACGTTGCCCGGGTGCTCAACCTGTCTGAATGGAAGGTGGTCACCCGAATCCTCTTCCCTGCAGTCCTGCCCAACATCCTCACCGGCGTGCGCCTGGCCATCGGTACCGCCTGGCTGGTGATCGTCGCCGCGGAAATGCTCACTGGCGGCGTCGGCATCGGCTTCTGGGTATGGGATGAATGGAACAACCTCAAGGTCGAGCACATCATCATCGCCATCTTCATCATCGGCATCGTCGGCCTGATTCTCGAGCAGGCCCTGATGATGGTGGCCCGCCATTTCAGCTACGAAAGCCGCTAAGGAGATCGTCATGACCAAACGTATCGTACAGATCGAAAGTGTCGGTCAGTCCTTCGACACCAAGAAGGGGCCGTTCGTCGCACTGCGCGACGTCAATCTGGAGATTCGCGAAGGCGAGAGCATCTCCCTGATCGGTCACTCCGGCTGCGGAAAATCGACGCTGCTCAATCTCATCTCCGGACTCACTCTGCCCAGCAGCGGCGTGATGCTGTGCGACGGCCGCGAGATCGCAGGCCCCGGGCCAGAGCGGGCGGTGGTGTTCCAGAACCACTCCCTGCTGCCGTGGCTGACCTGCTTCGACAACGTCTACCTCGCGGTCGAGCGCGTGTTCTCGGCCAGGGAAGGCAAGGCGAAGCTCAGGGAGCGTACCCACGAGGCGCTTGAACTCGTCGGCCTGACGCACGCCGAGAACAAGTATCCGAGCGAGATCTCGGGTGGCATGAAGCAGCGTGTCGGCATCGCCCGCGCGCTGTCGATGCAGCCAAGAATCCTGCTGATGGATGAGCCCTTCGGCGCGCTCGATGCGCTGACCCGCGCCAATCTGCAGGATGAACTGATGAAGATCCTCGCGGCCACCAGGGCGACCATGGTGATGGTGACGCACGATGTCGATGAGGCCGTGCTGCTGTCCGACCGCGTGGTCATGCTCACCAACGGTCCGTCGGCGACCATCGGCGAGATCCTCGAGGTGAACATCGAGCGCCCGCGAGAACGACTCGCCCTGGCCCACGATCATCACTTCGGCGAGTGCCGCGCGGCGATCATGGAGTTCCTATACAACAAGCAGCTCAAACGCGCAGCCTGACCCGGAGACGGACATGTCAAACGTGTATCTGATCGGTGCCGGACCGGGTGCCGCGGACCTGCTCACGCTGCGTGCGGCCCGGCTGCTCGCGGAGAAGGCCGAAATCGTGCTTGCTGACGACCTCGTTTCCGACGAGATCCTCGCCATGGTGAGGCCTGACGCGCGGGTGCTGAAAGTGGGAAAGCGTGGCGGCAAGGCATCCACGCCGCAGGGTTTCATTCATCGGCTGATGGTGCGCTATGCGCGTCGCGGAAAGTGCGTGCTGCGGCTCAAGGGGGGAGACCCCTTCGTGTTCGGGCGTGGCGGTGAAGAGGTCGAAGCACTCGCCGCAGCCGGCATCGAAGCCGAAGTCGTGCCGGGGCTGACAGCAGGGATTTCGGTGCCGGCCGCAGTCGGCATTCCGGTGACGCACCGCGCCTACACCCAGGGCGTGACGCTGGTGACCGGTACCTCCGGCGAGGGCTGCGACGAGCCCAACTGGCGTGCGCTGGCCCAAGGCGGCACGACCCTGGTGATCTACATGGGGCTGTCCCGCCTGCTCAATATCGTGGCACGGCTGATCGCCGCCGGCCTGCCCCCCGACACGCCTGCCGCTGCCATCGCATCGGGCACTCTGCCCGGCCAGCGCCACGTCAAGGCCACGCTCGCCGACCTGCCTGCGCGCGTCGGTGCTGAAGGGCTGGCCTCGCCGGCGATCATCGTTGTGGGCGAAGTCGCCGCGCTGGCCGTGGCGACGGTTTCCACCCCGGACATTTCGGCACGCATCCTCGCGGCCTGAAGGAGTACATCATGCAGAAACAGAAACTGGTCATGGTTGGTAACGGCATGGCAGGGGTGAAAACCCTGGAGGAGTTGCTCAAGCACGCCCCCGACTGCTTCGACATTACCGTGTTCGGCGCCGAGCCGCACGGCAACTACAACCGCATCCTGCTGTCGCCGGTGCTGGCCGGGGAAATGACCCTGCCCGACATCATGCTCAACGATCTCGACTGGTATCGCGACAACGGCATCACCCTGCATGCCGGGCGCAAGGTGGTCGAGATCAATCGCGCGCGGCGCACGGTGCGTGCCGATGATGGCACCGAGGTCGCATACGACCGCCTGCTGCTGGCGACCGGTTCGGTGCCGTTCATCCTGCCGGTACCGGGCAAGGATCTGCCGGGTGTCATCGCCTATCGCGACATCGCCGATACCGAAGCCATGATCGACGCGGCACGGCATCACCGCCACGCAGTGGTGATCGGTGCCGGCCTGCTCGGTCTCGAAGCGGCCAACGGCCTGATTCTGCGCGGCATGGAGGTGACCGTGGTGCACCTCGGTGGCTGGATCATGGAACGCCAGCTCGACAAATCGGCGGCGGACATGCTGCAGGCCTCGCTCGAAGCCAAAGGCATGAAGTTCTGCCTGCAGGCGCAGACAGCGGAACTGGTGGCGGCAGACAGCGGTCGTGTGGGCGCCGTTCGGCTCAAGGACGGCACCGAACTGGCTGCCGACCTGGTGGTGATGGCGGCGGGCATTCGCCCCAGCACCAGCCTGGCCGAGTCGGCCCGTCTGCTCTGCGACCGTGGCATCGTCGTCACCGACACCCTGCAGACGGTCACCGATCCGCGTGTCTATGCGGTGGGCGAGTGCGCAAACCATCGTGGCACCGCTTACGGGTTGGTGGCCCCCTTGTTCGATCAGGCCAAGGTGTGCGCGAACCACCTGGCGGGCTTCGGTATCGGCCGCTACGAAGGCTCGGTGACTTCGACCAAGCTCAAGGTCACAGGCGTGGATGTGTTCTCCGCTGGCGACTTCCAGGGTGGTGCCGACTGCGACGAGATCGTGCTGCATGACCGGGCCGGTGGCGTCTACAAGAAGCTGGTGCTCAAGGACGACAAGCTCGCGGGCGCGGTGATGGTGGGCGACACTGCCGACGGCGCCTGGTACTTCCAGCTTGTACGCGAGGGCAAGGATGTGTCCGAGATGCGCGATCACCTGATGTTCGGTCAGAGCTTCACCCAGTCACAACTGGGCGACGCTGGCCATCAGGGGCAGAGCCAGGCCGCACTCCTGCCCGACAGTGCCGAGATCTGCGGCTGCAACGGGGTGTGCAAGGGCACCATCGTCAAGACGATCCGCGAGAAGGGGCTGTTCACGCTCGAAGAGGTGAAGAAGCACACCAAGGCGTCGTCCTCCTGCGGCTCATGCACCGGCCTGGTGGAGCAGATTCTCGCCTCGACCGTCGGTGGCGCCTACCAATCCACCGACAAGTATGCGAAGCCAGTGTGCGGGTGCACCGAGCATACGCATGGAGAAGTGCGCGAGGCGATCCGTCAGCACAAGCTGCTCAGCATTCCGGACACCATGCGGGCGCTGGAATGGAGCACGCCGAACGGCTGCGCCACCTGCCGTCCTGCGCTCAACTACTACCTGATCTCCACCTGGCCGTTCGAGGCCGAAGACGACCCGCAGAGCCGCTTTATCAACGAACGTGCCCACGCCAACATCCAGAAGGACGGCACCTACTCGGTGGTGCCGCGGATGTGGGGCGGGCTGACCACGCCGGACGAACTGCGTGCGATCGCAGACGCGGCCGAGAAGTACAAGGTGCCGACGGTCAAGGTCACCGGTGGCCAGCGCATCGACCTGCTCGGCGTGAAGAAGGCCGACCTGCCGCTGATCTGGTCCGACCTCAACGCAGCCGGCATGGTCTCCGGTCACGCCTACGGCAAGAGCCTGCGCACGGTGAAGACCTGTGTCGGCATGGAGCACTGCCGCTTCGGCACGCAACTGGCGATGGATCTCGGCGTCAAGCTGGAGAAGATGCTGTTCGGCATGTGGAGTCCGCACAAGGTGAAGCTGGCGGTGTCAGGCTGCCCGCGCAACTGCGCCGAATCCGGGATCAAGGACGTCGGCATCATCGGCGTCGATTCCGGCTACGAGCTCTATGTGGCCGGCAACGGCGGCATCAAGACCGAGGTCGCGCAGTTCTTCTGCAAGGTCGGCAGCGACGAGGAGGTGATGGAGTACGGCGGTGCCTTCCTGCAGCTTTACCGCGAGGAGGCCTATTACCTCGAGCGCACCTGCCACTACATCGAGCGTGTCGGTCTCGAGCATGCGAAGAAGCGCGTCGTCGAAGACGCCGCCAACCGCAAGGCGCTGTACGAGCGCCTGCTGTTTGCACTGAAGGACGCGCCCGATCCCTGGGCCGAGCAGCGTACAGCGCCCCTGGTGCGCAACTACCAGACTATCGACCTGAACAACAGCAACGGAGATCGCCATGGCCTGGCAGAAACTGTGTCCTCTTGAAGAAATCCCGGCACTCGGTGCGCGCGTCGTCGCGCATGCCGATGGCGACATCGCGGTGTTCCGTGCCGAAGGCGACAACGTGTACGCGATTGCCGATGCCTGCCCGCACAAGGGCGGTCCCCTTTCGCAGGGCATCGTGCATGGGCAGAAGGTGACCTGCCCGCTGCACAACTGGAACATCGAACTCGATTCCGGTCATGCGTGTGCGCCGGACGAGGGCTGTGTGCGCAACTATCCGGTGCGGATCGAAGCCGGGGAGGTGTGGCTGGAGACCTGATGCTGCGCCGGTCAGCGTGCTGTGGTCTTCAGGACCAGAGTGCGCTGACCGGGGTCTCAGGTGAGAAGCGGTGGGCGATCTGCGCCTGCAGCAACTCGGCGGAGGCGAGCGCGTCGGTCAGTGCATGGTGTGGCCGGTAGCGCGGCAGTCCGTAGCGGCTGCGGCTTGCGGCAAGCCGGATGGAGCGCTGTTTGTGGCCGAACAGGCGTGCAAACAGCCCAAGACGCTTCTTGCGGTGAAGGCGCGCCTCAAGCTCCATGGTGTCGATCACCGGAAACTCGATCTTCTCGCCGATGCGTGGTCGCAGCGCGCCGTTGAGAAACTGGCGCTCAATCGCACTGCAATGCACCACCAGCACATGGCCTGCCATGTGCTGCAGCACTTCGTCGAGGATCTCGATCAGGTCGGGTGCGGTATCGACCTGCGAGTCGGTGATGCCATGAATCGTCACCGACTCCTCACCCAGCGCCGTGCGCGGCTTCAGAATCCAGTGCCGCGACTGGCTGGCGAGGATGCGGTCGAGGCGCATCGGCACCAGTCCGATGCTGACGATCCCGTCGCGCACCGGATCGAGGCCGGTGGTCTCGACATCAAGCGCCATCAAGGGCACCGCCGACAGCGGTGTGTCGCCGGCGACCGCGCCCGCCGCGTAGAAGCGCTTCAGTCGCTCGTCGTGCGCGGCCGCTGCGAGTTCGGCAAAGCGCTGTGGCCAGTCGTGCACTGTTGTGCCGGACGTGGCGCCGGGCTGTTTCTGCTGCAGTGAGCCTAGATGTAGCACGATGGCACCCTCACGCGCTGCGGCCGGGCTGGTAGCGGAACTTCAGGTATTTCTGCGCGTTGCTCAGGATGAGGAAGGCATCGCGCAGGCTCTTGCGCTCGAAGTCGGAGAGGCTCTCCGGTTCGATGCTGTTGTCGGGCTCGTTGCCCACGGCGAGGTCGCCCGCCTGATTGCGGATGCGCACCATGGACACGAATTCGAGCGCGTCGTGGAGGTCCTGCCCGCGTCCGCGCGGCAGGATGTTGGCTTCGATGATGTCGCGCAGGCGTTCAAAGGAGTTCAGCGCAACCGATCCCACTGCCAGCGAATGCACCCGAATCAGGTCGGCGAGCGGGGCCGTGCCGCGTCGCTTGAGATTGATCGCACGGCTGTGTCGTCCGTCGGATTCCACCACGAAATCCTTGAAGAAGCCCAGCGGCGGGGTGCGCAGGAGCGCATTGCGTGCCATGCACGCGAGAAAGCGCGAGTTGCCCTTGGCCTTGCGCGAGATGAGGCGGCGCAGGCCATCGATCCATTCGGTCTTGCCCCAGACGCCATCGAGGTCGAAAAAGATGCCGCTGTTGAGCAGCGACTCCGGCGTCGGCTTCTCGATCCACTCGGTGAAGTAACGCTCCCACTCGCGCAGCGGCTGGCGCCACTTTGCATTGGTCGCCATCACCCCGCCGGTGCAGTAGGTGTAGCCGCAGCGCGCCAGGCCGTCGCTGACGAAGGCGGCCAGCGACTTGAAGTAGTCGTCGTGGCGTGCAGGATCGAAACTGTTGTCGAGCACCAGCGCGTTGTCCTGATCGGTGACGATGAGCTGTTCCTGTCTCGCCATCGAACCCAGCGCCAGAAAGCAGTAGGGGACGGGCGGCGGCCCAAGATGCTCCTCCGCGAGTTCGAGCAGACGCTGCTTGAAGCTGCGCCCGATCACCGCCATCGCGCTGCCGATCATGCGCGAACTCGCATCTTCGGTCACCATGCGAGAGAAGCAGGCGTGGACGTCGGCGGTGAGCGCCGCGAGTTCATCGACGCTTTGCTGGCGGAAAATGCTGCTGACCACGAACAGGCTGTTGCGCGACTCATAGCGAATGATGTCCGACAGCGCGACCACACCGATCGGGCGATGATTCTTGAGCACCGGCAGATGGTGCACGTTGTTGCGCAGCATCTGCAGCATGGCTTCGAACACGAGCTGATTGTGTTCGACCCAGACCAGCTCCGACGACATGATGTCGGTGACCGGCGTGTCGTAGCTCAGACCTTGCGACACCAGTCGCACGCGGATGTCACGGTCGGTGATGATGCCGGCCATGCTTGGCGTTGGCGTTGGCGTTGGCGTTGGCGATGCCGCATCCGGTTCGTCGACGATCAGGAGTGAAGAGACGCCCTCGTCGGTCATGCAACGTGCCGCATCCATCGCAGTCGAGCCGCGCCCGAGCATGACCGGCTCGCGACTGATCAGCACATCGACGGTCGCCGACATCAGCTGATTTGCGTCTTCGCGGCGGGACACGACCTGGCGCAGGCGGGTGCGGTCCTCGACCTCGACCAGATCGGCGAACTGCTCGTTGTTCTCGAACAGGTCGGTGAATACCGGCTCCGGAATCAGATAGACAAGGGTGTCTTCGAGCGCCGCAGCCGGAAAGCGCACCTGTTTGCGATGCAGGAGGCCGAACTCGCCGAAGTAACCGCCTTCCGTCAGGCGGTTATAGAGCGTGCCGTTGCGGCGGAAGACTTCCACCGCGCCGCTGCGCACCACATACCAGGCAAGCGCCTCCTCGCCGAACTCGAGGATGCGGGCGCCGGCCTTGAAGTAGCGCACGTCCACCGACTGTGCGACGACGTGCAGGGTCTCTTCCGGCAGTTCCTGGAACGGCGGATAACGGCGCAGAAAATCAAGGATCTCTAGCTGTTCGTCCTGCATCTGGGTGGCCACGGTGAAGGTGAAAAAAAACGGGCGGGCACTTGTTCAGCAAGCGCTCGCCCGGTTTGACTGCCATGCGGCAAGCGTCAGGTCAGGAGGCCCTGGGCTCCGACGCCAGACCCTTGATCACCGAGATCGTGGCAACGAGAAGCACAATGGTGAAGGGGAAGCCGGTCGATACCGCCATCGCCTGCAGCGCGACAAGTCCGCCCCCCAGAATCAGTGCAACGGCGACCAGGCCTTCGAAGGTGCACCAGAAGACGCGTTGCGGCGTGGGGGCATCGACCTTGCCGCCGGCAGCGATGACGTCGATCACCAGCGAGCCGGAGTCGGACGAGGTGACGAAGAACACCACGACCAGAATGATGGCGAGGAAGGAGGTGATCTGCGCCAGTGGCAGAACGTCGAGCATGTAGAACAGCTGCAGCGGCAGGTCGGCGTTGGCCGCAGCCTCGTAGCCGTCCTTGACCAGCTGGCTGATCGCAGTGCCGCCGAATACCGTCATCCACAGCACGCAGGCAAGCGAAGGCACGAGCAGAACCGAAATGATGAACTCACGCACCGTGCGACCACGCGAGACGCGGGCGATGAACATGCCGACGAAGGGTGACCAGGAAATCCACCACGCCCAGTAGAAGGCCGTCCAGCCCTGGGAGAAGTTCACGTCTTCACGGTTGATCGGATTGGCCAGGGCAGGCAGAAACTCGAGGTAGGCGCCGAGGTTGTCGACAAAGCCGGTCATGATCGCCAGCGTCGGGCCGACCAGGATCACGAAGGCCAGCAGCAGCACCGCGAGCACCATGTTGATCTCGGACAGGCGCTTCACACCAGCGTCGAGTCCGGCCAGCACCGATACCAGCGCAATGGCGGTAATGCCCACCACCAGCACGATCTGCGTGGTATTGCCCAGCGGAATGTCGAACAGGTAGTTGAGGCCGGCGGCAGCCTGCGAGGCGCCGAAGCCGAGCGAGGTCGCAAGGCCGAAGAGGGTGGCCAACACCGCAAGGATGTCGATCACGTGACCCGGCCAGCCCCACACACGCTCACCGAGCAGGGGGTAGAACACCGAGCGGATCGTCAGCGGCAGCCCCTTGTTGAAGGAGAACAGTGCCAGGCCGAGCGCGAGGATGGCGTAGATCGCCCACGGGTGCAGGCCCCAGTGATAGATCGTTGCAGCCATCGCAAGACGCGATGCGCCTGCAGCATCACCGGCCGCAGCACCCAGCGGTGCCCAGTCGGTGCGCACGCCGTTTTCCATTGCGGTGCCGCCGAGCGAGCTGCCGAAGTGCGAGAGCGGTTCGGAAACGCCGAAGAACATCAGACCGATACCCATGCCGGCGGCAAACAGCATGGAGAACCAGCCGGTGTAGGTGTAGTCGGGTTTCGCTTCGGTGCCACCGAGGCGAACCTTGCCCAGCGGCGAGATCGCGAGTCCGATGCAGACCAGAACGAAAATGTTGCCCGCGCCGATGAAGAACCAGTCGAGGTTAGAGGTCAGCCAGCCGCGCATGCTGCTGAACATCGGTTCGACCTGAGTCTGGAACATCAGGGTCAAAGCCACGAAGGCGATGACTGCAATGGCCGAGATTGCGAAGACCCGGTTGTGGATGTCGAGGCCGAAGGGCCCGACATTGACCAGGATATTGTCCTGACCGATCTTGTAGTCGGTATCGATGGGATTGACGTCACCGTCGGGGATCATTGGATCCCGTTTCTCTGTCATGGGAGGCTTCCTTGTTGGGGACGATGGAGAGGGATGGATCGCCAGACACAAGGTACTAGGCTGATGCTACTTAGCGGCCGGAGTCTACCACGCATGAAAGCCGGCCTGCTTTGGTGCGACATGCGTCGCCTGCACGCATGTCGCACCGGCTCACTCGGAATCGAAGCCGAGCAGCCTCTGTTCGATGATCCGCTGTGCCACGCCCTCGGGCACGTCCTGCTCCCAGTTGCCGCGCCCGCGCCGCAGTCCGGCCAGGGTTTCGGCAGAGTCGATCTCGAGGTGGCCAGCGTCCTGCGGTTCGATCGCGACCAGCTTGCCGTTTTCCTTGAGGTGGGCGAGCAGGTGGCGCAGGTGCCCGGGCACCGGGACGTTGTCGAGCGTGATCATCTCTGCCGCGCCGTGGGGGCGGGAGGGGTACACGTAGACGTGCGTGTTGTCGGGAAACAGCTTGCCGAAGGCCTCGAGGATGCCGCCTTCAAGTCCGTCGTAGTATTTCTCGTCGAACAGCACTTCGAGGTCGCGCACACTCATGACGATGCCGATCGGTTTCTGCGTGTAGCGACGCAGGTAGGCGCGCAGGCGGAAGAAGCGCACGTAGTCCGAGATCATCACCGTGTATCCCTGCGAGGCGAGCAGGTCGATGCGCGCAAGGAAATCCGCACCGTCGATGCTGTCGCCGCTGGCGAGCGAATTCATCGTGATCTCGGCCAGTGACAGGACTTCCTGCTCGGCCACCGCGGACTCCTGGCTGAACTGCTTCTGCCCGCCCAGCATCATGTCGATATTGACGCAGGTCACCGGCTTGAAGGTGCCGCGGATGACCAGCATCGGCTTGCGGTAGAGCAGTTCGCCGGGCACCACCACCTCGCCTGCCGGATTGAAGATGACTGCACGGGTCAGCCAGCTGCTGATCAGGTGCAGGTTCATCAGCCGGTTCTCGACTTCCTCGAAATATGGACCCGCGAAGTGGATCAGGTCGACCTCGATGCGCTCCGGGGAGAGTCCGTCGGCCAGGCCCTCGATAACCCACTCGGGCTGGTCGTGGTGGAAGAATGCGCCGTGGATCAGATTGACGCCGAGAATGCCGAGCGCTTCGGACTGGAGGGCATTGTCGTTGTCGAGCATCCGCACGTGCAGGATCACGTCGCTCGGTTGTGCGCCAGGGTGAAGCTGCAGGCGGATGCCGATCCAGCCGTGGCATTCATTCTTCTGCTTGAAGCTGCGCGCGGTGACCGTGGCTGCGTAGGCAAAAAAGGTGGTGTTCTTGGGGCGGACATGGGTGAGCCGGTCGACGACCTGGGTGAACTCCTTGTCCAGCATCTGCATCAGTCGTGCGCGACTGACGTAGCGATCGACATGACCGTAGATATCGTCGCTGACCGCCATGTCGTAGGCTGACATGGTCTTGGCCACCGTCCCTGCAGCCGCGCCGACATGGAAGAAGCGGCGCGCGACTTCCTGCCCTGCGCCGATCTCCACGATGGAGCCGTACTTGAACTTGTCGAGATTGAGGGCGAGAGCCTTCTGATCGGTCGAGAGGATGGTGTCACGTTTGCGCATCGGGTCGACTCCGTACGTTAGGGCAGGGCGACGGACGCGAGCGCGCCCGTCGCTGCAAGGCGGGCTTACTTCAGCGGGAAACCGCGCTTGTTCAGCGCTTCGACGAGGTGGTCGCGGCCGGAAAGCGTCTCCGGGCCGGCGATCCGCTTGGCCGAGTGAATTGCCCAGGTGCCGTGGACTTTCATCTGCTGTTCTTCATAGAAGCGCGCCATCGCTGCATTGTAGGCTTCGATGCCAGGTGCTTGCGCGGGCAGCGAATAGCGCTCGTGGTGCACGACGACCGATTGCGGCGGACGCGGCTTGACCGCAGCCGGCTTGGCCGGGTCGGGCGTGCCCACGCACATGCCGAAGACGGCGACCACGCGGGGCGGCAGGTTCAGCAGTTCTGCCACGGCTTCGGGCTTGTTGCGCATGCCGCCGATGTACACCGTGCCCAGGCCGATTGACTCGGCTGCAGCCGCAGCGTTCTGTGCCGCAAGTGCCGCGTCGATGACGCCAACCAGGAACATCTCCAGGTAATCGAGCGCAGCACTCGGGCGCTCGTTCGATGTCGCCAGGCTTTCGAGGCGGGCGAGGTCGGCAAGCCACACCAGTTGCAGCGGCGCATCGCTTACGTGCGCCTGACCGCCTGCGCATTCGGCGAGCGCGGCACGAGTGGCGGGGTCACGCACGGCGACGACGCTCCACGCCTGCAGGTTCGACGAACTGGAAGCCGACTGCGCTGCGGCGATGATGGCGCTAAGCTGGTCGTCGCTGACCGGGGCGGGCAGATAGCTGCGCACCGAACGATGGCCGAGCAGGCTGTCGATGAGCGGGCTCCAGCTCTGCGGTGCGGGCATGGCATTGCTGCCGTAACGGGTGTCAAGGCGAGACTGCGTGTCGCTCATGTAACTGTCCTGTGTGATAAGGGGCGGTCGATTCGACGGATTCCGTGTCGCAGCGCACTGCTGCGAGAAGGCTTCAAGTATACGTGCTTGAGGCACTTCCGTTCATAGTGGCTGACGTTGCGGGCGATCGCTGTTATAGTGCGCGCCGTGGCGGGTCTCCCCGCATTGCAGCGCGGTGAACCTGGTCAGGGCCGGAAGGCAGCAGCCACAGCCGTTCCCTGCAAGTGCCGGGGGTCAGGCTCGCCACCCTCATTTCAGAAAGGGCGTCTCCGCAAGGTGACGCCCTTTTTTCGTCCGTGACGTCCGACGCCGGCTGGTCGGTTCAGGCGAGGAGCGTGTCCATCAGCATCATGGCCACGAAACCGGTCATCAGGCCGCTGGTCGCCAGTGTTTCGTGCCCCTTGCGATGCGACTCGGGGATGATCTCGTGGCTGACGACGAACAGCATCGCGCCCGCTGCGCCAGCCAGCCCCCAGGGCAGCAAGGCCGAAGACGCAGATACCATCAGGGAGCCGGCCACCGCTGCGATCGGCTCGATCAGTCCCGACAGGGCCGCGACCGCGAACGCGAGCAGGCGCGAATAGCCGGCCGTTGCCAGCGCAATCGCCACGATCAGACCTTCAGGGACGTTCTGCAGCGAGATGCCGGTCGCGACCGCGTTGCCGCTGCTGGCAGTTCCGCTGGCCACGCCGATGGCGAGCCCTTCCGGAATGTTGTGAACCGCAATCGCGAAAACGAAGAGCCACACGGCCGTCGCCGACTTCGAGCCATCCGGTGAATGGGTGTGCGGCAGCATGCGATCCATCGCCAGCAACAGGGCTGCGCCGACGGCGAGCCCGGTGGCAACGAGCAAGGCGGCATCCGTGCTGCTCGCGCCTTGAGCCTGTGCGGCGCTGAAGGCCGGCATCAGCAGCGAGAACACACTGGCTGCAAGCATGACGCCCGCGCCGAATCCGAGCAGCATGCCTTGCATGCCGGCACTGATCCTGCGCATGACCAGCAAGGGGACGGCCCCGAGCGCGGTCGCGGCGGCGGCCATCGCGCCACCCGCAACCGCGTCGGCGAGGGGGCCGTCCAGCTCCGCCAATCCGGACGCGATGCGGGTGGCCAGAAGACTGAAGCCGATCAGGGCGATCAACCAGCCACCGGCGGCGCGCAAGGCGCCCGCCGCGCTGTTGGGCTGGAAATGCAGTCGGGCAACTCGAGCGATCATGGCAGTACCTCTCAGAATCTTTGCCCGGGCGACGTGTCAGGGCACAGGCTTAGTATGGCTCTGGTGTTTCTATAGTAAAAATTGAACGTAATGATCGATGTGATAGGTGGGTGGTATCAGCATCGTGCATTCAGGCCCTTGAGTGCAGCGGCCGGCAGCGCATCCGAGCGAAGGGGGCTCAGACTGTGTAAGCGAAATCGGCACAGATCTCGCGCAGGGTTTCCAGCAGTGTCTGGTAGTTGAAGTTCGATGTGGTCATGGCTTTCTGGTCTCCGGAGTGTCCGTTGTCTGGGTTACGGCGCCAGAATAAGCGGCGTCTTTTGATAGCGCCAATCGATTGAGTGCATTGTTTCGATGGTTATTGATTATCGAAGGATCTTGCCATCAAGCTCTCCCGGAGAGCCGGGGTTGCTCTGATAGAATCGCTGCCCATGAGCTATCAGGTTCTCGCACGTAAATGGCGGCCGAAGTCCTTCGGTACGCTGGTTGGACAGGAGCATGTGGTCCGTGCGCTTTCGCACGCGCTGACCACCGGCAGGCTGCATCACGCCTGGTTGTTTACGGGAACGCGGGGGGTGGGAAAGACCACCATTTCGCGCATTCTTGCCAAGGCGCTCAACTGCGAGACCGGTATCACCGCCGAACCGTGCGGCGTGTGTGACGCCTGTCGGGCGATCGATGCCGACCGCTTCCCCGACTACGTCGAGATGGATGCCGCGTCCAATCGCGGTGTCGACGACATGGCGGCCTTGCTGGACAAGGCGGTCTATGCGCCGGTGCAGGGGCGCTACAAGGTCTACATGATCGACGAAGTGCACATGCTCACCGGGCATGCCTTCAATGCGATGCTGAAGACGCTCGAAGAGCCGCCGGAGCACGTCAAGTTCATTCTGGCGACGACCGATCCGCAGAAGATTCCGGTCACCGTGTTGTCGCGCTGTCTGCAGTTCAACCTGAAGCAGATGCCGCAGGGCAGTATCGTTGACCATCTGTCGGGTGTGCTTGCGGCCGAAGAGGTTGTGTTCGAGCCCGGCGCGCTGCGCCATATTGCCAAGGCGGCAAACGGTTCGATGCGCGACGCGCTGTCGCTGCTCGATCAGGCCATTGCACACGGCGCGGGGAAAGTGCTCGAGGAGCCGGTCACGCACATGCTCGGCACGGTTGGCGACGATCACCTGCATGCATTGCTCGATGCGCTCGCAGCGGGTGATGTCGCCGCGATGCTTGTGGTCGCCGACGGCATGGAGGCGCGCAGTCTTTCTTTCGATGCCGCGCTGCAGGCGCTGGCGTCGATGCTCGGTCGCATCGCGCTGTTTCAGTTCGCGCCTGGCGCGATTTCCGACGACGTAGAGCGTCAGCGTCTCGCGCCGCATGCCGAAAAGTTCGATGCCGAGTTTCTCCAGCTGGCGTACCAGATTGCGATTCACGGCCGCGACGAGCTGGCGCTGGCGCCTGACGAATACACCGGCTTCAGCATGACGCTGTTGCGTTTGCACGCGTTCCGTCCTGATCAGCCTGCTGCGATGGGCTCTCCTGCGCTTGCGGGGAGCGGCGGCAGCGGCGAGGCGAGAACGGTTCCACCGCTTTCGGCGGGGACTGAATCGCGTCCGGCTGCGACTGCGACGCCCGCTTCATCTGCTGCCCCTGTCGCCGAGCGTAGTGCCGCTCCGTTGCCAGCGCCTCAGCCGGTGCCGGCTTCGCCCCCGCCTGCCATGCCGCGCGCCATGGCCGCAGCGGTCGAGAGCAGGCCCGAGCCGCAAGCCGAATTCAGGCCGAAGGTCGAGTCAAAGCCGGAGCCAAAGCCAAAACCGCCCAGCCGCGACCTTGCACCGTGGGAGGATCTGCCGCCCGAGGCGTTGATGCATGACGATGCGTATTCGGGAGGCGCCAATGCCTTCGATGACGAGGCAGACGCGGCCCCCGCTGAGCCAGTCGCGCCGGCGGGCAATGCGGCTGCGCGTTCCGAGACGCCCGCGCGCACGCCTGCGCCGGAGTCGCCGATCGTCGTGCCCGCTGCGCCGGCAGCAGCCCCCGTGCCGCGCGATACCCAGGGCGATGCCGACCTGGCTGCCGCATTCGCCGCCGGTGACTGGCGCATGGTGGTCCGGCTGCTGGGGATCGGCGGGCTGGTGCGTGAGCTTGCGCAGCACTGCGAGTGGGTCGAGTGTGTCGATGACCTGCTGGTCCTGCGCCTGTCCGACACCCATCGCCATCTGCTCGACATGAACCGCGCTGCGGTCGAGCGCGTGCAGGATCTGCTTGCATCCGCGCTGTCGCGCCCACTCAGAATCCGGGTCGATGTCGGTGCAATCACCGGGGAGACGCCTGCGCAGCGTGACGAGATCGAGCGCCGAGCGCGCCATGCAGTCGCTGTGGCTGCACTCGAGAGCGACCCCTTCGTGCGCGAACTGATCGAGCGCTTCGATGCCACGCTGGTCGAAGCCACAGTCAAACCCTTCTAACCATCCATCTCACTTTGGGGAGTTGTCACCATGATGAAAGGCGGTCTCGGAGGCCTGATGAAACAGGCCCAGCAGATGCAGGAAAACATGAAGAAAATGCAGGACCAGCTGGCCAGCGTCGAAGTCGACGGCCAGTCGGGTGCCGGCATGGTCAAGGTCGTCATGACCTGCAAGTACGATGTGCGCCGGGTCTCGATCGACGACTCGGTCATGGACGACAAGGAAATGCTCGAGGATCTCGTCGCTGCGGCCGTCAATGACGCCGTACGCAAGGTCGAGAGCACCACTCAGGAACGCATGGCCGGGTTTACCTCGGGCCTGAACCTGCCGCCCGGATTCAAGCTGCCGTTCTGAAATCAATGCAGCCTTCGAGTCTTGACGAACTGATCGACGCCCTGCGTTGCCTGCCCGGGGTTGGCCCCAAGTCGGCGCAGCGCATGGCCTACCACCTGTTGCAGCGTGATCAGCGGGGCGCAGGCCGCCTGGCGCGTGCGATGGGTCATGCACTCGAAGTGCTGCGTCATTGCGATCGCTGCAACACCTTCACCGAAGAGGCTGTGTGCCAGCGCTGCGCCAGTCCGCGGCGTGATGCCAGTCTGCTGTGCGTGGTCGAGATGCCTGCCGATCTTGCGATGATCGAGCAGACGCAGTCCTACAACGGGCTCTATTACGTCCTCATGGGGCGCCTGTCGCCGCTGGACGGTGTCGGCCCGCGCGAACTGAAGCTCGACAAGCTGCTTGCCAGGGCGGGCGATGGCAGTGTGCGGGAAGTGATTCTTGCCACCAATTTCACCAACGAAGGTGAGGCGACCGCGCATACACTTGCCACCTTGCTAAGTGCGCGCGGACTGTCCGTGAGCAGGCTGTCGCGCGGTGTGCCGGTGGGCGGCGAGCTTGAGCATACCGACATTGGCACGATCGCCCAGGCGCTCGTCGAGCGACGGGGCCTCTGAGGCTCGAAATTGTGCGCCGCGGCATCGGTGTGGGCTTTGCGGCCTCTTCCGTTGTGCGCAAGGGCTTGAAATCCTTGACTGCTCAAGGTCTTGAGCGGTCTATGGCTTTCTCTGTTGCAGTGAGTTCGCTATAATCCTTGGGTTTTTGTATCCAGGTCTTTCGTTTTCCATACTGGGAAGAGGGTCATGAGCGTTGAACAAAAGATGGACAGCGGTCGCCGCACATTGTTGCTGGCAACGTCTGCCGTAGGTGGCGCAGCCGCCGTGGCGACGGCAGTGCCGTTCGTTGCCAGTCTGACGCCGTCCGAGCGCGCAAAGGCAGCAGGCGCGCCGGTTGAGGTGGATGTGGGCAAGCTCGCTCCGGGCGAGATGATGACGGTCGAATGGCGCGGCAAGCCGGTCTGGGTGCTCCGTCGCACCCCCGAGATGTTGGAGGCGCTTGAAAAGGCCGAACCCAACCTCAGCGACCCGGGTTCGGAGAAGCAGCAGCAGCCCGAGTACGCAAAGAACCAGCACCGTTCGATCAAGCCGGAGTTTCTGGTCGCGGTCGGTATCTGTACGCACCTTGGTTGCTCGCCGTCGGAGAAGTTCAAGCCGGGCGCGGAAGCAGGCATGTCTGCTGACTGGCCGGGCGGCTTCCTGTGCCCCTGTCACGGTTCGATGTTCGATCTGGCTGGCCGCGTGTACAAGAGCATGCCGGCGCCGGACAACCTCGAAATTCCGCCGCACAAGTACCTTGCGGACACCACTATCCTCGTTGGCGACGACGGAAAGGCGTAAGTGATGACGACCAAATCTCAAGCCTTGCTGAACTGGGTCGATGAGCGTTTTCCGCTGACCTCGTCGATCAAGGGTCACCTGACCGAGTACTACGCACCGAAGAACTTCAACTTCTGGTATTTCTTCGGCTCGCTCGCGCTCATGGTGCTGGTGATCCAGATCGTGACCGGCATCTTCCTGGTCATGCACTACAAGCCCGATGCCTCGCTGAACGCCGCCGGTGTGCCGGTGGCCTTTGCCAGCGTCGAGTACATCATGCGTGATGTGCCGGGTGGCTGGATCATCCGCTACCTGCATTCGACCGGGGCCTCCGCGTTCTTCATCGTGGTCTATCTCCACATGTTCCGCGGTCTGCTCTATGGCTCGTATCGCAAGCCGCGCGAACTGATCTGGATCTTCGGCACCCTGATTTTCCTGGTGCTGATGGCCGAAGCATTCATGGGCTATCTGTTGCCATGGGGGCAGATGTCGTTCTGGGGCGCACAGGTGATCGTTAACCTGTTCTCGGCCATTCCGCTGATCGGACCTGACCTGTCGCTGGTGATTCGTGGTGACTTCGTCGTTTCGGACGCCACCCTGAACCGCTTCTTCTCCTTCCACGTCATTGCCGTGCCGCTGGTGCTGATCGGCCTCGTTGCTGCCCATATCGTGGCGCTGCACGAAGTCGGCTCCAACAACCCGGACGGTGTGGAAATCAAGAAGAAGAAGGACGCCAACGGCATCCCGCTCGACGGCATTCCCTTCCATCCGTACTACACGGTGAAGGACATCGTCGGCGTGGTGGCCTTCCTGTTCTTCTTCAGCGCAGTGGTGTTCTTTGCGCCTGAAGCAGGTGGCTACTTCCTCGAGTTCAACAACTTCCTGCCGGCCGACCCGCTGGTGACTCCGCCGCACATCGCGCCGGTGTGGTACTTCACGCCGTTCTACTCGATCCTGCGTGCCGTGACCTATCCGCTGTTCGGTCTCGACGCCAAGTTCTGGGGCGTGGTGGCGATGGGCGCATCGGTGGTGATCATCGCCTTCCTGCCGTGGCTGGACCGCAGCCCGGTCAAGTCGATGCGCTACAAGGGTGTGATCTTCAAGAGCGCTGTTGCGATTTTCGTGGTCTGCTTCGCCATTCTCGGTTACCTGGGCGTGCTCCCGCCGACCCCGGGCCGTACCCTGGTTTCGCAGATCTGCTCGGTCCTGTACTTCGCCTTCTTCCTGGCCATGCCGTGGTACAGCAAGCTCGACAAGTGCAAACCCGAACCGGAAAGGGTGACTTTCAAATGAAATCGCGTGTAATCAGTTTCATCAAGCGTGCTGCTGCCGTGGTGCTGTTTGCGCCGGCAATGGCGATGGCTGCCGGTGCTGTCCTGCACCTCGACAAGGCGCCGGTGAGCACGGAGCCGGCTGCGCTGCAGCACGGCGCCAAGCTCTTCGTCAATTACTGTCTGAACTGCCACGGTGCCTCTTTCCTGCGCTACAACAGGCTGCAGGACATCGGGCTGTCCGAGGAGTCGATTCGCGACAATCTGATGTTCACCGGTGATAAGACCGGCGATCTGATGAAGATCGCGATGCGCCGTGAGGAGGCCAAGCAGTGGTTTGGCGCAGCGCCTCCCGACCTGACCCTGGTTGCACGTGCCCGTGCTTCCGAGTTCGGCAGCGGCGCTGACTGGCTCTATACCTACCTGCGTCAGTTCCATCGTGACCCGAACCGTCCGACGGGCTGGAACAACCTGGTTTTCCCGAACGTCGGTATGCCGCACGTGCTGTGGGAGCTTCAGGGTGAGCAGGTGGCGAAGGCCGGCGAGCATGGTTCGACGCTTGAGCTGGTCAAGCCGGGCAAGCTGACCGCCGAAGAGTACGACAATGCCATCGCGGATCTCGTGTCCTACATTGTCTGGATGGGAGAACCCGTTGCCGAGAAGCGAAAGACCATCGGCATGGTTGTGCTTGCCTTCCTTGCAGGTCTGTTCGTTCTGGCGTTCGCGCTGAAGAAGAACTACTGGAAGGATATTCATTGAGCGGATCGGTGACTGGCCGCAAGGCCTGACACTCGTTTCCCTCCAGACGCACCGCGCAAATCAATGCGTGGTGCGCTTTTGTTTTTTGCATCCGGAGTCGCAACATCATGATGAATCTTTATTCCGGTACGACCGATCCCTTCAGTCACCGTTGCCGGATCGTGCTCTTCGAGAAGGGCATGGATTTCGAGGTGATCGATGTCGACCTCTACAACAAGCCCGAAGACCTTGCGATCATCAACCCGTACGGCCGCGTGCCGGTGCTGGTGGATCGCGATCTCGTGCTGTACGAGTCGAACATCATCAATGAATATATCGACGAGCGCTTCCCGCATCCGCAGTTGATGCCGCCGGATCCCATCCTGCGTGCGCGGGCGCGGCAACTGCTGCATACGTTCGAACACGAGCTGTTTGCTCACATCGCCGCACTCGAGGCCAACCAGAAGGGCGTGGACAAGACCCGCGCGCATGTGCGCGACCACCTGACCCAGCTGGCACCGATCTTCACCAAGCAGAAGTTCATGCTGGGTGACGAGTTCTCCATGCTGGACGTGGCGATCGCGCCCTTGCTGTGGCGCCTTGAGCACTACGGAATCGAACTGCCGAAAGCGGCTGCTCCGATGATGAAGTACGCCGAGCGCATTTTCAGCCGTCAGGGTTTCATCGACGCGCTGACGCCGTCCGAGAAGGTAATGCGGCGCTGACATGACGACGCTTCGACCGGTCACGCAGTATTGTGCGGTCCGGTCGGGCGGAACTTAGGACACGCAAGACATGGTATCCACCAAGCCTTACCTGGTTCGTGCCATCTACGAATGGTGTTCTGATCAGGGCTTCACGCCCTACCTTGCCGCCCGGGTCGATTCCAGCACCCGCGTGCCACCCGGCTACGCCAAGGACGGTCAGATCGTGCTCAACGTCGGGTCAGACGCGACCAACAAGCTGTCGATGGACAATGAGTCGATCAGCTTTCAGGCGCGTTTCAACGGCTCGGTGCAACACATCCTGATTCCGATGAGCAATGTTCTTGCCGTCTATGCGCGCGAGAACGGGCAGGGCATGGCGTTCGAGGCGGACATCGATGATGGTGAGCCGTTCGAAGAGGATGCGGCGGATGACGCCGATGTGACGGGGCTCGAGCTTGCACCCGAGCCCGAGGCATCGCCCGAGCCGTCCGAGTCGCCCAAGTCCGGTGACGATCGTCCGCCGCCCCCTCGTGGCGGCCATCTCAAGATCGTCAAGTAATACCCACCGCGTCAGGCGACGCTCAGCTGCGCCGCCTGACGCCGGTGATCTGTGACCCACGTTTCGTAGAGCGCGCCGAGTCGCCGACTCATCTCCTCTGTGTGCCACTGCTGCGCATAGTCCCGCGCATCGCTCCCCAGTCGCTGCAGTTGCCTGCGATCGTTCAGCAGTTGGCCGACGATCTCCGCAAAGCGGGCCGGATTGTTCGGCGCGATCCTGCAGCCCTGCTGTGGCGCCAGGATATCCACGGTCCCCATTTCGGCGAGGGCCACCACCGGCGTGCCCAGTGCCATCGCTTCCAGCAGCACAAGCCCCTGTGTTTCGGTGCGCGACGCAAATACAAAGAGATCTGCGGCCCGATAGCAGTCGTGCAGTTCGTTGTGACGGTCGAGGTAGCCGAGGAAACGGATGTGCTCGCCGAGGCCCGCACGTTCGACCTTGGTGCGCAGGCTGCTCAGCGCAGGACCTTCTCCGGTAATGAGCAGCATTGCCGCGGGCTCGGTCCTGCGCAGCTCACCGACCATGTCGATGAGAAAGCCGATGTTCTTCTCGTGTGCGACCCGGCCGACAAAGAGCAGCAGGCGCCGACTCTTGGGGATGTCGTAGCGCTGACGAAAGTGACAGCCGTCGCCACCATGAAACTGGTGTTCCGGAATTCCGGTGGGGAGGATGTGCACCGGCGTGCTCACGCCATAGGCCGCAAGCGTATCGGCCATCGCCCGCGAGGGCACGATGACGGCGTCGAGTTCGTTGCACTGCTGGCGCGAGAAGCGTCGTGCCGCGCCGCGCAGCCATGCGCGGGGCACGAAGGGTACGTAGTGAAAGAGGTATTCCTCAAAAAACGTGTGATACGTGGCGACGCAGGGAAGGTCGAGCGCCTTCGCCAGTTCGAGTCCGGCGTAGTGCGCAACGAAGGGCGTGTGGATGTGCACCAGATCGAAGCGCTGTCCCTGCAAGGCTGCGATCTGGTCGCGGATCGCAGCACGCTGCATCATGCGATCCTCGGGGTCTAGCGGGATGAAGCGCGAGGGGATCCGGATGATGTCGCCTGCGCTGCTGGTGCTGTGCTGAGGGTAGGCAGGGGCAATGAGCGTGGAGCGGATGCCGCGTGCCTTGAGAGAGTTGCGGAACGTCTCTATCGATGTGCTGACCCCATTGATGCGGGGAAAGAACACATCTGAAATCATCAGGATGTTCATGGTCTGCGCCGGTTGTCGTCAGCCCAATCTAGCGTTTCCCGATGACCGCTTCATTGCAGAGTCCTGGAGCGGAAGGGTTTTTACAGTATGTGGTTGACCGACAGCATCGGACCGGTGACGATTCTGCGTTATAAAGCGGCACAGCAAGGCCCGTGCGGGCCGATGTTCAGGAGAATGCAAGGATGGCACTGATGCAATGGAACGAGCAGCTTCAGCTCGGTCTCGGAAAGATGGACCAGACCCACGAGGAGTTCGTGAGCCACTACAACGCCGTTGTCGAGGCCGCGCCCGAGCACTTTCTGGCACGCCTCGATGACTTCATCGCCCACACCGAAGCACATTTCGATCAGGAAAATCGCTGGATGGAGCAGGTGAATTTTCCCGGCTGCCATCGGGCCGAGCACGACCGTGTCCTGGTCGTGATGCGTGACGTACGCAATCGTCTCGAGCGTGGTGATGCGTTTCTGGGAAAGCGGCTGATGGAGGAGTTGCCTGCCTGGTTCGACAATCACGTCAATGGCATGGATGCCGCGCTGGTCTTCCATCTGGACAGTATCGGCTTCGATGTCGAGACCGGTGTGATCTCGCCGCCTGAGGGTGACTGCAGCGGGAGTGCACCGGCAGGCAGTTGTGCCTGCACGTCTGCACCTCCCCGGGCGGACGCGGAGAAGGTGTAAGCCACCCCCCGCGATGCGCCCGCTGTGTCAGGGGCGCCGGACGGGGAAGGGCACGGTTGGTGCGCGACCGTGCATCAGGCCAGCGAGAATCTCGGCCGAGCCGCAGGCCAGGGTCCAGCCCAGCGTGCCGTGGCCGGTGTTGTACCAGAGGTTGACGCCGCGCCCCTTGCCGATGATGGGCAGGTTGCTCGGGGTGGCGGGGCGCAGCCCGGTCCACAGTTTCGCCTGAGCCGGGTCAATGGCGCCGGGCAGACGTGTGCGGGCCCAGTCCAGAATCGCACGTCCGCGTGCGGGATCGATCGTGAGATCAAAGCCGTTGAGTTCGGCGGTGCCGGCGATACGCAGCCGGTCGCCGAGCCGGGAGCAGACGATGCGGCGGGATTCATCGGTCAGGCTGACCTGCGGAGCCCGCGCGGGATCTGCAACCGGCGCCGTGATCGAATAGCCCTTCACCGGATAGATCGGCAGGCGCTCGCCAAGCGAGTGCACGATGAGCGGGCTGAAGCTGCCCATGCACACCACATAGGCGTTGGCGGTGAGGGTGCCAGCCCGCCCTTCGCTGTCACGTACCTCGACACCGTCGATCAGGCCGCCAGTGTGGGTCAGACGCTCGATTGTCGTCTGATAGTGGAACTGCACACCGTCGCGTGCGAGCACCTTCGCCAGCGCGCTGGTAAAACGCATCGCGTCGCCGTTCTCGTCGCCGGGTGCATGCAGACCGCCCGCGAGTGTCGGCGCAAGGGCGGCGAGCGCGGGCTCGATTGCAAGGCATTCGGCGGCTGAGCACACCCGGACGTCAATGCCGAGTCGCATCAGATGCTCGGCGCGTGCCGGTGCATGTGCGAAATCCCTGACGCTGAAAAACAGGTGAAGAATGCCCTGCTCGCGCGCATCGTAGTCGTTCCCGATGCCGGCGGCTGCGCGTACCCGATGCAGCTCGCGCTGACTGTGGATGGCAAGCGCTGCAATCGCCTCGGTGTTGCGCTGCGTGCGCCACGGCAGACACTCATGCAGAAAGGACAGTGCCCAACGCCACTGGTCAAGGCTTGCCTGAGGGCTGAAGCGCAGCGGAGCGTCATCCCGGCCGAGCCAGCGCAGCGCCAGGAAAGGTGCCGCAGGGTTGGCCCAAGGCTCGGGATGACTGACCGAGATCTGACCGCCATTGGCAAAGCTCGTTTCCTGTCCGGCCTGCGGCTGGCGGTCTATCACGCTGACCTCGAACCCCGCCTGCTTCAGGTACCAGGCCGTGGTGACGCCGGTGATGCCGGCGCCGAGAACCATCACATGCATAACTTGGCTTATGTGCTCCAGAAAGACTGCCCGGTACGTGTCCGGGGCAGGGCAGCGAACCGCCAAGCCGTAAATGATAACCGCCAGTGTGCATCTCGTGGTGCGCAGACGTCGCGGAAACGGGATAATCGGGTCTGACATCTTCAATCATCCGTCTCCGGGAGTTTTGCACATGCGTCGCGTCACCCTTACCCAATTCCTGATCGAGCAGCAGCGCGCCGGACGCGTATCGGCCGATCTGCGGCTCTTGCTCGAGGTCGTGGCTCGCGCCTGCAAGGCAATCGGTGTCAACGTGTCCAAAGGGGCGCTCGCCGGCGTGCTGGGTGAGGCCGGCACGGACAACGTGCAGGGCGAGGCGCAGAAGAAGCTCGACGTGATTGCCAACGAGATCCTGCTTCAGGCCAACGAATGGGGTGGCCACCTTGCGGCGATGGCGTCCGAAGAGGTCGAAACCGTGCATCAGATCCCGTTCGATTTCCCCAAGGGCGGCTATCTGCTGATGTTCGACCCGCTCGACGGTTCGTCAAACATCGACATCAACGTCACGGTGGGCACGATCTTTTCGGTGCTGCGCAACCCCGAGGGCGAGGGCGATCCGACCGAGGAAAGCTTCATGCAGCCGGGCAGCGAGCAGGTGGCCGCCGGCTATGCGATCTACGGCCCCTCCACCCAACTGGTGCTGACGGTGGGCAAGGGCGTTCACGCCTTCACGCTCGATCGCGAGATGGGCAGCTTCGTCTACACCACCCCTTACATGACGGTGCCCGAGGAAACCCGCGAATACGCCATCAATGCGTCCAACGCCCGCCACTGGGAGGCGCCGGTTCAGCGTTATATCGCCGAGCTGCAGGACGGCAAGGCCGGCCCTCGTGGTGTTGATTTCAACATGCGCTGGGTGGCATCGATGGTGGCTGACGTGCACCGTGTGCTGACCCGAGGCGGCATCTTCATGTATCCGCTCGACGAAAAATGCCGTGCCCAGGGCGGCAAGCTGCGGCTCATGTACGAAGCCAATCCGATGGCCATGCTGATTGAACAGGCCGGTGGCGCAGCGACTACCGGGCGCGAGCGCATCCTCGACATCAAGCCCAGCAAGCTGCACCAGCGTGTGCCTGTCGTGCTCGGCTCGAAGAGCGAGGTCGAACGCGTGACTGCATATCATCTTGAAGCTTGATTCACTTTTTCGTGCGCTGAGCCTCCTGGCCCTGGGATGTTTCCTCTTGTGGGGGAGCGGTGCCAGGGCACAGGATCGCGTCAGCGTGGCGCTCGAGGCGCCGGAGGCCGTCAGCACACTGCTGCGGCAACACGTGCGCGTACTCAAGTCGGCCGAGCTGACGGTGCCCGAGGTCGGGCCCGATCAGACCGCGCTGGTGCGTCGTGCGCGGCGGGAAGTCGTCGACCTGCTCTCCACGGAAGGCTACTTCAATCCCGAAGTCAGGCTCGATCGGCGTAGCGGTGATAAATGGACGCTGGTCGTGGAGCCTGGCGTGCGTGCCGCCATTACCGCCGTCGATATCGGCTTCGAAGGCGAACTGGCGAGCGCGAGTGATACCGAGGCAGCAGCCTTGCGTGACAGCCTGCGCGAAAATTGGGCCTTGCCGGTGGGCAAGCCCTTTCGTCAGGCCGAATGGGATGGTGCCAAGCAGCAGTTGCTCGATGCGGTGAGTCGCCGCCGTTACGCTGCTGCGCGCACGTTGAGTACCCGCGCTGAAGTCAATGAAGCCGGCACCGAAGTGGGGTTGTCGGTCGTGATCGACAGTGGCCCGACCTTCAGGCTCGGCGAGCTCGCAGTCACTGGCCTGAGCCGCCTGCCGGCCGACCTTGTTACGCGCTACAGCACGGTCGAGGCAGGCGACATCTACGATCATGACGCGCTGCTTGCCTTGCAGGAGGCATTGCAGGGCGCGCCCCAGTTTGCCTCGGTGGTGGTCGATATTGAGCGTGACCCGGCACTGGCCGCTGCCGTGCCCGTGCGTGTGCAGGTCGCTGAAGCCCAGTCGCGGCGCCTGAGTCTTGGTGCCGGTGTATCGAGCAATACCGGCTATCGGGTCGAGGCTGCGTATCGCGACGTCAATATTCTTTCGCGCGGATGGGAGCTGTCATCGGGCGTCCGTCTTGAGCAACTGCGCCAGTCCGTGTTTGCCGATCTGTTCTTTCCGCCTGCGTCCGACGGCCATCGCGACAGCATCGGCGCGTTGATCGACAACAGCGATCTTGAAGGGCTGAAGACGGAAAGTCAGGCGATCGGTATCGGCCGGACCACCGTTAGGGGGGATATCGAAACCCAGATCGCCCTGCGGCTGCAGCATGAGTCTCTGCATCCCGATGGTGCTGATTCGTCCAGCCTGACAACGCTGACGGCAAACTGGACCTGGGTGCAGCGGGCGGTGGATAACGTTCTCGATCCGCGGCACGGGCACGTCCTTGAGGTGCAGATTGGCGGCGGTTCGAGTATCGCGCTTGCGGAGCAGGACTTCGTGCGCCTCTATGGCCGCTATCAGCACTATTTTCCGATCGGCGAGGCCGACATGGTGACCCTGCGCGGAGAGCTGGGTGCCACGCTGGCGCCTTCCCGCGACGGTATTCCGCAGGATTTCCTGTTCCGCGCCGGCGGCTCGCAATCGGTGCGGGGCTATGGCTATCAGAGCCTGGGCGTGACCGAAGGCGATGCAACCGTGGGTGGTCGCTATCTGGGAACGCTCAGTGGCGAGTACGTGCATTGGTTTCGTCGCGACTGGGGCGTGGCGGCATTCGTCGATGCCGGCGATGCCGCGGACTCTCGCAGTGAGTTCCGACTGCGCACCGGCTACGGTCTGGGTGCGCGCTGGCGCAGTCCGGCAGGTCCGCTGGCGATCGATCTCGCATGGGGCCACGACGACGCCCGGCTGCGCCTGCACTTTGGCGTAGCGGTCGCGTTCTGAACTGTTCGCTGCGGCGCAGCAAATTTTCTTCCGTCTCCGCTCTTGAAATAGCGAAACCCCGCCCCTATTATTAGCACTCGTTGGCAGTGAGTGCTAACAGTCCGGCGCAAGCCGTGACCACTGCGAATTTTCCGGCGGGATGGTCCCGCCACAGTTTAAACAGTACTAAGGAGTGAACTCGATGAAGATTCGTCCCCTGCACGATCGCGTGATCGTCAAGCGTCTGGAAGCCGAACGCAAGACCGCCAGCGGTATCGTGATCCCCGATTCCGCCGGTGAAAAGCCCGATCAGGGCGAAGTGCTGGCTGTCGGCAACGGCAAGATCCTGGACGACGGCAACGTGCGTCCGATGGCCGTCAAGGTGGGCGACAAGGTGCTGTTCGGCAAGTACGCCGGCCAGTCCGTGAAGGTCGAAGGCGACGAGCTGCTCGTCATGCGCGAAGAAGACATCATGGGCGTGGTTGAAGGCTGAGCCTCCCGCAATCCCACGATTCTCGATTCGAAATAATTCAGGAGTTCTAAAGAATGGCTGCTAAAGAAGTCAAGTTCGGTGATTCCGCGCGCGAGCGCATGGTTGCTGGTATCAACACCCTGGCCAACGCGGTCAAGGTCACCCTCGGCCCCAAGGGTCGCAACGTCGTGCTCGAGCGCTCCTTCGGCGCCCCGACCGTGACCAAGGACGGTGTTTCGGTCGCCAAGGAAATCGAACTGAAGGACAAGTTCGAAAACATGGGCGCACAGATGGTCAAGGAAGTTGCTTCCAAGACCTCCGACATCGCCGGTGACGGCACCACCACGGCAACCGTGCTGGCTCAGTCGATCGTTCGTGAAGGCATGAAGTTCGTTGCTGCCGGCATGAACCCGATGGACCTCAAGCGCGGTATCGACAAGGCGGTCATCGCCACCATCGACGAGCTGAAGAAGCTGTCGAAGCCCTGCTCGACCAACAAGGAAATCGCCCAGGTCGGTTCGATCTCCGCCAACTCCGACGCGGACATCGGCGAGATCATCGCCCGCGCCATGGACAAGGTTGGCAAGGAAGGCGTGATCACCGTTGAAGACGGCAAGAGCCTCGCCAACGAACTCGACGTCGTCGAAGGCATGCAGTTCGACCGCGGCTACCTGTCGCCCTACTTCATCAACAACCCGGACAAGCAGGTTGCCATCCTCGACAACCCGTTCGTTCTGCTGTTCGACAAGAAGATCTCCAACATCCGTGACCTGCTGCCGGTACTCGAGCAAGTTGCCAAGGCTGGCCGTCCGCTGCTGATCATCGCTGAAGATGTCGATGGCGAAGCGCTGGCGACCCTGGTGGTGAACAACATCCGTGGCATCCTCAAGACCTGCGCCGTCAAGGCACCGGGCTTTGGCGACCGTCGCAAGGCCATGCTGGAGGACATCGCTGTCCTGACCGGCGGCCAGGTGATCGCAGAAGAAGTGGGTCTGACCCTCGAAAAGTGCACGCTGGAAGAGCTGGGCCAGGCCAAGCGGATCGAAGTCGGCAAGGAAAACACCATCGTCATCGACGGTGCCGGCGACGGTGAGCGCATCGAAGCACGGGTCAAGCAGATCCGTGTTCAGATCGAAGAAGCAACCTCCGACTACGATCGTGAGAAGCTGCAAGAGCGCGTGGCCAAGCTGGCCGGCGGTGTTGCGCTGATCAAGGTTGGCGCTGCGACCGAAGTCGAAATGAAGGAAAAGAAGGCGCGCGTCGAAGACGCACTGCACGCCACCCGTGCTGCTGTTGAAGAAGGTATCGTTCCCGGCGGCGGCGTTGCCCTGCTGCGTGCTCGCGCCAACCTCACCGGCCTCAAGGGTGACAACCATGACCAGGACGCAGGCATCAAGATCGTGCTGCGCGCCATGGAGCAGCCGCTGCGCGAAATCGTCGCCAACGCGGGTGACGAGCCCTCGGTGGTGGTGAACCGCGTGACCGAAGGTGAAGGCAACTTCGGCTACAACGCTGCGACCGGCGAGTACGGCGACATGGTCGAGATGGGCGTGCTGGATCCCACCAAGGTGACCCGCACCGCGCTGCAGAACGCAGCTTCGGTTGCTGGCCTGATGCTCACCACCGACTGCATGGTTGCTGAACTGGCCGACGACAAGGCTGGTGGCGGCATGCCCGACATGGGCGGCATGGGTGGTATGGGCGGTATGGGCGGCATGGGCATGTAATTGCCCGCTGACCTTACGGTCCGGCTCAAGAGCCCCGCTTCGGCGGGGCTTTTTTTTGCCTGTCGAGTCCTGCCCCCAGCTCGTAATGGCACGGGGCAAGGGCGCGCGCAATCGCGCATGGAGCAAAGCGCTACGCGCAATGACTCAGGCGTGGGATAATCGCGGAGAAAGGAAAAGACGGCAGGGAGCATCGGCGCCATGAGCGCGACGCTCCCCGGAACGCGTGCGCTGCTGAACGCGTGCGTTCCCGAAGACCGAGTAAAAGGAGAACAGCGGGGCTGAATTTAATGGGTTCCGCTTACATTCAACTTACATCCGGAATCCTATGCGCATTCTTCTAGCGGAAGATGACCCAGTCATCGCCGATGGAATCGGCAGGGCACTCAAGCGTGGCGGGTATGCAATCGACCATGTCGCCAATGGTGCAGACGCGGATGCAGCGCTCGCTTCGCAGCCCTACGACCTGCTGATTCTCGACCTTGGACTCCCGAAGCTGCCAGGAATCGAGGTGCTCAAACGATTGCGGGGGCGCAAGTCTGCAATACCGGTCCTGATCCTCACCGCGCAGGACGGTGTCGAGGATCGTGTGCGCGGCCTGGATGCGGGCGCGGACGACTACATGACCAAGCCCTTCGCCTTGCCCGAACTCGAAGCCCGTGTGCGTGCCCATACCCGGCGCGGTACCGGCCAGCCGCGCTGCATCGAGGTGGGCAACCTGACGTACGATCAGGCCGACCATGTGGTCAAGATCAATGGCCAGATGGTCGAACTCTCCGCGCGTGAGGTCGGATTGCTGGAGGTCTTCATCCTGCGGGTCGGGCGGCTGGTGAGCAAGGACCAGCTGGTGGACCACCTGTGCGGCTGGGGTGAGGAAGTGTCGAGCAACGCAATCGAGGTCTATGTGCATCGACTCCGAAAGAAGCTCGAGGATAGTGGCGTCCGTATCGTGACCGTTCGCGGTCTGGGCTATTGCCTGGAAAATCCGGATGCTGTCCCGGCTGCGAAAGGCTGACCGGAAGCCGAGCGGGCAGCGCGCTTCCGGACAGCCCAACTCACTGTTCGGCGAAATCTTCGACTGGTTGCTCGCGCCCTTGCTGTTCCTGTGGCCGATTTCCATCATCGTCACCCACAACGTTGCGGACAACATCGCCAATCAGCCCTACGACCGTGCGCTGGCCGACAGTGCGCGCGCGTTAGCGCGGCTGGTCAAGGTGGAGGACGGCAAGGTGGTGGTGCATTTTCCGGCGCCACCGCGAGCCCTGTTCAGGGCCGATCAGGACGACACCGTCTATTACCAGGTCGCCGACCAGGGGGGCGAGACCATCACCGGTGACCGCGAGATCCCCTGGGTGGCGCCGCCTGCGTCGGTGCTGGGTGAGGAGGTGCGTTACCGCGACGAGGTCATCCATGGCGAGGAGGTGAGGGTCGCGTATCAGTTCCTGCGTGCCTGGCCGGAGCCTGCCAGTCCGCTGGTGCTGGTGCAGGTTGCCGAAACCCGCAACAAGCGCTCTGACCTCGCCTCGCGGGTGGTGACCGGGGTGCTGCTGCCGCAGTTCGCGATCATTCCGCTGGCCGTGGTGCTGGTGTGGGTGGGGCTGACGCGCGGGATTGCGCCGCTCAACCGCCTGCAAAGCCTGATCCGGCGACGGCGTCCGACCGACCTGTCGCCGATCGTGCCCGCCAGCGTCCCGGAGGAGGTGCGGCCGCTGATCATCGCCTTCAACGACATGATGGCGCGTCTTGAAGAGAACCTGCAGGCGCAACAACGCTTCATTGCCGATGCCGCGCACCAGATGCGCACGCCACTGACCGGTTTGCGCATGCAGACCGAGCTGGCACTGCTTGAGAGCGATCCCGAGCAACTGCGCAATTCGCTGACGCAGATTGCCGATAGCACCGAGCGCGCCGGGCACCTGATCAACCAGCTGCTTTCGCTTGCCCGCGCCGAGGCCAGCTTCGAGAAGCTCTACGCGGTCGAGCCGGTCGATGTCGAAGCGATGGTGCGTGAGGTGGGGCAGGATCTCTTCCCGCGCGCGCTTGCCAAGGGCATCGATCTGGGGGTGGAGAGCAGCGGGCAGGGCATGCTGGTCGAGGGCAACCCGGTGCTGTTGCGCGAGATGGTCAAGAACCTGATGGACAACGCCATCAAGTACACCCCGCGCGGTGGCAGCGTGACTGCACGCACCCGTCACGCCGGCGCGCCGATTTTCGAAGTCGAGGACACCGGCGAGGGTATCCCCGAGGCGGATCGCGAGCGCGTATTCGAGCGCTTCTATCGGGTGCTGGGCAGCGGCGCGGACGGTTCGGGGCTGGGGTTGCCCATCGTGCGCGAGATTGCCGAGCTGCATCGCGCCACGGTCAGCCTGAGCCCCAATCCGGCGGGGCAGGGGACCGTCGCGCAGGTCGTCTTTCCGCGCAACCAGCTGCAGCTGCCGCCGCCCGTGCATGGCGACTACTATCCGTTGGGCTGAGCGTGCGATGCCGATTGTCAATGTCGCGTTCAGTCAGGATTAAGAAATTAGTAAGCTATTGATATAAAAGAATAAAAAACAGTTTTCGTAAGCTCGTCGTAAGTCTGTCTCACTACCTTGTGGCTGGCCGGGCACATGTCCGGTGCGATCAACGCCCGCGTGGAGGGGGAGACATGGAAAACGATTCGGTGGCAAGGATTATTGCCAACCCGAAATATCAGCGCCTGGTGAGTACGCGCTCGAAATTTGGCTGGTTGCTGACGGCGATCATGATGGTCGTCTACTACGGCTACATCGCGATCATCGCTTTCGACAAGGAGCTGTTCGCGGCCCGTCTGGGCGAGGGTGTAATGACTGTTGGCATCCCGGTGGGTTTCGGGGTGATCGTCTTCACCATCATCATCACGGGCATCTACGTGCGCCGTGCGAACTCCGAGTTCGACAAGCTGACCGAAGAAGTCGTCAGGGAGGCAGGCAAATGAACGCCCGCCATCTCAATATTCTGGGCGGCCTTGCGCTTGCCCTGCTGTCCGTGGCCGCGCTGGCGGCCGGTGGCGACCTCGGGCAGGCCGAAAAACAGGCCACCAACTGGACTGCAATCAGCATGTTCGGTGGCTTTGTGGTGCTGACCCTGTTCATCACCAAGTGGGCAGCGGCCAAGACCAAGTCCGCTGCAGACTTCTACACCGCAGGTGGCGGCATCACCGGCTTTCAGAATGGTCTGGCGATTGCCGGTGACTACATGTCGGCCGCGTCCTTCCTCGGTATCTCGGCCGCGGTGATGGCGAGCGGCTACGACGGTCTGATCTACTCGATCGGCTTTCTTGTGGGCTGGCCGGTGATCACCTTTCTGATGGCAGAGCGGCTGCGCAACCTGGGCAAGTTCACCTTCGCCGACGTTGCCGCCTACCGCTTCAAGCAAACCCCGATCCGGGCCTTTGCCGCATCCGGTACGCTGGTGGTGGTGTCCTTCTACCTGATCGCGCAGATGGTCGGCGCGGGCCAGTTGATCAAGCTGTTGTTCGGCCTCGAGTACTGGATGGCGGTGGTCATCGTTGGCGCGCTGATGATGGTCTATGTGTTGTTCGGCGGCATGACGGCGACCACCTGGGTGCAGATCATCAAGGCCTGCCTGCTGCTGGCCGGCGCGTCCTTCATGGCCTTCATGGTGATGGCGCAGTACGGCTTCTCGCCGGAAGCGCTGTTTGCCGCATCGGTTCAGGTCAAGGCAACGACTGCCGTGGCAGCAGGCAAGACGATCGAGGAGGCGGGGATTCTCGGGCAGGCGATCATGGGGCCTGGGTCTTTCATCAAGGACCCGATTTCGGCGATCTCCTTCGGCATGGCGCTGATGTTCGGCACCGCTGGTCTGCCGCACATCCTGATGCGCTTCTTCACCGTTCCCGATGCAAAGGAAGCGCGCAAGTCGGTGTTCTGGGCCACCACCTGGATCGGCTATTTCTACGTGCTGACCTTCATCATCGGTTTCGGCGCGATCGTGCTGGTGTCGACCAATCCGGGCTTCCTTGACGCGAAGGGCGGCCTGATCGGCGGCAACAACATGGCGGCGATCCACCTTGCCAACGCGGTGGGTGGCAACGTGTTCCTCGGCTTCATCTCCGCAGTGGCTTTCGCCACCATTCTGGCGGTGGTTGCCGGTTTGACGCTGTCCGGTGCTTCGGCCGTCTCGCACGACCTTTACGCCACGGTGTTCAAGAAGGGTAACGCCGACTCGGCTTCCGAGCTGCGCGTGTCGCGCATGACCACGCTTGCGCTGGGTGCGGTCGCCGTGGTGCTGGGGATTGCCTTTGAGAAGCAGAACATCGCTTTCATGGTGTCACTGGCCTTCGCGATCGCGGCATCGGCCAACTTCCCGGTGCTGTTCATGTCGGTGCTGTGGAAGGATTGCACAACGCGTGGTGCGGCGATCGGCGGCTTCCTCGGGTTGACGACCGCGGTGGTGCTCACGGTGGTTTCGCCGTCAGTGTGGGAAGCCACGCTGGGCAACCCCAAGGGCTCGGCGTTCTTCCCCTACACCTCGCCGGCGCTGTTCTCGATGGCGGCAGGCTTCATCGGGATCTGGCTGTTCTCGGTGCTGGACAACAGCGAGCGTGCGAAGCTCGACCGTGCGGGCTATCTGGCGCAGAAAGTTCGCTCCGAGACCGGCATCGGTGCGTCGGGGGCTTCCGGTCACTGACCTGCTTTAACAGATACGCTCATCCGCAGGGTGCCGCGGTAAGCGTGAAATGAGCCAGCAGGCTGCAGTGGGCGATGCCCGCTGCAGCCTTTTTTCTTACTGTGTCAGCGGCAAGCTGACTTGGACTCGCGTGCCCTTGCCGCGCGGCGAGGCCGAGATCCTGATGCTGCCGTGATGGCAGCGCGCAATCTCGCGGGCAATCGGCAGTCCGAGGCCGCTTCCCGA
This sequence comes from Parazoarcus sp. PS-13 R2A, assembly GCF_057621855.1. Taxonomy (NCBI): domain Bacteria; kingdom Pseudomonadati; phylum Pseudomonadota; class Betaproteobacteria; order Rhodocyclales; family Zoogloeaceae; genus Parazoarcus; species Parazoarcus sp. PS-13 R2A. The sequence continues at coordinate 143,313 of NZ_JBYEXN010000006.1, forward strand.
CAGGCTCGTTTCGGGCAGGCGGTAGAACCGCTCGAAGACGGCTTCCCACCTGCCCTCCGGAATCCCCGGGCCGGTGTCGCTGACCTCAAGTTCAAGCATCCCGTCTGCCACCGCACAGCGCAGCGAGACTTCGCCGCCGTTGGGCGTGTAGCGCAAGGCGTTGTCCATCAGGTTGGCGATCAGTTCGCGCAGCAGTGTAGGGTCGCCGACGATGGAGACCGGTTCGCGCGCGATGCCGAGGTCGATCGAGCGTGCATCGGCTTTCTCCAGCCATTCCTCGACCATGTCGTCGATCAGGTGGGCGAAATCGACCGTCGATGCATTGACCATCAGTTGCGCCCCGGCTTCTGCGCGTGCCAGCGCGAGCAACTGGTTGGCAAGGCGCGTCACGCGCTGAACGGAGCGTTTCAGCCGCGCCAGTGCGGCGGCGTCCTCAGGGTGCGACTCAAGCAGCTCAATCTGCATCTGCAGCCCAGCGAGCGGGGTGCGCAGTTGATGTGCGGCGTCCTGCAGAAACTGTCGCTGCCCGGTATTGACCGCGCGCAGGCGATCGAACAGGGCGTTGAGCGCGCGGACGACTTCGCGAATCTCGAGCGGCACGCTCTCGGGCGACAGGGGCGAAAGATCGGCTCCGGTGCGCCCGCGCAGTTCGTCTTCGAGTCGCTTCAATGGGGCCAGGCTGGACGGAATGCCGAGGCGCACGGCCAGCGTGGCCGCAGCCAGCAGCATGACCGCAGCCGATCCGAATCCAAGCAGCAGGCGCTCCAGTGCCTGCTGGCGCTTGTTCAGCGTCTCGCCAACGGTAATGTAGATGGTGTGGTGACCAAGGGTCTGCTGCAGGCGGACTGCACGAATCGGCGTGTCGCGATAGTGGCTGTCGAAGAACTGCGGCGCGGCCAAGTGGTGAGCGGGCAGGCTCTCGACGTTCGGCTGCAGCTCCGCTGCACCTGTGCCGTTGCGTGAGCGCTCACTGCCGAGTGAGGGCAGGTCCGCATCACCACCCAGGATGCTTCCGGTTCCGGTTCTGACACGAAAGTAGATGTCGTCGATGGTGTCCGTCCGCAGAACCTGCTCGGCGCCGCCCGTGAGGTCGAGCGCGATCTGCCCATCCCGCAGCAGGACATGGTTTGCCGCCCCGTGTGCGAGGTTGATCAGGTTCTGGTCGTAGGCGGTACCGACCACGCTCTTTGCGATGCCGTAGCTGATGCCACCGGCCGTGACCAGCAGCAGGAAGGTGGGGCCGGCAAAATTCTGCAGCAGGCGCCGGTAAAGGCTGATCTGCATGGCCTAGTGGCCGGGGCCGAGTTCCAGCCTGTAGCCGAAGCCGCGCACCGTGCGGATCAGCAGGCCCGCAGGCTCGAGGCGGGGGCGCAGGCGCGAGATGTACACCTCGACTGCATTGCCGCTGGCGTCTGCCTGCAGGTGGTCCTTGGGTACGGTGCGCCCGTCGGCTGCCGCAAGCGCTTCAAGCAGCGTCCATTCGCGTGCGGTGAGGTTCAGCGGTTCGCCGTTCAGCGCAGCCAGTCTGCCGTCAAGGTCGAGCGTCAGGGGGCCAAAGGCAATCGACTGGGTCGTCGCATACTTGCCTCGCCGCAGTACAGCCCGCATCCGCGCTGTGAGCTCTGCAAGCTGGAATGGCTTGGCCAGATAGTCGTCGGCGCCAAGGTCGAGGCCGTAGATGCGGTCGTCGAGCGCATCGCGTGCGGTGATCAGCATCACCGGAACCGCCTGCTGGCGGCTCCGAATGCGTCGCACCAGCTCATAGCCGCCAAGCCCGGGAAGGCCGACGTCGACCAGCGCAAAATCAACGGACTCCGCCTGCAGCAGCTGATCCGCGCGCATCCCGTCGCTCTCCTGCATGACGGTATCGCCCTGGCCGCGCAGAAAACTGGCGATGCCGTCTGACAGCTCGGGGTCGTCTTCGACCAGTAGTACGCGCATGATTGTCTCAAGGTGAGTCGGTCACGGTCTAACGCAGCACCAGCACGCTGTGCTGACACGGCACGCAGGCATCTGGAGAGGGGGCAAGTGAATTTGAATGCGATTTTGCATTGACGCGGGAAAATCTTCCGCTATAATGCGCTCCTCGTTGGCCAGTTAGCTCAGTTGGTAGAGCAGCGGATTGAAAATCCGCGTGTCCGTGGTTCGATTCCGCGACTGGCCACCAAAGCATTGCAAGCAAAAACGCCGATCCATGTGGTCGGCGTTTTTGCGTTCACGACTGGGAAGTCCGCGTGGAAGTCTTGCTGGTGAATCTGTCGCCTTTCTCCAATGCTTTCTACCACCCGGATGAGAGAGAATGCGGATTCATGCCGGACGACAAGACTGCGTGGCAGCTTCTTGAACGGCAGCGGCTCGCTCCGGAATCCTGCGCTCCGGTATTCACAGCTTCTCAAGCCCGGCCCTCACCGAGGCCGCACGTTGGCGGATAGCGTCGCGTGAAGCTTCATCGAATTTCCCCAGTTGCCGATAAACCATCCCCAGCCGATGATTCGTCTCGAGCACTGCCCGATTCCGCTCAAAAAAGTCCCAATACAAGGCGTTGAACGGGCAGGCCTTTTCTCCGGTTCGAGTGCTGCGGTCGTAGGCGCAGCCTTTGCAGTAGTCGCTCATGCGGTCGACATAGGCTGCACTTGATACATACGGTTTCGTCGCAAGGCCACCGCCGTCTGCGTACTGGCTCATGCCCAGGGTGTTGGGCAGTTCCACCCACTCGAAGGCGTCGATGTAGATGCCGAGGTACCAGCGGTGCACGACCACCGGATCGAGGCCGGCGAGTAGGGCGAAGTTGCCGAGTACCATCAGGCGCTGGATGTGGTGGGCATAGGCGTGTTCCAGCGACTGGTTGATGCTGTGGGCGAGGCAGCGCATTCGCGTCTCTCCGGTCCAGAACCACGATGGAAGCGGGCTGTCGTGTCCGAAAAAGTTGTGGCTGACGTAGTCAGGCATGTTCGCCCAATACACGCCGCGCACGTATTCGCGCCAGCCGAGGATCTGGCGAATGAAGCCTTCTGCCGCAGGCAGTGGCACTTTGCCTTCGAGGTGGGCGGTTTCGGCGCGCTGCACGACCTCGCGCGGGTTGAGCATCTTGGTGTTGAGTGCGAATGAGAGCAAGGAGTGGAACAGGCGCCACGCGCGGTAGGTAAGCGCATCCTGGAAGTCGCCAAAGTGGGGCAGGCCGTCGCGGATGAAATCATCCAGTTGCTGCAGGGCTTCCGCGCGGTTCAGCGGCCAGGCGAAACGGTCTGCCGAGGGGTTTCCGAAGTGGCCAACGCCCGCATCGACGATGGTCTGCCACAGGGCTGTGTGATCATGGCGTGGCCGGCGGTCGGTCGGTTCTGCAGGGTAGCCGGGCCAGGGTTTGCGGTTGTCCTGGTCGAAATTCCACTTGCCACCCAGCGGCTTGTTGCCGGTCATCAGCACCTGATGCCGGCTGCGCATCTGGCGGTAGAAATGCTCCATCAGCCACTGCTTGCGCTCTGCAAAGATGCCCGCGGCCTCGTTGCGGGCGGTGTAGAAGTGTTCGCTATCGACCATGCTGCCCTTGAGCGCCGACTGCTTCAGGTAGTCGGCGAGTTGGCGGTCGAGACGCCATTCGTCAGGCGCCTGAGATTCGAAGCGGGTGATGCCATGCTCTTTGACCAGCATGTCGAGGTTGGCGGGTAATGATTGAAGGTTTTCAGGGGCATCGATGGCCAGCTAGACGACACGGTGTCCCGCCTCGGACAAGGTACTTGCGAAGTCTCGCATGGCAGCAAAGATGCCGATGATTTTCTGCGCATGATGCAGGACGTAGTCGGTCTCCTGGCGGATCTCCATTAGGACGTAGACCACATCGGGAGAGGTGGTGGCGAACCAGCTGTGCCCTGGGTTGAGCTGGTCGCCGAGAATGAGGCGCAGCGTTGTCATGGTGCACTCCAGAGTGCGCGGTAGTTCCCGTCGAGGTCGTGTTCCGCAGCCTGCTTGTCGGGGTTGAAGCGGCGCCCTCCGCGCGGGTCGGTGCCGTAGCCGGCGATATACAGCCAGTTGCCCTGGTTGCTGCAGATGTCGAAGTCGATGAGGCAGGATTCGAACCAGGCGGCACCTGCGCGCCAGTCACAGCCGAGTTCATGGATGAGATAGCTGGCCACGATCTGGCGCATGCGATTCGAGATATAGCCCGTTGCTGCAAGCTCCCGCATTCCGGCGTCGATCAGGGCGTGACCCGTCTGGCCGCAGCGCCAGCGTTCGAAGGCGCTTGTGTCATGCGGTGGAGACGCATTCCCCTTGAGCCCGCTGGCGCTGAACAGACGGCGGCCGTATTTGCGCTGAAGCAGGCGAAAGTAGTCGCGCCACAGCAGTTCGAACCACAGCCAGTAGCTGCTCTCGCTCGCACCGTGTTCGGCTTCGAAAGTCACGAGATGCGCATGGATCTGCGGTGCGGAGAGCGCCCCGACTGCCAGCCACGGAGAGAACTTGCTGGAGTCGTCGATGCCGGCAAGCTTGTTGCGGGTCGACTTGTAGCTGTGTGGCAACTGACGTGCCATGTAGCGTCGAAGGTGCGCGATGGCGGCGGACTCGCTGCCGTGAAATTCCGGGCGAGTGCAGGGAAAGGCGGAGCGTGGATCTGGCGTCACTGACGGGATGCTTGTGTTCGACCGGTAGGGCATCAAACCCGTTGGCAAGGGCGGAAGCCGGTCGCGCTCCGGCAGGGGGCGCCGAGGTCTGATTGCCGCTTTTTCGACCACGCGGCGAAATTCGGTGAACACATCGGGCAGGTCCTTGCTCACGAAGGGCAGCGTGCTGGGCTCGAGCAGGGTGGATTGCCAGACCTCATCGACCATCATGCCTGCCTGGCGCAAGGCAGCGACCTCGTCCTCTTCTTCGGGCGCTGCGATGGTTTCGCAGACGATTCTTTCTGCACCCAGCGATCGGGCCAGCGCTGGCAGGGCTTCAGCGCAAGGGCCTGTCAGTTCAATCAGGCGGCTGCCGGCCGAAGTGATTGCCTCTGAGAGCCCGGCAACAGCTGTGGAGACGAAGTGGCGCCGGTGCGGGCCAATTCGCGGGAAACCCCAGCGGGTCGTCTGCTCGGTCGCATGGCAGTAGACCGGAACGAGTTCGCAGTGGTCTTGCTCAGCCAGACAGCACGCCTTTTCGAACGCGGGGTTGTCATGCCGTCGCAGATCGTTTCGAAACCAGTAGATGATGGCAGTCATGCGTCAGCCTTGCGCTGCCTGCTGCAGCGGACGGAGCAGTATTTGACCTCTTCCCAGCAGCGTGCCCACTTCTTTCGCCATGTGAAGGGACGGCCGCAGCACGCGCAGATCCTGGTCGGTAAATCGGATTTCTTGAGCATGGTTTGCAACAGCAAGGAAGGCGTCGAACTCGGTCAGCCGATGTGAGCGCAGAGCGATGATTATCCTTGTTTGTCCTAGACAAAACGTATTCATGTTCATAATATCAGAACGTCTAAGCTCAAATTATGATTGATGTTCAATATTTGTCGTGGACGTATGTCAGCGGCTGAGTGTGAGCTTCAAGCCCTGTTGTGGAGAGCGTCTGATGAATTTGCTTCCTGATTCCCGGCCGCAGGCGGTTGCATGGCTGGGTTATGGCGGCCTGTTGCCATTCGTGATGCTGACGGCGCTGCTTGCTGTCGATGTTGATGGGGGCGCGTTTTTCCGTGAAGCCCTGATTGGGTACGGCGCGGTGATCCTCAGCTTTGTCGGCGCCTTGCATTGGGGCTTCGCAATGGTCCTGCCAAGGCTTACCGCTCCGCAACGCACGGAGGCCTTTGTCTGGAGCACGGTGCCGGCGCTGCTGGCGTGGCCGGCAACCTGGCTGGAAGACAGCGTTGCCGTACCCGTCCTGGTTTGCGGATTCATCGCCCAGTACGTGCAGGATCTTCGCCTTGCACGGCGCACGGAGTTGCCGGCCTGGTATCTGCCTTTGCGCCTGCAGCTGAGTGTCGTGGCGTGTGCGTGTCTTTCCGTCAGCCTGCTGCTTGGTCAGGTGGGGCGCTGACGGCAGCCCCGCGCCAGAATCCTGGCGCGGGGCTGCGCGCTGTTAGGCCAGGTTGCGCAACTCCCTCAGGGTGACCGACAGCATCGGCATGTCGATGACGGTCGAGCTCTTGATGTCGGCAAAGAGCAGGCGGCTGCGTTCGATCTGGGTGCAGCGCTGGTTCTCCCATGCGGCGACCAGGGCCTCCGGGTCGTCCAGATCGGGTGACAGTCGCAAGACGTTTCCGGCGAGGTGTCTCGCCTGCGCGGAGAGGTCGTCCCGAAGTGCGGTGCGCGCCAAGCCTTGCCAGTGCGTCTCGGCGGGCAGGGCGGAAATCTGTTTGCCCAGCCAGTGCAGGTCGAAGCGACCGCCGAGCGCGAAGTACACGCTGGCGACGATCTGCTGAGCGCGCCCGGTTTCTGCTGCCACTTCCACCAGATCGAGTGCCGAGTAGAGCTCGCCGAGCCCCGCAACCCGTTGCGCAAGTGACTCGGGTACGCCTTGTTCGATGTAACTGCCGGCCATCTGGTCGAGCTCTGCGCGGTAAGCGGGGGTGACGACCTCGTGCAGGGTGTGGGCGAGTTCGGTCGCGCCAGGGCGGAAGCGCTCGAGCGTGACCGAGAGGTCGCGGGTGAGTTCGGGATGGCGCAGGAACCACAGCGTGCCGCGCAGTACGAGACGGCTGGAGTCGATGATCATGGCCGTCTGCACCGCATCCGCCACCTGGTTGTCGAGCGCTTCGATTTCCTCCCACAGCGAGACCAGGTGGAACACCTCCCGCGTTGCCAGATAGGCGCGAACAATGTCAGGGGCGGTCGCGCCGGTTTCTTCCTGCAGGCGGCTTACGAATGTGGCGCCGACGCGGTTGATCATGCTGTTGATGACGTGCGTGGCAATGATCTCGCGCTGCAGCGGGTGACGCTGAATGTGATCGGCGTAGCGCTCGCACAGTGCTTTCGGGAAGTAGCGCATCAGCGCCTGCGAGATGAAGGGGTCCTCCGGCAGATCCGATGCAAGCACCGCGTCGTAGAGCTCGATCTTGCTGTAGGCCAGCAGCACTGCGAGCTCGGGTGAGGTCAGGCCGGTATGCGCAATCTTGCGTTCGGCAATTTCCTCGTCGAAGGGCAGGAACTCCAGTTTGCGGTTGAGGCGGCCGGCGTTGCCCAGCTTGCGCATGTAACGCGCCTGCTCGTCGAGCAGTTCGACGCCGCGGGTTCTTGCGACAGACAGGTTCTGCGTCTGGAAGTAGTTGTCGCGCAAGACCAGTTCGGCCACTTCATCGGTCATCTCGAGCAGCAGCTTGTTGCGCTGCTTCTCGGTGAGCTCGCCTTCGGCCATCACCGCGTTGAGCAGGATCTTGATATTGACCTCGTGGTCCGAGCAATCCACGCCACCCGAGTTGTCGATGGCGTCGGTGCAGATTCGGCCACCTTTCAGTGCGAACTCGATACGGCCGAGCTGGGTGGCCCCCAGATTGCCACCTTCGCCGACGACCTTGCACTGCAGTTCGTTGCCATTGACGCGGATTGCATCGTTGGCACGGTCTCCTACCGAGGCGTCGGTTTCGCTGCTGGCCTTGATGTAGGTGCCGATGCCGCCGTTGTAGAGGAGGTCGGCCGGCGCCTTGAGGATGCAACGCATCAGTTCGGAGGGCGGCAGGAACTCGGCGTCGGTGCCGAGGATTTCGCGCATCTGCGGGGTCAGGGCAATCGACTTTACGCTCCGGGGCCAGATTCCGCCGCCTGCGGAGATCAGTTTGGCGTCGTAGTCCTCCCACGATGAACGCGGCAGGGCGAAGAGGCGGGCGCGTTCGTTCCAGCTGGTCTCCGGATCGGGGTTCGGGTCGATGAAGATATGGCGGTGGTCGAAGGCGGCAAGCAGCTTGATCTGTTTCGACAGCAGCATGCCGTTGCCGAACACGTCGCCCGACATGTCGCCGACACCCACCACCGTGAACGCTTCCTCCTGGGTGTTGATGCCCATCTCGCGGAAGTGGCGCTTGACCGATTCCCAGGCACCGCGGGCGGTGATGCCCATCTTCTTGTGGTCATAGCCGACCGATCCGCCTGAGGCGAAGGCGTCACCGAGCCAGAAGCCATACTCGTTTGCCACGCCATTGGCGATGTCGGAGAAGGTTGCGGTGCCCTTGTCGGCTGCGACCACCAGATAGGGGTCGTCCTCGTCATGGCGGACCACGTTTTCGGGTGGTACCACCTTGCCCTGCACGAGGTTGTCGGTGAGATCGAGCAGGCCGGACAGGAAGATGCGATAGCAGGCGATGCCTTCGGCCTGCAAGGCTTCGCGACCACCGCTCGTGGGCGCGTTCTTGACGACGAAGCCGCCTTTGGATCCCACCGGCACGATCACCGCATTCTTGACGATCTGCGCTTTCACCAGACCGAGGATCTCGGTACGGAAGTCTTCCATCCGGTCAGACCAGCGCAGCCCGCCACGTGCGACCTTGCCGCCGCGCAGGTGCACCCCCTCGACCCGCGGCGAGTAGACGAAAATCTCGAACATCGGCTTGGGCTGCGGCAGGTTGGGGATCTGCGAGGGGTCGAGCTTGAATGAAAGGTAGGGCTTGGGCGCGCCGTCCTTGCCGGGTTGATAGAAGTTGGTGCGCAGCGTGGCCTGGATCATGGCCAGGAACTGGCGCAGGATGCGGTCCTCGTCGAGGTTGGCAACGCTGTCGAGCGTGGCGTTGATCTCCTCCACGATGCGCTCGCAGCGGGCGCTGCGTTCGCGCTCACCGGCGGGGTCGAAGCGCGCGCGGAACAGGCTGGCCAGTTGCGCGGTGAGCGCCGGGTAGTTGGCCAGGGTTTGCTCCATGTAGGTCTGGCTGAAAGTGAAGGCCGCCTGTTTCATGTGCTTGGCGTAGGCGCGCAACATGCTGATTTCGCGCCAGTCGAGGCCAGCCAGCAGGGTCAGGCGGTTGAAGTCGTCGTTCTCGATCGCACCCTGCCAGGCGCGCCGGAACACGGCGTGAAACAGCGGTCGCAGTTGTTCCAGATTCAGCTTGTCGACGCCGGCAAAGGTCATGCCGAAGTCGTGCATCCACACCAGGGAGCCGTCCTGCCGCTCGATGCGGTAGGGGCGCTCTTCGACCACCTTGACCCCGGTGCGCTCAAGCATCGGCAGGCTCAGCGAGAGCGGGACCGGCGTATCTGCGTAGAACAGCTTGAAGTGGAGGCGGCCCGCAGGCGCCTCAAGCGGCACGTAAAGATTCATGGCCAGGCCGTCGTTGGCCTCGATCGACTCCATGAGTTCGATGTCGTGCACCGCGTTGCGCGCAGCGTAGTCCTCGCGGTAGCCGGCGGGGAATGCGTTGAGGTAACGCCGGCACAGCGACATACCCTGCTCTTCCCCATGATGTTCGAGCAAGGCCTGCTGCAGGCCGTCTTCCCAGCGCCGCGCCACACTGACCAGGCGGGCTTCGACTTCGCGTACGTCAAACGGCGGAATCGTCGAGTCCTTGGTGCGGACGGTAATCAGCACGCGGGCCAGGGCGGATTCGGAGAAGTGCACCTCGAATTCGGATGCAACGCCGCCAAAGGACTCCATGAGCACCGCCTGCATGCGCTTGCGCTGCTCGGTATTGTAGTTTTCCCGCGGGACGTAGATCAGGCAGGAAACGAAGCGTGCAAAGGCATCGCAGCGTACGAACAGGCGGATGCGCTGACGTTCGCCGAGACGGAGAATGCCGGTCGCGGTGTTGAACAACTCGTCGGTCGAGCTCTGAAACAGCTCATCGCGCGGATACTGTTCGAGAATTGTTGCCAGCGCCTTGCCGGCGTGGCTGCCGGGCAGCAGGCCCGCCTGCGCGATCACCGTCTGCAGTTTGCGCCGCAGCAGCGGGATGCGTTTGGGGTTGGTGTTGTAGGCGGTGGAGGTGAGCAGGCCGATGATGCGGCGCTCGCCGGTGACGTGTCCCTCGGCGTCGAAAGTCTTGACGCTGACGTGGTCGAGATAGCCCTGACGGTGGACGGTCGAGCGTGTATTCGACTTGGTGATGGTCAGCAGGATGGGGAGGTGGGCCTGCGCCTTGAGCTGTGGCGGCAGGGCCGCGAATGACTGGGATTGCAGGTTGTCGCCCGATTCACGCAGCAGACCGATGCCGGAGCCGCTGCGAATGCGCAACTCGTTGTCACCGCCCTCGCTGATCAGATCGTAGTCGCGGCAGCCGAGCAGCACGAAGTTGTCGTCCGCCATCCACTCCAGAAAGGCGCGGGCTTCGGCGATGTCTTCCGGCGTTTCCGGGGCGGTGGTGGTGGCCGTTTCGGCAATCACGTCGTCGAGACGCTGCTTCATGGCCGGCCAGTCGGCAACCGCAGCGTTCACATCCTGCAATACGCGGGTGATGCCGGTCCGGATCGCGTCAAGCTCGTCCGGGTTGGTGCGGCGATCGACTTCGACATGGATGATCGACTCGTAGTGCGCGCCGTCCTCGTCGGCGGCATCCGCAACCTTGACGAGGAGCCCCTGTGCATCCCGAATCACCGGAATGACCGGGTGAATGATCAGGTGCAGGGTGAGTCCCTGCCGATTGACCTCGATGCCGATCGAATCGACGAGGAAAGGCATGTCCTTGCCGACCATTTCGATGACGGTGTGGGTGGACTCCCATCCGTGCTCGTCGATGCGGGGGTTGTACACCCGCAGTTTCAGGCCGTCGTCGTGCTGGCGCGCAAACTGCCAGTGGCTCAGTACCGCGCCGTACAGATCGGCGACGTCGCGCTCGGCGAGGTCATCGATATCGACCTGACTGAAGTACTTGCGAACGAATGGTTCCGCTGCTTCGGCCTGCTCTGCGGGCAGTTTTGCGTGGATCATTGCCACCACGTCTTCGATCTGGCTGTTGCTGGCTGCATCGGTGGGTGCGGGCATCACGACGGTCTCCTCGTTGTTTTGACATGCCTGGATGGCCTCCGGCGTGGTGCAGTCAGCGTGCACCTGATGTTCTTTTCGTGGCCGGCAGGCTCATTTATTCAATGAGCCTACCCCACTCTGGCGAGGGGGGGAAGTTGGTGTTTGCGCTATAATCAGCCATACAGAGCACGGCTGGCGCTGCGCGTCGGTGAGTGTGATTTCGCTTGAGACTGGAATGAGCGGGCCACCATGGGTGCTGGCCCGTTTTCTTTTGGCGTTACCGGAAGCGCTTGATTTAGCGCATTCTTGGCTGCATTTTCGGTTTGATATAATTTGCCCTGACGCTTGGCCCCACTTCCTGAATGCAACTCTACGCTCTCGGCCTGAATCACCATACCGCACCGCTCGCGATCCGTGAGCGCGTGGCGTTTCAGCCTGAGCGGCTCGACCAGGCGCTGCATGACCTGACGCAGGGGTCGGCAGTGCGCGAGGCGGCGATTCTGTCCACCTGCAATCGCACCGAGTTGTATTTTGCCGCCGAGCAACCGCAGCACGCGGCCGACTGGCTTGCCGATTTCCATCGGCTGCCGCTTACCGAGGTCGCTCCCTATCTGTACTCGCACCCCGAGCGCGATGCCATCAGGCATGTATTCAGGGTGGCGAGCGGGCTCGATTCCATGGTGATCGGCGAGCCCCAGATCCTGGGGCAGGTGAAGGATGCCGTCCGGCGCGCTGAGCAGGCCGGCACCATGGGCACCTTGCTGCACAAGCTGTTCCAGAGCACCTTCGCTGTTGCCAAGGAAGTGCGCTCGACGACGGCAATCGGGGCCAACACGGTGTCGATGGCCGCCGCGGCGGTCAACCTCACCGAGCGCATCTTCGGTCAGGTCTCCGATCAGCACGTGCTGTTCATTGGTGCTGGCGAGATGGTCGAACTCTGTGCGGCCCACTTTGCCGGCGCAAACCCCAAGTCGATGACGGTTGCCAATCGCACCGAAGAGCGCGCACTTGCGGTCGCGGGGCGGTTCGGCGCGGACACCATGCGTATCGACCGGATCGGCGAGATGCTGCCGCGCTTCGACGTCGTCGTGTCCTGTACGGCCTCGCCCTTGCCGATCGTCGGTCTGGGCATGGCCGAACGTGCGGTCAAGGCGCGCCGTCATCGCCCGATGGTGATGGTCGATCTTGCCGTGCCGCGCGACATCGAGCCGGAGATTGCCGGGCTGGATGATGTCTTCCTCTACACGGTCGATGACCTCGCGCAAGTGGTCGATGCCGGCATGGAGTCGCGGCAGCAGGCCGTGATCGAGGCCGAGGGCATCATCGATACGCGTGTCGATGGTTTTCTGCACTGGATGCAGGTCCGCGATGCGGTACCGACCATTCGTGCCCTGCGTCAGCACGCGGAGGGTGTTCGCGAAGCCGAGGTCGAGCGCGCACTCCGTCTGCTCGCTCGCGGCGATGACCCGCAGCAGGTGCTTGAGGCGCTGTCGCATGGTCTCACCAACAAGTTGATGCACGGCCCCACGCGCTTCCTGAATCAGTCGGAAGGCGAGCAGCATGCCGAGGCCGGGCGCATTGTGCAGCAACTTTTCAATCTTCCGTCTCACCACTAGCCGAAGGTCGGCCGCCACGGACGCCGAGGCGTCCGGGTGCATCTCGTTGATTCAATGAAGCAGAGCATTCGCGACAAGCTGGAACATCTCACCGGGCGTCTGGAAGAGCTCGATCGCGAGCTCTCGTCGGAGGAGGGCGCGCGCGACATGAACGCGTTCCGTGATCTGTCACGGGAGCGTGCCGAGATCGAGCCGGTGGTGGCGCTGTACCATTCCTGGCGCCAGGCCGAAGCCGACTGCGAAACCGCGCGTGAGATGCTCGACGACCCCGAGATGCGTGAGCTGGGCCGAATGGAGCTGGAGTCGGGCGAGACGCGGATTGCCGAACTCGAGGATGCGCTCCAGCTTGCGCTGCTGCCGCGCGATCCGAACGACGAGCGCAACCTCTTTCTGGAGATCCGCGCCGGTACGGGCGGCGACGAGGCCGCACTGTTTGCCGGCGATCTGCTGCGCATGTACACCCGCTTCGCCGAGCGCCAGCGCTGGAAGGTCGAGATCGTGTCGGCGAACGAATCCGATCTCGGTGGCTACCGCGAGGTCATTGCGCGGGTGGTGGGTAACGGTGCCTACTCGAAGCTGAAGTTCGAGTCGGGCGGGCACCGGGTGCAGCGTATCCCGGTCACAGAGACCCAGGGCCGCATTCACACCTCGGCGTGTACGGTGGCGGTCATGCCGGAGGCGGACGAACTCGACGCCATCGAGATCAATCCGGCCGATCTGCGCATCGACACCTTCCGTGCCTCCGGCGCGGGCGGCCAGCACATCAACAAGACCGACTCCGCCGTGCGCATTACCCACGTACCCACCGGGCTGGTCGTGGAGTGTCAGGACGACCGGTCGCAGCACCGCAACAAGGCGCAGGCCATGGCGGTGCTGGCGGCGCGGCTCAATGATGCCCAGTTGCGCGCCCGTCAGGCCTCCGAGGCGGCAACCCGGAAAAGTCTGGTTGGCAGTGGAGACCGCTCGGAGCGCATCCGCACCTACAATTTTCCGCAGGGCAGGGTGACCGATCATCGCATCAACCTGACGCTCTACCGGCTCGATGCCGTCATGGAGGGCGATCTGGACGAACTGATCGACGCGCTGGTGCTTGAGCATCAGGCGGACCTGCTTGCCGCGCTGGCGGACGATTGAGCATGAGCGCGATGACCGACATCGCAGGAGCCCTCGGTTGGGCAAAGCAGCGCATCGACCTGATGGAGGCGCGCGTGCTGTTGCGCCACGTGCTGCAGTGCCCGGCGTCGCGCCTGATCGCGTGGCCCGAGACCATGCTTGAGTCCGCAGACTGGGCCCGTTACCGCGAGCTGGTCGAGCGCCGCGTAGCCGGCGAGCCTGTGGCCTACCTTACCGGCGAGCGCGAATTCTACGGGCGCGAATTCATGGTCACCCCTGCCGTGCTGATTCCGCGCCCGGATACCGAACTGCTGGTCGAACTGGCCGTGGCACACGTTTCGGGCATGCAGCGGGCGCGCTTGCTCGATCTGGGTACGGGGTCGGGCGCACTTGCCGTCACGCTTGCGCTCGAGCTCGAAGGCGCCGATGTCACCGCAATCGACCGCTCGCGCGAGGCGCTGTGGGTGGCGATGGCCAATGCCGCGCGTCTGGGGGCGAGCGTGTCCTTCGTGCAGAGCGACTGGTTTGTCGGGCTGGGCGAGGAGCGCTTTCAGCTCATCGTCGCCAATCCACCCTATATCGCATCGGCCGATGAGCATCTGGAGCAGGGCGACCTGCGCTTCGAGCCCCGCACCGCACTTGCTGCCGGGCCTGCCGGTCTCGATGATCTGGCAGAAATCGTCGCCCGCGCACCGGCTCATCTGGAGGCAGAGGGCTGGCTCTTCCTTGAGCACGGCTACGATCAGGCGTCGGCCGTGCGTGGTCTGCTGGCCGATGCGGGTTTTGCCGCGATTGCCTCGTGGAAGGATCTTGCAGGTATCGAACGGGTATCAGGCGGACGCTGGCTTGGCCGCGTCTGACGTCGTTGTTGTCTGAGTCATTGACGGTCGGCAGACGCAGGCCTAAAATTTACCCGACTATTTAACTCAACTTTTACAGGTACGAAAAATGGACACTCAGGACGTCATCCGCGAACAGGTCACCACCAACCCCGTCGTGCTCTACATGAAGGGTACGCCGCAGTTCCCGCAGTGCGGTTTTTCGTCGACCGCGGTGCAGATTCTCAGCGCCTGTGGCGTGAAGAACCTCCATACGGTGAACGTGCTCGCAGACGAAGCCATCCGCCAGGGCATCAAGCAGTTTGCCAACTGGCCGACCATTCCGCAGCTCTACGTTAACGGCGAGTTTGTCGGCGGATCGGACATCATGCGCGAGATGTACCAGAGCGGCGAGATGCAGCAGATGCTGAAGGATGCCGGGATCGTCTAAGGCTTGACCTGAGCGTCTTCAGCAGCGGAGTGTGCGCGGATTGCCCTGTCAGCCATGCCCTTCGCTGCTGCTGCCCATCATTCGCATGATCGCCTTGCGGCTCAGGTGGTAGGTCAGGAGGTGGGGCGGCATGCGCAGCCAGTGCGACCGCACGAACAGCAACCACAGCGCAAATCCTGAATTCGTATTTTGGGCGCGGGGATGATGAGCACGCAGTGCGCGCTCGTAGAGACTGTCCAGCAACCGCAGCCTGGCTTGCGAGGGGGCGCAGTTCTTTCGAAGCAGTTCCAGGGCTCGCGTTGCGACCGAAGTGCCAAAGACCCGTTGGTTGTATCGGAGCGCGAGATAAAGCGGCCAGGCAAGATCAAGTTCTCTGGCGCGCTCGGCGAGTCCCGATTCGTCGAGTCCGGTTTCAATCGCTGTTTCGAGAAGAAGGTGGAAGTCGTGAAGGTCACGAAGGCCTTTTTCGAACTCGCCTTCGTGAAACAGATGTGTGGCGCAATGTATGAGCGAGTCGGCCTCGCTCAAAACGAATGCGTTGCTTAGTCCCTCAAGAGGCCTAGCGTGACTGAACAGCTTCCCCGCATTCAGCTGTGAGCGAGAAGTGGGCGGCAGAATTGTGTGGTGCACGTCGAGTACGACCCCACGGGTCCGGTGGATCATCGCGGGTAGCTCGTGCATCCACTGGCGGTAGTAGCGCTGATCGTACTGCGAATGATGTGCGTTGCTCCAGCCGCCAAGCTTCAGCATCAGTTCGACATCAGCGATGTGCTTGCGGGGAACCATGATGTCGATGTCCCCGAGCAAGCGTCCATGCCTGACGGGCTGGCCGGACAGGACGTAAGCACTGCCTTTCAGGAAAACGACCGGGCAGTCTGTCTTTGCCACCGCTCGAAGAACTTCGTGAGCTTCCAGGTGAACGGCTTCATGCTGCGCGTCTGCAAGTGCCTCGTGGGCGAGCAGGAAGTCGGATATCACCTCGGGGAGTGCAGGTCCAAGTTCGTGTGTCCGCATGAGCCAAGCCAGGCGCGCGAGCAATTGCGCAGAGCGGGCGCTGGCAATGAGTTGGTCCCATTCCGTGAGACTCAGCTTGAGGCTGCGTGAGGGCTCCAGTAGAACTTCTTCAAGCATTCTGCTCATTGTCCGACCGGATAAGTGAGCCAAGATGGCTGATGGCTTGGTCAAGGTCCGAGTACTCCAGGTCGGCCGCTTGGCAAAATTTGAACAAGCGGTCCATTACGCCGAAATGTTTGCGTGGGAGTTCGGTGAAGTTGACCACGTGCTCAGAGAGTCTTGCCAAGGCTCGTGCTCTCGGAATCGCCTCGAAACTCAGGTCTTTTCCGGAAGCGTACTTCGGAAAAATCACGCTCGTTGCCGAAGCGGTGCGCTTCATCGAATGCACGCTTTCAGTCGGTGGTCGGAATAGTGACACCGAACCCTTGCTTGTATCGAGGACGGGAGGGGAGCTCCAGGCGTCCGGCCAGCGGGCGCGAATAATGTCGATCGAGGCGTTCTTGAGACTGATCGGGCGCGGAATGGGATGTATCTGCAGCGTATCGGGGTGAATCAGCGCGAATTCATCGGAAAGAAGGCGCCAACCTGCTGCGACAAGCGCGGCACAGAGGGTGCTTTTTCCTGCGCCCGGGATTCCGGGCAGCACGATTGCCCGATCGTCCAGTGCGATAACGGCAGCGTGGACGATCAGGAAGTTTGGGACCCTGGTTGCGATCGTCCAGTTCATGCCCCACTCAATGAGCGGAAGAGCATGCGCTTCGGGTAGGGGGACAAATGGTTCGTGGCCGTCGCTGATGAAGCGGGCTTGCGGTTTGAACAGGCTTGTCGGCCATGGTCTGCGGCCGACTTCTACATCGAGGTGAGCAAAGCCATCTTCGAGGGTGGAGGGAAACTCACCGTAGAGGCTTAGCAGTTGCCGGGCAACCTGACGGTTGCGCACGCGAACTCTCGCGAGCAAGGGGCCAAGGTCGAGAATCAGACCTGGTCCGCCAAGTGCTGCGATAGTTCTCGATTCGTCGATATTAGCGAGTTTGTCGAACGGTGTCGGGGTGCTCAATGAAACCTGCCCTTGCTAGATCTTCATATAGCAGCAGTTCGGGTGCGTTTGCACTGTTCTGCATGCGACAGTATTCCATTTCGTCAACGACGATGATCCTGCCTGTACCCAAGTCAAGCAGCGCACGTTCGCCGTCGTGCACCGCCGATGAAACAACTGATGACTTTAAAGAGACTCGGGTGGCCGGTGCGCACCTGTCATGCTGGAGGGGGGGCACTTCGCCTACCGTTCGATTTCAACCGGCCTCATAGGTCGATTCAAGGTAGTCCTTGATGTCCTCTCCGTCGAAGCCAGGTGTCCCGATCTTGGAAAACAATACCGTCAGGTCGGCTGTGGTAAGCGGATAACCCGAGAAAAAGCGCGTATTGAAATAGGCTGCACAGAACGCGCGATCGACGTTGATGCCGCTTCCGAAGTTCTGTCCCTCATTCTTGAGGATGTGCCCGAAGGTCTGGCTGCTGCCACCCGCGAAAACCGTGGAAAACGATGCGTTGTATACGGCCTTGACCGCGTCGCACATGCCTGAAAAGTTGTTGTTCAAGGCAGTGGAGCAGCTTCCATTGGCCTTGACTGAATTCTTCCAGAAGCCGGGCGATCTCCCCAGCGCACAAGTGAAGGTATCCGGCCTGCCAGGGCTTCCACTATTGAGCTTTCCAGACATCCAGTTTGAATATTTCTGGCAGCTGATGGACGCAAGTGCGCTTCCCGACGCGAGGGAACTCATGATGATGCCTGCCCCTGCCGCGCGTTTTAGTGCCGAACGACGGCTCAAGCTGCCGGGTTGCTCAGGTGAGTCTTCAGAGTGCAGATCAGGTTCGTTATTCATGGCGTGCTCCGGAATTTTTCTGCTGCGCGTGTCGCATTTTAACAGGCGGTGCTACGCGCTGTTTGCGGCAAAATGCACGTTTCCACGATTGGAAGCAAATTTGATGCCTTGATGCTATGCGGTTTTGATTGGAAATGCGCCAGCGCGCATTGGTTTGGCGCCATGCCTGTCATCGTTCGCGTACAACGCCATGTATTCCTTGAGCTTTCCTCCCATGAATTGCAGCGCCGGGTTTGAGCGGGAGAAGCGTACATCCATTGCACCCCGCGTCGGGCCGAGCGTGGAGGATGTATCTCTTAGGCGATAGTGTAAAAAACACCGACAGATTCGAACTGATGGAAGACGCTGCTGGCCAGCCGCATCCACGGATTCAAAGGTTCGCAATCCGCGCACTCATCAGCGACAGCCGTGTAGACAGCACTTCCAGAAACGCCTTGTAGAAATGCATGCGGCAGGTGTCGGATGCGCGTTGCAGTGCCCGTGCGCGCATGGTGATGACCTCGACCTCGGTGGCGGCTTCGATTGAGGCCGAGCGGATGCCGCCGCCGGCCGAGAACAATGCCATCTCGCCGAAGCACTCGCCGGCGCTGAGCACATTCAGCAATTTGCCCCGTTTCTTGACTCGTGCCTCGCCTTCGGCAAGAAAGCAGAAGTGATCGCCCGCTTCGCCTTCCTTCATGATCATGGTGCCGGGCTGCAGGTGGCTCCATTGCGTCAGCGTGATGATCTCCCACAACTCCGCATCGGCGAACTCGCGAAAGAAGGCAATGCTGCGCAAGGTCTGGAACTTCTCGGCTTCGGGGAGCGTCTTCCGGTCCAGCGCGATGCTGCGGTTGCGAAACGCCAGTGCCAGATCGTGCGAGAACTCGGCCCAGGTCTGGTAGCGGCGGTCGAGTTCCTTTTCCATCGCGCGACGCACGATGGCGTCGAGTGCTTCGGGGATCTCGGGCCGCAGTTCGATCGGAGGCTGTGGGGTGTCGTTGGCGATGCGGTAGATCAGGCTGTAGTTGTTGTCGGCCTCGAAAGGCAGGCGCCCGGTCAGCATCTGGTACATCACCACGCCGAGCGAATAGATGTCGGTGCGATGATCCAGCGGCATCTCGCGCACCTGCTGCGGCGACATGTAGGCTGGAGAGCCGATGCCCGCGATCTGGGTGGTCTCGCTTGCCTTTTGCAGGGCCGCGCCGAAGTCCGAGATGCGGATGTCGCTGCCGTCGGGCTTGCACAGCAGGATGTTGGCGGGCTTGATGTCGCGGTGGGTGACGCCCTGGTGGAAGGCGTAATCGAGCGCCCGGCTGCACTTGAAGATGATCTCGATCAGGCGCTCGAATGGCGGCAGGCTGTCGGGGCGCACCAGCGCCTCGAGCGTTCCGCCCGGCACGAACTCCATCACCACATAGGCGTCGTTGTCGTCGATGACTGCATCGTAGATCTGGGCGATGTGCGGGTGGGTGAGTTTGCCGGCGAGGGCCGCCTCGTTGAGCATGAGCTGACGATAGAGGCGGCCGCGGTCGCGGTCGCTGACGAGCTCCGGATACAGCTGCTTGAGTGCGACTTCACGCTGGTGGAAGGCGTCCCATGCCAGATAGACGGCACTGGTCGCCCCTTCGCCAAGAAGGCTGCGAATCTCGTACTTTCCGATCCGCTCCACCTGCATGATCCCTCAGCCCAGCTGCTTGCGCGCGCGCAAAATGGCTGCCCGAACCTGATCGGGTGCGGTGCCGCCCACGTGATTGCGGGATGCGAGTGAGCCTTCGATGGTGAGTACCGCGAAGATTTCCGGGCCTGCGCGCTCGGCCGCACCGGGCACTTCGGCCATGGCTGCGCGCAACTCGTCCAGGGTGAACTGGGGCAGGTCGCAGCCGCGTTGCTCGGCAGCGCGTACCGCCAGCGCAACGGCTTCATGCGCGTCGCGGAAGGGCAGGCCCTGCTTGACGAGATAGTCGGCGAGGTCGGTCGCGGTGGCAAAGCCCTGCGACAGTGCGCCGCGCATGTTGTCTGCCTTCACCTTGATGCCGGTGATCATGTCGGCGTAGATGCGCAGCGTGTCGATGACGGTGTCGGCGGTGTCGTACAGCGGCTCCTTGTCTTCCTGATTGTCCTTGTTGTAGGCCAGCGGCTGGCCTTTCATCAGGGTCAGCAGTGCAATCAGGTTGCCGTTGGTGCGGCCGGTCTTGCCGCGCACGAGTTCGGGAACGTCGGGGTTTTTCTTCTGCGGCATGATGCTCGAGCCGGTGCAGAAGCGGTCGGCGAGGTCGATGAAGCCGACGCGCGGGCTCATCCACAGAATGAGTTCTTCGGACAGGCGCGACAGATGCGTCATCAGCAGTGCGGCTGCGGCACAGAACTCGATGGCGAAGTCGCGATCGCTGACGGCGTCGAGCGAGTTGTAGCAGACCTCGTCGAAGCCGAGTTCGGCGGCCACGAATTCGCGGTCGATCGGGTAGCTGGTGCCGGCCAGCGCGGCCGAGCCCAGCGGCAGGCGGTTGACGCGTTTGCGGCAGTCGGCGAAGCGCTCGGCGTCGCGCCGGCTCATCTCGTAATAGGCCATCAGGTGATGACCGAAGGTAACCGGCTGCGCCACCTGCAGGTGAGTGAAGCCGGGCATCGGCGTATCCGCGTGCTGTTCGGCGATGTCGAGCAGGTTGCGCTGGAAGTCGCCGATCAGTTCAAGCGTCTGGTCGATTGCATCGCGCAACCACAGGCGGATGTCGGTCGCGACCTGGTCGTTGCGGCTGCGGCCGGTGTGCAGGCGCTTGCCAGCGTCGCCGACGAGCGCGGTGAGGCGCTTCTCGATGTTCAGGTGGACGTCTTCGTCGTCAAGGCTCCAGACGAACTCGCCGCGCTCGATTTCGCCCGCAATCTGGGCCATGCCGCGCTCGATGTCCGCAAAATCGCTGGCGCCGATAATGCCTTGGCGGGCGAGCATCTTTGCGTGGGCGAGCGAGCCACGGATGTCCTGCGCGGCCATGCGCTGATCGAAAGTAACCGATGCGGTGTAGCGCTTGACCAGGTCCGATACCGGTTCGGAAAAGCGACCCGACCAGGCTTTGGCGGGCTGAGATGAGGTAGCGTCTGTCATGATGTCTGGTACTTTGAGAGTGCGGGCTGAGGTGCGGTCGGCGTCGTTCGCGGTGGGCGATCGTTTTCGCCGGCCTGTGCTAGACCGACAGTATAGAGGAACGGAGCACGCTGTTTCGTCCCCAGGGGGCGGCGCTAAGGGCGTAACGACGCCTGCAGGCGCGATAACTGCCTCCGGCTGACGGGAACGGGTTCGCCCACTTCGTCCATCTCGAGCCAGTGGTGTCCGACCGCATCGCGCTCAATCGAGCGCACGGCTGCACGGGAGATCAGCCAGGCACGGTGAGCGCGCAGGAAACCTGCGGGTTCGAAGCGGGCTTCGAGTTCCTTCAGGCTGTCATCGACGAAGAACCGGCCCTGACGGGTGAACGCGGTCACGCCCTTGTCTTCAGCCCGGAAGGCCAGGATATCGTCCGCAGGGACCAGGCGCGAGCGTCGTCCGGCAAGAACCGAAAGCATGGGCAAAGGTGCGCCCTGGTTTGTGGTCTGGGTGGCGCGCGTAGGGCGTTGCACCGTATGCAGCGCATCGATCAATTGCGCTGCGCTGACGGGCTTGAGCAGGTATCCCGCGGCCCGTGCAGAGAACGCATCGAGCGCGAATTCGCGGTGCGCGGTGAGGAAGATCACTGCCGGCGGATTGGCGAGTTCCGCCAGCCAGTGCCCCAGCGAGATGCCATCTTCGCCCTGCATTTCAATGTCGAGGATGACAACATGAGGCACGTGCTTGCGGATGTGCTCGCGCAGGCTCTCCGCGCCATCGGCCTCGCCGGTGATTCGGATGTCGGCTTGATCTGCCAGTAGCCGCCGCAGTCGTGCGCGCGCCAGTCGCTCGTCGTCGACGATCAGGACTTCAAGTGTCTTCATGATCTCCGTTCCGCGATGGGCAGGCTGAGGCGGGCAAAGAAGCGCCCATCTTCGCTCCCGGTCTGCAGCGATGCACGCGTGCCATAAAACGCATCGATCCGCGTCCGGGTGCTGTTGAGTCCGATCCCGTTCCCCTCCGCGGGGTGAGCGCCTGGCCCAGCAGATGCAATGTCGTTGCCGATGGCGATGACGAGGGTGTCAGCGTCGGTCTCAATGGAAATACTGATGTCGCCGCCCTCAGCGCGCTGGCACACGCCGTGGCGGACAGCATTCTCGACCAGGGTCTGCAGGCAGAGTGCGGGTACTTCGATCTCGGGAAGATGCTCAGGTAGCGTCCAGGTCACGCGCAGGCGCTCCTCCAGGCGCATGGACTCGAGTGCGAGGTAATCGCGAACCACCTCGAGCTCTCGAGCGATGGGTACCGAGGCACCGGTTTCGAGGCTGGCTCGCAGCATCCGCGCGAGGGCTTCGATCATTTCCTCCGCGCGCGATGCATCGGTTGCAACGAGTTCGGTGATGCCGTTGAGGCTGTTGAACAGGAAGTGAGGGCGCATTCGCGCGCTCCATGCTTCCAGTTCGGCGGCGGACGACCGCGTTCGCCAGTGGCGAAGACGGGATGCCTGCCAGCTCACCAGCCCGAGCGAAAGCGTGAGAATTCCCCCGATCATTCCGACATCCTGCAGGAAGGCCCACTGGCTTTCCTCCACGATGTCCAGCGGCCGCATCAGAGCATGGGTGATACTGCCGACCACCAGCGACCATACAAACAGCACGGCCAGGGCGGCGGCCGCCTTGAAGCGGGCTTTGAGCTGTAAAGGGCGCAAAAACGCACATACAAGGAAGTACCAGGGGAGTACGATCCACAGGCCAAAAAAACCAAAGAGACCAAAGCGTTCCCAGCGATTGCCCGGCGCGCCCGGCGCGACGGCGAGCAGTGCGGCGACGGCCATGCCCAAGGCAATGCAGACGAGCAGTCCCTCCACCCGACAACCGGCCTGCCAGGCGCCTGCATCCCGCTTATCCTGAAAAAACGACCGTCCGTCCATCAGTGCTTGTCTCCGCCGTTCGGCATGCGCTAACGTAAATTCACGCGTAATGGTAAGTCCAAGTGCAATGCCAGAAAATTCAAACTTGATGTCAGGGCAGTATCTTCTTCGCCGGCACCGCCGCGCGAAGGGATTTTCGCTGATCGAACTGATGGTCACGCTCGCTGTCCTCGCGATCCTCATCGGTGTCGGTGTGCCAAGCTTTCAGGGCATGATCGCCAACAGCCGCATCGCGGCTGCGTCCAGCGACGTCGTATCGGGCATGTATGCCGCCAAGAACGAAGCCATCAAGCGGAATGCGTCCATTCGCTTCTGTATCAATCCCACAACGGGCGCATGGCGGGTGGCGGACCTCGCCGGAACGGACCTCAGGGTCGGCGAGCTTCACACCGCCATTGGTATCAACACGACTGGACTCGATACTTCTTCCGTTGCGAACAATGCATGTGTGCGTTTCAAGGCAGACGGTTTGTCGTATGGCGTAACGAATCTGATCACTGCGGGCACGGTCACGCTTAGCCAGGCGGGGACTGCCAACAAGGTCGTCAATGTTCGAGTGGGGGTGATTCATGCCGGCTGACAGGCGCAACCGCCAGATATTCAAGAATGCTCAGGGGGGATTCACCCTGATCGAGGTGCTCGTTTCCGTTCTCGTGTTGTCGATCGGCCTGCTCGGCATGGCGGCGCTGCAGATCAACGCGATGAAGAACAACCAGAGCAGCTTCCAGCGTACCCAGGCAATCATGCTCAGCTACTTCATGCTCGATTCGATGAGGACCAATCGCACGGATGCGCTCAACGGCAACTACAACATGGTGAAGACCTGCGCAGTGCCAGCCGTCGGCGGATCCCTGGTGTCCAACGATCGTCACTTCTGGGTACAGGCGCTCAAGGACAACATCGCGAACGACAATGGTACCTGTGGTGAGATCGCCTGTGCCGGCACCACCTGCACCGTGCGCATCTACTGGGACGACGGTCGCGGCACAGGGGGCTCTTCGACGCAAATGTTCCAAACCTCAACGCGGCTGTGATGACGATGTCGAGAAATCTACCCAACTCCCAGGCCGGTCTGACGCTGGTCGAGCTGATGATTGCAATGACGCTCGGCCTGTTCTTGCTGCTTGGCCTGACCAATGTGTTTCTGGCGCAGCGGCAGTCGTTCCGAGTCAATGAGAATCTCTCTCAGATGCAGAACAACACCCGGGTGGCGTTCGAACTGATGGCACGGGAGATTCGCGAGGCCGGCGGGAATCCCTGCGGTACGACGCAGGTGGCCAATGTCGTGAACGGAGCCAGCACCTCATCCTGGCTCGACTGGGATACCGGCGGAATTCTGGGTTACGAAAGCAACGTTGCGCTTCCCGGCAAGGCGTTCGGTACGACAACCGGAGCAAGGGTTGCGGGGACCGATGCCGTTACGATCCGCACCGGGTCGATGAACAACAACATTGTCATTACCGAACACAATCCGGCTTCGGCACAGTTCAAGGTCAATACGACGGCGCATGGAATCGCCGATGGTGACATGCTGATGGTGTGCGACTACAAGCAGGCCGCCATTTTTCAGGTGACAAGTGCCTCTGCGACGAACGTGACCATCGTGCACAACACCGGGACCGGAACGCCGGGAAACTGCAGCAAGGGGCTGGGCTTTCCGACCGATTGCAGTTCGGTGACCGGGAATCAGTACGATTTTTCCAATAATGGCTTTCTGACAAAGTTCAGGTCGACCGCCTGGTATGTTGGCAACAATGCGCAGGGTGGTCGTTCGCTGTTCCGTATCGTCAATGGTGCAACGGGGTCGCCTGAGGAGATCGCTCAAGGTGTCACGGACATGCAGTTGCAATATCTGACAAGGACGGGCACGAATCCGGCCGGTTCCTATGTCGATGCGTCTGCCGTGACATCGTGGGACAACCCCCCCGCGGCGACTCAGGTTGTTGCGGTGAGAGTCATTCTCGATCTCGAGTCCCGTGATGCGGTGGGTACCGATGCGGCCACGCTCAAGCGGCAAATGATGCATGTGGTCAGCCTTAGACATCGGGAGATCGTGGAATGAAAACGGCAATGACGCCGAGGGCTCAGCGCGGAGCCGCGCTGATCGTTTCCCTCATCCTGCTGATTGTGCTGACCTTGCTCGGCTTGTCCAGTATTCGGACGGTTGCTCAGGAAGAGCGCATGACGGCCAATACATACGACCGCAGTCTCGGTTTCCAGGGGGCGGAGTCGGCCTTGCGCGTCGGAGAGGCGGTTGCCCAGGTGCAGGCGGATGCTGCGCCAGCCAACCCGGGCTTCGACAGCGCCGGTGTGTACTCGGACAGCGACAGCTCCTGTGGCGTGTCCCCGTGTCAGGGGGGGCTGTGCTCGCAGCCGGACAAGGATTGTGGTGTCCGCTGGCTAGACAGTGCGTTCGCGGGCTGGGTCAATGCAGGCGGGCTCAGTCTGGGCGCTCTTGCCGAAACGCCACAGTATTTCGTCGAATATCTTGGTGGCAGCTTCCCCTGCAATATCGATGATCCGACCAGTGGTGCGCAGAACTGCAAGCGTTACCGCGTGACTGCTCGCAGCAATAGTGGCGGCGATCGCGCAAACGTCATCCTGCAGTCGATCTATGCGGCCGAATGAGAGGTGCACAATGAAAACCAATGCTGATAACCGTTCGACCCCGGTGCTGCGCATGCGCAGCGTCCTGGCTGCCGCAATGCTGGCGGGCGGTCTTGGCGTCTCGCTGACTGGTGCTGCGGCGCCAACGATTCCGGAGACGCCGCTGGTCGCGACGCAATCGGCGGTACCATTGAGCATGATGGTCGTCGGCCGGGACCACACGCTGTTCTACGAAGCCTATAACGACGCCAGCGACATTGACAGTGACGGCACGCTGGATACCCGGTTCAAGCCAGCCATCACGTATTACGGCTTGTTTGACTCGACGCTGTGCTACTCGCACTCGAGCGGCGCCACCAACTCCGACCTCTTTACCCCCGCAGCGACGGCGGGCACTTTGGGGAAATGTTCCGGAGGGAAGTGGTCGGGCAACTGGCTGAACTATGCCACGACCAGCCGTATCGATGCCTTGCGCAAGGTTTTCTACGGCGGCTATCGCGATGTCGATACCACTGCAAAAACCGTGCTGCGTCGGGCCTATGTGCCGCAGGATGCGCACTCGTGGGCCAAGGAATACACAAGCTCAAGTGTTGACGGCTACGATATCAGCGACTACACGCCACTATCCAAACCGAGCAGCGGCAAGCGTCATTTCTTTGGCAACCTGACCGCGACGGCGGGCGTGAATTGCGCGACGCTTTCCAATTGCAGTGACAAGCCGCCCTTGCTCCGAGTCGTGCAGAACAGTACTCGCAGGGTCTGGGAGTGGGCGTCTACCGAGCGTCCCGTGTTGAGAGACAACGATCACGGTGGCGCCTCGCGCACCGACTATACGGTGCGGGTCGAGGTCTGCACTTCGACCTATAACAGTGGGTGCAAGTCCTATCCGAATGGGAGTCTGAAGCCGATCGGCCTGCTGCATGAGTATGGCGAGAACGAGGCCATGCTCTTCGGCCTGATTTCCGGCAGCTACAACAAGAGCATGTCGGGCGGGGTGCTGCGCAAGGTGGTGTCGTCATTCAAGAACGAGGTCGATACCTCCACCGGCCAATTCACAACATCAGCAACAATCGTCAATGCGCTCAACAGTCTGCGCATTCGGGATTTCAACAACAGCCGTACCGACAATGCCTATCGTGGTGGCTGGGTGACGACCCGGGCGATGAAGGAGGGCGAGTTCGTCGACTGGGGCAATCCGACCGGTGAGATGATGTATGAAGCCTTGCGGTATTTTGCCGGGAAGAAATCGGCCACCTCGGATTTCTCGACGTCCGGCAGTTATGACGCTGATATTGGTCTGTCTGCTGCGACTTGGGATGACCCCTACCAGAGTAGCAGTGCGGCAGCTGCGCAGTGGTGTGCGCGTCCGAACATGCTCGTGGTTTCGGGTATCAACCCCTCTTTTGACTCCGATCAGTTGCCGGGGACCAGTTTTGGTTCGTTCTCGGGTGACATGAGCGGAATGAACGTGTCGGATATCGCCAATTCGATTACTTCGGGCGAGTCGGGAATTGCCGGTAGCCGCTACATCGGCCAGGTCGGCACGAACTACGATGGGGCGCCGACTGCCAAGACCGTCACGACGCTGGGCAACATCCGTGGCCTGGCGCCCGAGGAGCCGACCAAGCAGGGCAGCTTCTATTCTGCCTCGGTTGCCCATTTCGGCAAGGTCAACAGTGTGCGCAGTGACCTCAAGGGTACCCAGACCGTTGATACCTACGCCGTGGTGCTGAGTTCGCCCTTGCCGCGCATCGAGGCGAAGACCTCGTCCGGCAGCACTATCACTGTGGTCCCCTTCGCAAAGTCGGTCGGTGGTTCAAGCATCTCCAACAGCAAGGGCAGCTTTCAGCCGACGAACCAGATTGTCGACTTTTACGTCGATACCATTGCGAACTCGTCGGGGGCATCGGGTGCCGATTACGACGCGTCCATCAATAGTGGCCGCTATTACGCAAAGTTCCGCATCAACTTCGAAGACGTCGAGCAGGGCGCAGACCATGACATGGATGCGATTGTCGTCTACGAGATTTCGGCGGAGGCCAACGGTGAGTTGAGGGTCAAGCTGACTCCCGAGTATCAGGCCGGCGGCATACAGCACAGCATGGGCTATGTCATTTCGGGGACAAGCAAGGACGGTGTTTACCTTGTCGTCCAGGATGAAAACACTAACCGCTATTACCACCTGAACGTACCGCCGGGGATGGACCCGGGCGACTGTGATGTTACCAATCCGCCTGCCGCTTGCAACAAGCTTCCCTATACCGGCAACGGCACCAGCGACCGCACTTTCACGCCGGGGTCTTCAAGCGCGAGTCTGCTGAAGGATCCGCTGTGGTACGCGGCGAAGTGGGGTGGCTTTGTCGACAGTAACAATAACAAGAAGCCTGACCTGACGCAGGAGTGGGATGCAGACGGCAACGGCGTTCCCGATACCTATTTCCTGGTGCAGAACCCGCTCAAGCTCAAGGAGTCACTGAAGAAGAGCTTCGACACCATCGTCGACCGCAGTGCAAGTGCAGGCAACATCACCTCGAACGGTCAGCAGCTGCAGACCGACAGCAAGGTGTTCCAGACCCAGTTCAACAGCAAGACCTGGGAAGGTGAGTTGTTTGCCTACTCCATTACATCGTCGGGGGTGAGTACGACGGCGGCGTGGAAAGGGTCGAGTGGCATTCCGGCGGCAGGGTCGAGAAAGCTGGTCTCCTGGGATACCGGCGCTGCGACGGGTATCGAGTTCGAATGGGGAAAACTGTCCAGTTCGCAGAAGACCGCACTTGGTTCGGAGGATGTGCTTAATTTCCTCAGGGGAGATCAGTCCAAGGAGGTTCAGAACGCCGGCATCTATCGCACGCGCAGCAAGTTGCTGGGGGACATCGTTCATTCGTCGCCATATTACGTCAAGGACAGCGACACGGTGTTTGTCGGTGGCAACGACGGCATGTTGCACGCGTTTTCGGCCACCACCGGTACCGAGTTGTTCGGCTATGTCCCCGGACTCACCTTCAGCAAACTCTCAACGCTGGCCGCGACCACCTATAGCCACACGTTCTTTGCCGACGGTGATATTGCCGTATCGACGCTGACGCAGACCCCTGGAAAGAACATCCTGGTGGCGTCTGCAGGTCGTGGTGCGAAGGGCCTGTTCGGTCTTAATGTGACCACGCCGGCTTCATTCTCGAAATCGAATGCATTGTGGGAGTACAGCGGGGCTTCTGACAACGACTTGGGCTACGTGCTAGGTCGCCCCCAGATTGGAACCCTCGAGAGCGGTGATACCGTCGCGGTGGTGGGGAACGGGCATAACAGCGTCAATGGTTATGCGATGCTGTATATATTCAACCTTGAAACAGGCGTCTTGCTGAAGAAGATCGACACCAAGGTGGGCAGCGACAACGGAATGTCGACGCCAACCCTGCTCGACTCCGACGGCAACGGCAAGATCGACAAGATCTACGCGGGCGACCTGAAAGGCAACGTCTGGCGTTTTGATGTGAGCGGGAATAGTTCGGGGACCTGGAAGTCCTACTTCCTCTCCGGAAGTACGCCGCAGCCGCTGTTTACTGCGAAGGATTCGAGCGCGGTGGTGCAACCGATCAATGCGCAATTGACTGTTTCGGTCAATTCAGTGAAGAGCGACGCGAACTACGGCAAGACCTTCGTGCTCTTCGGAACCGGCAGCTATGTGTATGGCAGCGATCCCAACGACAAGCAGGTGCAGTCCTGGTACGGCGTAATCGACGAGGACACAAAGGTGGCGTCGCGATCGGACCTTGTGCAGCGCACGATCCAGACCACCGGTTCAGTTAGTGGTTATGGCGTACGTGTGTTTTCGGAAGCCAGCAGCAACGACATGAGCGGCAAGAAGGGCTGGTACATTGACCTGAAGGATCCGACCGCAAGGGGCGAGCGCATCGTGACACGCTCGATCGTATACGGATTCCTTGAGCCAGTGCTGCTTGCCAGCAGCATCATTCCTGACCCGGATCCGTGTGAGGCGGGGGGGAGCGGCTATGTGAATGCAATCAACCCCTACACCGGTGCTCGGCTTGAGTACTCTCCCTTCGATCTCGATGACGACGGCAAGTTTGATGGTAACGACAAGCTGTCTGGCGCCGTGGTTGGTTCCTTCGATCCCAAAATTGGTATGCCGGGAGAGGCGACGATCGTTGGCGATCAACTCATCGTTTCTGGTTCGAGTGGCGGTATTGCCGATATGCGGATCAACCTTGGGCTGAAGCGGACCGGGCGTATCTCCTGGCGCGAAATTGTGAGGGACTGAGTAATGAAGGGCCAGAAAGGTTTCACCTTGGTTGAAGTGATGATCGTGGTTGCGATCGTCGGCATTCTTGCAGCAGTGGCCTACCCGAGTTACCAGCAGCATGTGCTGAAGACCCGGCGGGCTGCAGCAGCAGGATGTCTGCTTGGGCATGCACAGTTCATGGAGCGTTACTACACAACGAACATGACCTACGTTGGAGCGGTGCTTCCTGCCGTGTCTTGCACGTCGGAATTGAGTGGCTTCTATAACTTTGGGTTCAATGCGGGAACGCCGGTGTCGGCAACAACCTATTTGATCGAGGCGACGCCACAAGGCACGCAGACCTCAGACACACGATGTGGGACGCTTGGTATCAATCAAGTGGGAACCAAAACCGAATCGGGGACGGGGACTCCTTCAGACTGCTGGTGAAATGCGGGGAGCAGATCCCTGTGCCTGAAACGAAATGCCCGCTGACATGAATAGTGTCAGCGGGCATTTCTATTGGCTTGCCGGCGGCTATTGGGCGCTCCTCATCGACGGGGCGTTTGCGGTCCCCGAGTTACCATGCCGATGAAGTGTGGTGCGCCGCGGCCTTGGCAGCATTGGGCATCATGACTACCCGCTGTTGCGCAAGCCCGCGGCGACGCCGTTGATGGAGATGTGAATGCCAAGGCGGATGCGCTCGTCTCCCGACTGCTCGCGGTGGCGTCTGAGCAGTTCGACCTGCACGTGGTTGAGCGGGTCGAGGTAAGGGAAGCGATTGCGGATCGAGCGCTTCAGCAGCGGGTTGGCCGCAAGCAGTTCGTCCTGGCCGGTGATCGCCAGCAGGACCTCGACCGTGTCCTTCCATTCGGCGCGGATGCGGTCGAAGATGCTTGAGCGCAGGTCGGCGTCCTTTACAAGTGCCGCATAGCGCGAGGCGATCGCGAGGTCGGTCTTTGCCAGCACCATGTCCATGTTCGACAGCAGGCTGGCGAAGAAGGACCAGTCGCGGTACATCGTCTGCAGTCTGGCGAGGCCGTCGTCGGGATTGGCGTTCAGCCAGGCCTTGACCGCCGAGCCGAAGCCGAACCAGCCCGGCAGCATCAGCCGGCACTGCGACCACGAGAAGACCCAGGGAATTGCACGCAGGTCTTCGATATGCGTGCCCTTCTTGCGCGACGCCGGACGTGAGCCGATGTTGAGGCCGGCGATCTCCGAGATGACCGTCGATTCCCAGAAGTACTGTTCGAAGCCCGGTGTTTCGTAAACCAGGCCGCGATAGGCCTTGAACGCAGTGTCCGACAAGGCCTGCATTGCCTCGAGGAAGGCGGCCGGGGTGGTGTCGGCGCCCGCCGGGCGCAAGCTGCTTTCGACGGTGGCGGCAACCAGGACTTCAAGGTTGCGCCGTCCTACCTCCGGGTGGCCGTACTTGGCGGCGATGACTTCGCCCTGTTCAGTGAGTCGGATCTGTCCCTGCACCGCGCCTTCGGGCTGGGCCAGGATGGCCTGGTAGCTCGGGCCGCCACCGCGGCCAACCGAGCCGCCGCGGCCGTGGAACAGGCACAGGCGGACTCCGTGGCGCGCGAAGGTTTCGACCAGTTCGCCTTCGGCCTTGTATAGCGCCCAGCCCGAGGTCAGGAAGCCGCCATCCTTGTTGCTGTCGGAATAGCCCAGCATCACTTCCTGAGTGTCCTGGCGCGCGTCGCTCAGCAGTTCGCGGTAGCTCGGGATCGAGAACATGCGATCCATGATGGTGGAGGCGTTCTCCAGGTCGTCGATGGTCTCGAACAGCGGCACGAGGTTGACGTCCAGCGCGTTCTCCAGCGGTCGCAGCAGGCCAGCTTCCTTGAGCAGGACCGCGAGCTCTAGAAGATCGGACACGCTGTCGGTCTTGGAGATAATGCAGTTGCGGATCGCGGCCTTGCCGTAGCGCAGGTGCGCAGCACGTGCTGCGCGGAAAATGGCGAGTTCCGATTCCGAGTCGTCCGAGTACTGAACGTGCGGCGACGCGAGCGGGCGGGCGGTGGCGAGTTCTTCTAGGAGCAGCGCGCAGCGGCCTTCCTCGTCCTGCTCCAGGTAGGCCGTGCCCGGACGGGCGACTTCGAGCAGCTCTGCGATGACTCTTTCGTGGACATCGGAGTTCTGCCGCAGGTCGATCGGTGCCAGGTGGAAGCCGAAGACCCGCAGTGCCCGGCGCAGGTGGCGCAGACGCCCGCGTGCAAGCGCAGCGCTGCCATTCGCCTGCAGCGAGCGGTGAAGGATGTCGAGATCATCCGAAAAGGCTTCGACGTTCAGGTAGGGCTCGGCATCGGCCACGGCATGGCGTATCGGGTCGCTACCGAGGAGCGCACGGTGTGTTGCCGAGAGGCGGGCGTAGATGCCGGAAATGGCACGCCGGTAAGGTTCGTCGCTGCGGTGCGGAGAGCTGTCGTGCGAGCGCTCGGCGAGGGCCAGCAGCGCGTCCGATGCGCTGACGAGGCCGTGCGCCAGCGACAGCTGCGAGCCCAGCGTGTGCAATTCGTCCAGGTAGTATCCCAGCGCAGCGGCAGCCTGCATCTTCAGCGCCTGTTCGAGCACTTCGGCGGTGACGAAGGGGTTGCCGTCGCGGTCGCCGCCGATCCAGCTCCCCACCTGCAGGAAAGGGGGCAGTTCGAGTGCGCCCAAGGCCGAGTCTGCCTTGCTCAGACGGTCTTCCAGGCTGGCGTAGAGGCGGGGAAGCTCGCGCAGGAAGGTGCTTTCGAAGTAGGACACGCCGTTGCTGACCTCGTCGATCACCGACAGCCGGGTCGGACGCAGCATGCGGGTCTGCCACAGCGTGAGTACCGCGCGGCGCAGGGCTTCGAGGTTGTTTTCGGCTTCTTCCGGTGTCAGCTGCATGCGGTCGCGCTCGTCGAGCAGCCTGGCGACCACGGTCTGGCAGTTGAGGATGCTCTTGCGCTGGACTTCGGTGGGGTGTGCCGTCAGCACCGGCGAGATCAGCGCGGTGTCGAAGAAGGCTGCGAGCTCCGCAGGGCTGGCAATGTCCTGATCGATGGCGTGGCCGATTGCGTGCGCCAGGCTGCCTTCGCGGGGGGCTGAGCCGGCCAGCAGGTGCGCGCGGGAGCGGCGGATGTGGTGCTGATCCTCGGCGATGTTGGCAAGGTGCGAGAAATAGCTGAATGCACGCACGACCTGGATGGTCTGCTCGCGTGACAGGGCGTCCAGAATGCCCTCGAGTTCGCGGCGTGCGGCGAGGTCGTCGTCGCGCCTGAAACGCACTGAGGTCTGGCGGATGCGCTCGATGAGATCGAAGCTCGATTCGCCCTGCTGGTCACGAACCGTGTCACCGAGCAGGCGGCCTAGCAGCCGGATGTCTTCGCGCAGGGGCGCGTCCTTGTCTTGAGTCATGAGCGGTCTGAAGAGGGTCGGGTTGAAGGGAGTTTCAGCGTGTTCTCGAGTTCAGCGTAGTGCGCGCAGCATCAACCGCGTTGCTGAGGTATTGCCCGTAAAAGTCGGGCAGCCTCATGCCGACAATGGCCTCGCCGATTCTGGCGCCATCCGGCCCATAGACCACGACGGTCGGGGTCAGGCGCACCTTTCTGACGCGTGCAAACTCGCGATGCGTCGTGCGGGTGCCCTCGAAGTCGACAAGCGCGGCATCGGAGTCGATATCGACCTGCCGGTAAAGTGCGTGATCCCGGGTTTCGGCAGCCGACGACATTGGCACCAGATAGCGACGGGCTTCTTCACACCAGGTGCAACCGGCCTGACTGTAGAGCACCACCATCGGCAGCGCCTCGGCGCGCATCCGTTCTGCATCCTGTGCCAGGTTCTCCGCTGCGGGCAGTCCCTGCGCTGCACTCAGGGTCATTGGTACGCATGCTAGAATTGCGAGCAGCCTGCGCGCCATTGGTGCGAACCCTGATGCTGCGTTGCCGCAAAAATGTGCCTTCAGCAGCATGACAATCGTTCTCCCAGCATGAGTCCTCCTAACGTGAGCCTTTCCGCCCCTGCATCTTCTTCGATCTCCGCCCCCGAACGCATCGTCATTGCGACCCGTGAGAGCCGCCTTGCCCTCTGGCAGGCGGAGCATGTGAAGGCGCGGCTCGAGGCATTGTATCCCGCCTGTCGGGTCGAGCTTCTGGGTATGACCACGCGCGGTGACCAGATCCTCGATCGTCCGCTTGCCAAGGTTGGTGGCAAGGGTCTGTTTGTCAAGGAACTGGAGACGGCGCTGCTCGACGGTACGGCCGATATTGCCGTGCATTCGATGAAGGACGTGCCCATGACGCTTGGCGATGAATTCACGCTGGGCTGCATTTCGGCGCGCGAGATTCCGCTCGATGCCTTCGTCTCAAACCGCTATGAATCGCTGGCCGACATGCCGCCGGGCACGGTGGTGGGGAC
Source organism: Parazoarcus sp. PS-13 R2A (assembly GCF_057621855.1). Classification (NCBI taxonomy): domain Bacteria; kingdom Pseudomonadati; phylum Pseudomonadota; class Betaproteobacteria; order Rhodocyclales; family Zoogloeaceae; genus Parazoarcus; species Parazoarcus sp. PS-13 R2A. Next base: position 177,283 of record NZ_JBYEXN010000006.1, read on the forward strand.
CTCGTCGCTGCGTCGCGAGTCGCAGTTGCATGCACAGTACCCGTTTCTTGCCGTCACCAGCCTGCGCGGCAATCTCGACACGCGCCTGCGCAAGCTCGATGAGGGGCAGTACGATGCCATCATCCTTGCTGCCGCCGGTCTGAAGCGCCTTGGCCTCGGCGAGCGCATCCGCTCCACCTTGCCCGCCGAGATTTCGTTGCCGTCTGCAGGTCAGGGCGCGCTCGGCATCGAATGCCTGGCCACTCGCAGCGACATCGTCGAGTGCCTGCAGCCGCTCAATGACGCGGACACCTCTGCTTGCGTTCGTGCGGAGCGCGCTGTCGCGCGTGCGCTTGCCGGCAGTTGCGAGGTGCCGCTCGGCGCCTATGCGGAAGTCCGCGCTGGCGCGCTGTGGTTGCGCGGTTTCGTGGCGCTGCCGGACGGCAGCCGCATCCTGCGCTCCGAGCGTGAGGGCGCCGTTGAGGAAGCCGAAAAGATTGGTCGTGAGCTGGCCGAAGATCTTCGCGCCCAGGGCGCGGAGGAGATTCTGGCCGAGCTGGGCTGAAACGGGCGAGCCGCGGTCGTGGAGGCGGTCGAGCGGACATCGGATGCGCTGAACGGGCGCACGATCGTCGTCACCCGGCCGCAGGAACAGGCGGAAAGCCTGTGCAGGGCGATCGAGCAGCGCGGTGGCACTGCCTTGCGCTTTCCCGTGATCGGGATCGGTCCGCTTGCGGATCGCTCGGAGATCGAACGGGTTGCCGGTCGGCTGGATACCTTCGATCTGGCTTTTTTTGTCAGTCCGAACGCGGTGAGGTATGCGCTCGATGGCTTGCTGGTGGCGCGCGACTGGCCTGCATCGCTGCGAGTGGCAACAGTCGGCAAGGGGAGTGAGCGCGCGCTGGCGGCGCGTGGCTTCGGCAGGGTGATCGCGCCTGAATCCGGGTTTGATTCGGAGTCGGTCCTCGCGCTGCCGGCGTTTGCGCCCGCAGCCGTGCGCGGACGGCGGATTCTGGTCCTGCGCGGAGATGGTGGCCGTGATCTCTTGGGTGAAACCCTTGTTGCGCGAGGCGCCGAGGTCGAGTATCTAAGCTGTTACAGACGTTTTTGTCCGGACGTCGAGCCTGATCGCCTGCTCGAACCGGTGAAGCGGCGTGAGGTTGATGGGGTGCTGCTCAGTAGCAGCGAGGGGGCGCGGAATCTGGCGGATATCGTCGGGGCGGCGGGGATGGTGCTGCTTTCGGATGTGCCCGTTTTTGCATCGCATCCGCGCATAGCAGCGCAATGTCGTGAGCTCGGATTTGCCCGGGTTATCGAAGCCGGGGCAGGTGACGAGGGCGCATTGCGCACGATAATTTCCTATTTTGGTTAAACTCTCGGCATGAAAGAAGAAACGCCTGCGCTCATTCAGCCGCCTCCAGAGGCGACTCAGTCCTCCGCTCCGAAAGCCGAAGCGGCCCCTGAACATGCGCCGGAGACGTCCGGCCGGGACGAAACACCAAACACCGAGCAGCCTGCGCGCAAGAGCGGTGTGGCCGGCTGGGCCTTGCTGCTGGCCATCATTGCCATTGGCGGCGCGGGCTTTGCCGTGTGGCAATCGTGGGAGTTCCGCGGGCAGGCCTCAGGCCTGCGCCAAGAGCTCGCAAGCAGGCTGACGCAGGGTGACACTGTCGCAACCGAGGCACGTGCCATTGCGCGCCAGCAGCAGGAGCTGATCTCGAGCCTGCAGGGCAAGCTGGGTGCGCTTGAGTCCAAGGTCGAGGAGACCGAGGGCCAGGCCGCGGCGCTGGAAACCCTGTATCAGCAGTTCTCCCGCTCGCGCGAAGACGGCGTGATGGCCGAAATCGAGCAGGCGGTGTCCATTGCCGCACAGCAGCTGCAGCTGGCCGGCAACCTCGAGGCCGCACTGATTGCCCTGCAGGGCGCAGAGACCCGGCTGGCGATGCATGATCGCGGGCAGCTCGCGCCGCTGCGCAGGGCGCTTGTCAGTGACATCGAACAGCTCAAGCAGACGCCCGTGGTTGATGTGCCCGGAATGGCGCTGCGTCTGGAACGACTGCTGGAAGGCGCCGATGCATTGCCGCTGGCCTTTGTCGGTGGGCCGCAGGGCGCGGAGGGCGAGCCTGAAAAGGTGGAGCAGAGCAGCGGCATTCCGGCGCTGGACTTCGCCAAACAGCTCGCACTGGATGTCTGGCACGATCTGCGCGGCCTTGTGCGTGTCGAGCGCCTTGACCCGGCTGCCGAGCCTGTTCTGCTAGCGCCGGCACAAAGTACCTTTCTGCGCGAGAACCTCAAGATTCGCCTGCTGACCGCACGTCTGGCCTTGCTGGCCCACGATGGGCGGACGTATGCCGCCGATCTCGCACAGGCGCGAAGCTGGGTTGAGCGTTTCTTCGATGTGCGCGACGAGCGCGTGAATTTCGTGCTTGAGGAATTGCGCACGCTTGAGGCGATGCCGGTGAGCATTGAGCGCAAGGGGCTGACCAACAGCTTTGCCGCGTTGCGACTGCTGCAGTCGCGCGGCGGTGAGGCTCCGGCACGTGCCGCGCCTGCGCCTGCTGCGAAGCCTGCGGCGGTGCCTCCGGCTGCTGCTGCGGAGCCTGCGCCGTCGGCTCCGGCGACTCCGGCGACGCCGCCCGTCACGCCAGCGCCTGCGAATCCGGCTCCGGATGCCGTCCCCGCGCAACCCGCTCCGGCTGGCGACAAGCCCGCTGCGGCGCCACAGTCCTGAGGGCCGGAACATGCGAGCCCTGCTCTGGCTGATCGCCATATTCGCACTTGCCGCTGGCGCGGCCATGCTGGCCGGCGCCAATGACGGCTACGTGCTTGTCGTGTTCCCGCCCTGGCGGGCGCAGTTGTCACTCAACCTGTTGCTGGTCCTGCTCGTGCTGGGCTTCATGCTCGGCTACTTCGTGATCCGCCTGGTTCGGCGCACCCTGGCCTTGCCATCGGTCGTCGGTCAGTGGCGCGAGCGCCGTCGCCGGGAGAAAGCTGGGCAGGCCCTGCGCGATGCGCTGCGGACCCTGTTCGAGGGGCGTTTCACGCAGTCGCTCAAGTTCGCTTCGTCGGCGTTTTCCTCCGGCGAGAGTCCGGCGATGGCTGCACTGGTGGCCGCTCGTGCGGCGCACGCCCTGCATGACGATACCCGCTACCGGATCTGGCTTGGACGTGCGGCGGACCAGGGCGAGGACGCCCGGGTTGCACGCTTGATGACCGAGGCTGAGCTCGCGATCGAGCAGAGGCGCTTTGTCGAGGCGGCCGAAACGCTGGAAACGCTGAAGCTTGCGGGGCACCGGCATATTGCCGCCCTGCGGTTGTCGCTGCGTGTCGCGTCGGCGCTCAAGCGCTGGGAAGAGGCATTGAAGCTGACCCGCCAGTTGCGCAAGCACAAGGCCTTGTCGGCAGAACAGGCGCTGCCTTTGCTGCGAAGGGCGCATATTGAGCGCCTGCAGGAATGTGCGGGTGACGGTTCGGCGCTTGCCCATCTGTGGTCCGAAATTCCTGCGGACGAACTGGCCGACCGCCGCCTGGTCGAGCGCGCCGTGCCCCTGCTGGCCGCAGCGGGTCAGGGGGCGCTGGCGCGTCGCACGCTTGAGCGCCTGCTCGATGCCGAGTGGGACGACGGACTTGCCCGTCTGTATGCGGGATGCGGTGAGGGCGAGGGGGACGAGGTGGCCTGTCTCGCGAAAGCCGAGGGCTGGCTCAAGTCACACCCGCGCGATGCCGGGTTGCTGTTTGCGCTGGGTCGCCTGTGCATTGCTTCGCAACTGTGGGGCAAGGCGCAGAGTTACCTCGAAGCCTCGCTCAATCTCCAGCCGACGGTTGAAACCCATCTTGCGCTGGCGCGCCTGCTGGAACAGCTTGAGCGGCCGCAGGACGCTCAACGCCATTACCGCGCCGCGGCCGAGCGGGTTTCGGTATAAGCCTGCCTCCGTCAGGAGGCTTCAGGCATAAGCGATTTCGGGTCCGGCGCCACGAATGCGCTGGGCCCGGATCAGGGCTTCGGTAATGTTCGATGTGACATTGTCGTCGCCGAGCTGGTCGAGAAACCCGGAACGGAAAACCAGCGAACCCGGCTGCGAATTCAGTCCGCACAGAATCAGTGTCGCCCCCCGCTTTTGCAGATTCCGGTGCAGCGTCTGCAGGATGTCCAGGCCCGTGGTGTCGATGTTGATGACCTTGTCGGTATCCAGGATAACGACATCGGGATGGCCGTCCTGCATCAGCAGCAGGTTCTCGAGCTTGTTGGCGGCGCCGAAGAACAGGCTGCCGAACATGCGGTAGGCGAGAATCCGGGGCGTGCCGTCTGCCCGCCTTACCCCCGCCACGCCGTAATGCTCCTCAAGCGGAATGCGTTCGATACGGGTCAGGTCTGACATCCGGTAGATGAAGAACAGGCTGGCCATGACCATGCCCAGCTCCACTGCGAGGGTCAGGTCGAAGATCACGGTGATGAAGAAGGTGCCCAGCAGGATGGTGCGATAGGCCAGGGTGTAGCGCGCGAGCTGGTTCGGCGAAAAGGCGTGCCACTCGCCCATGTTGATCGAGACCACGACGACGATGGCCGAAAGGGTTGCGAGCGGAATGTAGCTTGCGAACGGGGCCAGCACGAGGACGATGGCCAGCAGCACCAAGGCGTGAATGATGCCTGCAACGGGCGTCCGGCCGCCGGTCCGGATGTTGGTGGCGGTGCGGGCAATCGCGCCGGTCGCGGCAAAGCCGCCGAACAGTGGGGCGACCACGTTGGCGATACCTTGCGCCATCAATTCCTGGTTGGGGTCATGACGGTCGTCAATCTGGCTGTCGGCGACACGTGCCGACAACAGGGATTCGATTGCGCCCAGCAGCGCGATGGTGAGCGCAGGTGCGATCAGTTTGCCGAGGCTGCCGAGCGAGAGTTCGGGCAGTCCGATCTCGGGCAGTTCCTGCGGGATGCCGCCAAAGCGGCTGCCAATGGTGTCGACCGGCAGACTGAAGATCGCATTCACCAGGGTGCCAATGATCAGCACGGCAAGCGGGCCCGGAAGGCGTTTCATCCATGGAACACGCACCGCCCTCTTGTTCCACAGAACCAGCACGGCAAGCGAGGCACATGCGACTGCAATGGTGGGCAGATGCAATGTGGGGAGTGCCGCGTAGAGTGCTTCGAGCTTGGCGAAGAACTCGCCTGGGAGGTTGTCGATCTTGAGGCCGAGGAAGTCCTTGATCTGCGACATGAAGATCACGACCGCAATACCGTTGGTAAAGCCGATGACCACCGACAGCGGAATGAAGCGGATCATGCTGCCGAGGCGAAAGGCGCCCATCGCCAGCAGCATGACGCCCGACATCATGGTTGCGATCAGCAGGTTCTGCACGCCATGATCGACCACGATCGCGTAGATGATCGGAATGAATGCACCCGTAGGGCCGCCGATCTGGACCCGCGATCCACCCAGCAGCGAGATCAGCAGGCCGGCGACGATGGCGGTCCAGATGCCCGCAGTCGGTGACATCCCGGACGCAATGGCAAAGGCCATTGCCAGCGGCAGGGCAAGGACGCCTACGGTAATGCCGGACGACAAGTCCTGGGTGAAGCCAACGCGTTCGTAGCCGTGCAGCGTGTCGAGCAGTTTGGGGCGAAACCTGATGTTCATGATGTCTCCGTAATGCGGTCTTGCGACATGGCACTGTTGCTGATGCTTACGGAGACAGACGCCCTCGGCCGGCGCGTTGCAGCGCGATCCAGCGTTTCGAGGGCGTCAGCGGCATGGGTTTACTTCACCCGCATGCCGGGTGCTGCGCCGCCGTCGGGCGACAGGATGTAAAGCCCGCCGGTTTTGCCTTCGGGGTCGGATGCGGCAAGCACCATGCCTTCACTCATGCCGAACTTCATCTTGCGCGGCGCGAGGTTGGCCACCATTACAGTCATTCGCCCGACGAGCGTTGCCGGGTCATAGGCCGACTTGATGCCTGCAAAGACCTGGCGCGGACGTTCCTCGCCGATATCGAGTTGCAGCCGGATCAGTTTGTCTGCACCTTCGACATGGCTGGCGTCGACGATCTTCGCAATCCTCAGGTCCACCTTGGTGAAATCATCGATCGAAATATGACCTGACGTGGCTTCGGACGCAGGCGCTGCGTGTTGCTGCTTTTCTGCATGGCGCTGTTGCGAAGACGCGGTCTTGGCATCCTTTGCCGGCGCGGCGGCTGCCGGTGCAAGCGATTCGCGATTGGCCTCGAGCAGTGCATCGATCTGCTTGCGGTCGATGCGGGTCATCAGGTGCGCGTAGGCATTGATGGTGTGACCGGCGGGGAGCGGTTCCCAGGTGCCGGTCCAGTTCATCTCGGGAACGGACAGGAAGGCTTCGACCTGTCCTGCGAGCGCGGGCAGCACCGGCTTGAGGTAGCGGGTGAGGTCGCGGAACATGGTCAGTGCAGTCGAGCACACTTCATGCAGGCGCGCTTCCTGGCCTTCCTGCTTGGCCAGCTCCCACGGTTTGTGTTCGTTGACGTACTGGTTTGCGAGGTCGGCCAGATGCATGATCTCGCGCAGGGCACGACTGTAGTCGCGCTCTTCAAAACAGTTCGCGATCGAACCCGAATTCCATGCAGCAGCGAACTCGGCGATTGCTGCAGCGTCCGGCGCAGCAAGGCGGGCATCGAAGCGCTTGGTGATGAAGCCTGCGCAGCGGCTGGCGATGTTCACGAACTTGCCCACGAGGTCGGAATTGACCTTTGCGATCATGTCGTCGAGGTTGAGGTCGACGTCTTCCATGGTGCCGTTGGACTTGCCCGCAAAGTAGTAGCGTAGCCACTCGGGGTTGAGCTTCTGCTCAACGTAGGAGCGCGCGGTGATGAAGGTGCCGCGGCTCTTGGACATCTTGGCGCCGTCTACGGTCAGGAAACCGTTGACACACAGCTGGCTCGGGGTGCGGTAGCCGGCGAACTTCAGCATGGCAGGCCAGAACAGGGCGTGGAAATAGAGAATGTCCTTGCCGATGAAGTGGACCATTTCGGTGCCGCTGGCTTCTGCCCGCGCAGCGTCGGTGAAATCCTCGACACTGATGTCGCCACGCTTCTGTGCCAGCTTGTTGAAGCTGGCCAGGTAGCCGATCGGCGCGTCGAGCCAGACATAGAAGTACTTGCCCGGTGCGCCGGGGATCTCGAAGCCGAAGTAGGGCGCATCGCGCGAAATATCCCAGTCCGAGAGCTTGTTCTCGCCCTCTTCGCCCAGCCATTCCTTCATCTTGTTGGCAGCCTCGGCCTGCAGGCGGCGCGTGCCGGCCGCGTTGCTGCCGCGTGTCCATTCGCGCAGGAAGGCCACCGCACGCTCGTCAGACAGGCGGAAGAAGTAGTGCTCGGAGGTCTTGAGTACCGGCTTTGCACCCGACACTGCCGAGTACGGGTTCTTCAGTTCGGTCGGTGCGTAAGCGGCGCCACACACCTCGCAGTTGTCGCCGTACTGGTCGGCTGCGCCACACTTCGGGCACTCGCCCTTGATGAAGCGGTCGGGCAGGAACATTTCCTTGACCGGATCGTAATACTGCTCGATGGAGCGGGTGTCGATCAGCTCGGCCGTATTGAGCTTGCCGTAGATGTCTTCGGCGTAGGCGCGGTTCTCAGGGCTGTGCGTCGAGTGGTAGTGGTCGAATGCAACGCCAAAGTCGGTGAAATCGCGCAGATGTTCGCCGTGCACGCGGTTGATCAGCGCCTCGGGGGTGATGCCTTCTTTTTCGGCGCGCAGCATGACGGGCGTGCCGTGGGTGTCATCGGCGCAGACGTAGTGCACCGTATTGCCCCGCATGCGCTGGTAGCGCACCCAGATATCGCACTGGATGTATCCGACCAGGTGGCCGAGATGGATATCGCCATTGGCGTAGGGCAGTGCGTTGGTGACGAGGATCTTGCGGGACATGATGGCTTTGCTTGAATCGAAAGGTGAGAGTTTAGCAAAGCCGGCCGCCTATCCCGTCACCGGATGAGGTCGGCCGCATAAAGAATCGACGCGTCCAGGGGCGCGTCGGAGGGCTCATTCGAGCGCGCGCAGGAAAAACTCCACTCTGCGGTTGCGCGCACGTCCGGCTTCGCGACTGTTGTCGGCGATCGATTCGGCCTCGCCCTTGCCATCGGCTGACATGCGATCGAGCGCAATGCCGCGGGTACGCAGGTATTCCATGACTGCTTCGCTGCGCCGGATAGAAAGCTGCAGGTTGTACATCTCGCTGCCAACACTATCGGTATGGCCAACGATATGGATCGCGACGTCGGGGTAGGCGTTCAGGGTGGGAATGAGCGTGTCGAGTGCGCGGGCCAGCGGTGCGCGAAGTTCGACGCTGTCCGAACTGAATCCGTCGGACACCGGAATGCGGAGATGCAGGCTGCTGTCGGTCGGTGCGCCGACTTCGGCGCCGGCAACATTGCCAAGTGCCTTGTCGAGGCCTTGCCGCAGTCCCGGCCAGTCGATGCGGGGGACTGGTCTGGCGGCCGGTGCCGTGGTGGATGTCGATGTGGTGCCGCCCGTGGTGCCCGGGGTTGCGCAGGCCGACAGCAACGCTGCTCCAAGGCAGAGTGGCAGCAGAAGGTGTTTGCGAAGGCGGGCGGAGGTGGTGTTGAGCATGATCTGTCGCGTGATATGAAAAATGAATATTATCGGCCGAATTCGGGTAATCGGAAACCCTGATGTCGGAGAGGGTGAGTGAAAGTCCGGTGTCCGGTATGATTTCGCCCGACCCCGCCGTTTGGCGGATGCACCGATCTTGAAGGAAGCTGACATGAGTCTGACCCAGGAAGCCGTTACCGAAGCACTGAAATCCGTCATCGATCCGAATACCGGAAAGGATCTTGTTTCGACACGCTGCATTCGAAGCCTGGCTGTCAATGGCGCCGACGTGCGCTTTGAGGTCGAACTTGGTTACCCGGCGAAGAGTCAGCACGAACCGATCCGCCAGATGTTGCGTGACGCCTTGTCCGGCCTGGCCGGGGTGGGGCGCGTGGATATCGAGGTGTCCAGCAAGGTGGTGGCGCATTCGGTTCAGCAGGGCGTCAAGTTGCTGCCGGGAGTGAAGAACATCATTGCCGTGGCTTCGGGCAAGGGCGGGGTGGGAAAGAGTACCACTGCCGCCAACCTGGCGCTGGCCCTTGCCGCGGAAGGCGCACGCGTCGGCATGCTCGACGCAGACATTTACGGTCCGTCACAGCCGCAGATGCTGGGGATTGGCGATCGTCGCCCGGAGTCGCTCGACGGCAAGACCATGGAACCGATCGAGGCTTACGGTCTGCAGGCGATGTCCATCGGCTTCCTGATCGACATCGATACGCCGATGGTCTGGCGCGGACCGATGGCGACGCAGGCGCTCAACCAGATGCTGAAGGAAACACACTGGAAGGATCTCGATTACCTGGTGATCGACATGCCGCCCGGCACCGGTGACATCCAGCTCACCCTGTCGCAGAGCGTGCCGGTCACCGGCGCCGTGATCGTGACCACACCGCAGGACATTGCCTTGCTTGATGCCCGCAAGGGCCTGAAGATGTTCGAAAAGGTTGGCGTGCCCATTCTGGGAGTGGTGGAGAACATGAGCATCCACATCTGTTCCAAGTGCGGCCACGAGGAGCATATCTTCGGTGCCGGCGGCGGACAGTCGATGTGCGACGACTACGGTATTCCGTTTCTCGGTGCCTTGCCGCTCGACATGCAGATCCGGCAGGAGGCCGACGAGGGGGCGCCGACGGTCGTTTCCGATCCGGACGGGCGCATCGCTGCGACGTACAAGTCAATCGCGCGTAAAGTGGCCGTCAGCATCGCCGAAAAGTCCAAGGACATGACGCACAAATTCCCCAATATCGTGATCCAGAACACCTGACACAAATTTGCGCCGCCGCTTGCTTTCGCATCGGCGGCGCTTGCCCTAAACTACGCGGATTTTTCGACGCCGGATTCTCCGGCTGGCCGCACAGGAAATTTGCCTCATGTCCATCAAGTCCGATAAGTGGATCCGCCGTATGGCCGAACAGCAAGGCATGATCGAGCCTTTCGCGCCGGATCTGGTGCGGGTCAATGACGGCGGCAAGATTGTGTCCTACGGCACCTCAAGCTACGGCTACGATGTCCGCTGTGCCAACGAGTTCAAGATCTTCACCAACATCAATTCGACGATCGTCGATCCCAAGGATTTCGACGAGCGCAACTTCGTCGATTTCACCGGTGATGTCTGCATCATTCCGCCGAACTCCTTCGCGCTGGCGCGCACCGTCGAGTACTTCCGGATTCCGCGCAGTGTGCTGACGGTGTGCCTGGGCAAGAGCACCTATGCGCGCTGCGGCATCATCGTGAACGTCACGCCGCTCGAACCCGAGTGGGAGGGGCACGTCACCCTCGAGTTCTCCAACACCACGCCGCTGCCCGCCAAGATCTACGCCAATGAAGGGATTGCACAGATGCTGTTCTTCGAATCCGACGAGATTTGCGACACCTCGTACAAGGATCGTGGTGGCAAGTACTTTGGTCAGACGGGCGTGACCTTGCCCAAGATCTGAGTCTGGTTTTGAGTGAATGCAATGAACAGGGCCGGCTGACGGCCCTTTTGTCTTTTCCGGACATGTCCGGTAACGAGCGGGAAACGAATGGCGGAGTACCATCGCCGTTTGCCCGCACATGCGCCGCGTTGGAGACCTGAAGGATGCGATTCCATTTTCCGATCATCATCATCGATGAGGATTTCCGTTCCGAGAACACGTCGGGCCTGGGTATCCGGGCGCTTGCAAAAGCCATCGAGGGTGAAGGGGTCGAAGTGCTGGGCGTCACCAGTTACGGTGACCTGACTTCGTTTGCGCAGCAGCAGAGCAGAGGCTCTGCCTTCATCCTCTCGATCGACGACGAGGAGTTCTCGTCTGCCGAAGCGGCGACCGTGGCGATCTCCGGCTTGCGGGCCTTCGTTGAGGAAATCCGCTTCCGCAACGCAGACATTCCAATCTTCCTGCATGGCGAGACCCGCACGACGCGACATATCCCGAATGATGTGCTGCGCGAAATGCACGGCTTCATCCACATGTTCGAGGACACGCCCGAGTTCATCGCCCGCTATGTGGTGCGGGAAGCGCGCAACTACCTCGAGTCGCTGTCGCCCCCGTTCTTCCGTGCGCTGGTCCATTACGCGGCGGACAGCTCCTATTCGTGGCACTGTCCGGGGCACTCGGGTGGCGTGGCCTTCCTGAAAAGCCCGGTGGGTCAGATGTTCCACCAGTTCTTTGGCGAGAACATGCTGCGTGCGGACGTATGCAACGCAGTGGATGAGCTCGGCCAGCTGCTCGACCATACCGGGCCGGTGGCGGCCTCGGAGCGCAATGCGGCACGCATCTTCAATTGCGACCACCTGTATTTCGTCACCAACGGCACGTCGACGTCGAACAAGATGGTCTGGCATACAACGGTTGCGCCGGGCGACATCGTGGTGGTCGACCGCAACTGCCACAAGTCCATTCTGCACTCGATCATCATGACGGGGGCGGTGCCGGTGTTCCTGACGCCGACGCGGAACCATTACGGGATCATCGGCCCGATCTCGCTGAACGAGTTCTCGATGGAGACCATTCAGCGCAAGATCGAAGCCAATCCGTTCGCACGCGAAGCCAAGAACAAGAAGCCTCGCATCCTGACCATCACCCAGTCGACCTATGACGGTGTGGTGTACAACGTCGAAACCATCAAGGAGATGCTTGACGGTCAGATCGACACGCTGCACTTCGACGAAGCCTGGCTGCCGCATGCCGCGTTCCACGACTTCTACGGCGATTACCATGCCATCGGCGAAGGTCGCCCGCGGTGTCAGGAGTCGATGGTGTTCTCTACCCAGTCCACGCACAAGCTGCTTGCAGGGCTGTCGCAGGCGTCGCAGATCCTGGTGCAGGACTCGGAAACCAGGAAGCTCGACCGCGATGTCTTCAACGAGGCCTATCTGATGCACACCTCGACGTCGCCGCAGTACGCGATCATCGCGTCGTGCGACGTTGCGGCAGCAATGATGGAGTCGCCGGGAGGCCCCGCACTGGTAAACGAATCGCTGTCCGAGGCGGTCGAGTTCCGCCGCGCGATGCGCAAGGTGGACGCCGAGTTCGGCGACTCCGACTGGTGGTTCAAGGTCTGGGGGCCGGAGTACCTTGCCGAGGAAGGCCTGGGTGAGCGCGAAGACTGGATGCTGAATGCCGGCGATCGCTGGCACGGTTTCGGCGATCTGGCACCGGGCTTCAACATGCTCGACCCGATTAAGGCGACGATCATCACGCCGGGACTGGACATGGAGGGCGACTTCTCCGATCACACGGGGATTCCTGCTGCAATCGTGACCAAGTATCTGGCCGAGCACGGCATCATCGTGGAGAAGACCGGGCTGTACTCGTTCTTCATCATGTTCACGATCGGTATCACCAAGGGCCGGTGGAACACCATGGTGACCGAGTTGCAGCAGTTCAAGGACGATTACGATCGCAATCAGCCGCTGTGGCGCGTGATGCCCGAATTCATCGCCAAGCACCCGCGCTACGAGCGTGTCGGCCTGAAGGATCTTTGCAACGAGATCCATTCCTTCTACAAGGCGAACGACGTTGCGCGGTTGACGACCGAGATGTACCTGTCGGACATGGTGCCGGCAATGAAGCCGACCGATGCCTTCGCCAAGATGGCGCACCGCGAGATTGATCGTGTGCTGATCGAGGAGCTTGAGGGGCGTGTGACGGCCATACTGCTTACGCCGTATCCGCCGGGCATCCCGCTGCTGATTCCGGGCGAGCGCTTCAACGCAACCATCGTGCGCTATCTGCGTTTTGCGCGTGACTTCAACGGTCGCTTCCCCGGCTTCGAGACCGATATCCACGGTCTGGTGAAGGGTGAGGATGGCCGCTACTGTGTGGATTGCGTGCGTCTGGACTGAGTCGTTCCGCTATTTCAGCGCAATGAAAAGGGGCCGTGTCTGCGGCCCCTTTTCTGTCTACGCGCCCGGGTTCAATCCTTGCGCCGGTACTCCACGAAATCGTAGTCGTGTTCATTGTCAGCGTCTGCCTTGCACGACCGGCGGCTGAGTTCGATGAAGTGCTCACGGTCAAACGCGGGGAAGAGCGCGTCGCCCGGCACGTCGGCAGCGACCTCCGTCAGCATCAGCGTGTTGGCCATGGGCAGCATCTGTCTGTAGATCTCTGCGCCGCCGATCACGAACACCCGCGGCAGGTCAGCGAGCGCCCGCAGCGCACTCTCCGGATCCGGATGGATCTCAGCGCCTGCAGCAACGTAATCAGCGTTGCGGGTGATGACCATGTTGCGTCGCCCGGGCAGCGGGCGGCCGAGCGACTCCCAGGTCTTTCTGCCCATGAGCACGGGGTGTCCGGTCGTGGCGGCCTTGAAGTGGGCAAGATCACCCTTCAGTCGCCATGGCAGTGCATTCTCGTTGCCGATCACGCCGTTGCGGGCGACTGCGGCGATCAGGATGATTTCCGGTTTGCTGCTCATATTGCGACCGGTGCCTTGATGTGGGGATGTGGGTCGTAGCCGCTCAGGGTGAAGTCTTCGAAGCGGAAAGCGAACAGGTCCTTCACCTCGGGGTTGATCGCGAGTGTCGGCAGGGGCCGGGGTGTGCGGGACAACTGCTCTTTTGTCTGCTCAAGGTGATTGAGGTAGAGGTGGCAGTCTCCGCCTGTCCAGATGAAGTCTCCCGGGACGAGATCGCAGACCTGCGCCACCATGAGCGTCAGCAGGGCGTAGGACGCAATGTTGAAGGGCACGCCCAGGAAGATGTCGGCGCTGCGCTGATACAGTTGGCACGAAAGCTTGCCGTTCGCAACGTAGAACTGGAACAGCGCGTGACATGGCGGCAGCGCCATCTTGTCCACTTCGCCAGGGTTCCAGGCCGACACCAGGTGACGGCGCGAGTCGGGATTGCGCTTGATCGCCTCGACCACTTGCGAGATCTGATCAATGCTGCGGCCGTCTGCGGTTTCCCAGCGGCGCCACTGTTTTCCGTAGACCGGTCCGAGCTCGCCTGCTTCATCTGCCCATTCGTCCCAGATCGAGACGCCGTTTTCCTTCAGGTAGCGAATATTCGTGTCGCCTTGCAGGAACCAGAGCAATTCGTGGATGATCGAGCGCGTATGAAGTTTCTTGGTCGTGAGTAGCGGAAAGCCCTGGCTGAGCGGGAAGCGCATTTGCCATCCGAATACGGACAGTGTGCCTGTGCCGGTCCGGTCGGTCTTGCGATCGCCATGCTCGAGCACGTGCCGCATCAGGTCGAGGTATTGGTTCATGGCTGTTTCCGGTTAAAGTTCCGGATTCTACCCGCTGACGGACGGCTTGTCGGTAGCGAGGTCTTGCACAGTTTGTGACAAATGGGTATGTATGCGAGTGAGGATATTGCTCGCACGGTGCGCGCCGTCGATGGGCGGGCGCGCGCCGGGATATACGCTTGCCGATGGCGCTGGAGGAAAGGCAGTGAAAAGCAGGGGCGACATCTTTGATTTTACCTTGGGAAGGAGGCATGCCCCGACCCGCGATCCTGTTGCTGCCGTCAAGGAGGCTGCGCAGATCCTGTGTGTGCAGTTGCGCCCGGAGCATCTGCCCGCCGATGCATCGGCTGAAATCTCAGCCTTCATTGACGATTTCTTCGGGGCCATCAATGAGAGTGTCCCGCTTGGCGTGCTCCAGAACGACGGCCACAGCCCGGATGTGGACTGGAGTGTATGGATCTGCGCCGTACGTGAATCTGTCGGCGAGGTGTTTTCGGCCTATCAGGCGTTCGTGGCGGGGCAGGGTGAAAAGCTGCCGCCGGCCGTAGCGCTGGGATTCGCGCGCATTGCCGCACAGTTCGTGCGCTGGGAGCTCGTCGATCGCCACGTTCCTGATCCTGATGTCTGGGCGCTGCTCGGGCAGTTGTTCGTCGACTCCTCTGATGCCGACAGCGTTCAAGCAAGCGCGGATGATGGCGGCGTGGTTCGCGAGTATTTGCGGGCCCTTGCCTATCAGTCTGCAGCGCTCGATCAGTTGCAGCAGGTGGGGGCCGTGGGGGTTTGCCGCCTGGTGGACCTTGTGCTGCCCTTTCTTTCGGTGCGACGCGGTGACGCGCATGGCGCCCTGTACGTCGTGAATCCGCCCGACTCACCGACGCCGGTCCGTTTGTCTCGTTCCTTTGCGGCGCCGGGCTGGTACTTTCATCCGGTGGGCGCAGCCGAGTTTCTCGCCGAGCTCCATGGTCAGTTGATCAGAGGGGTGCTGCCCCCGGTTCTTGCCGGTCACGATCCGAGGCTGTTGCGCGACGCAGCGCTGCATCTGCGCCGTCATTGGTCGGCACGCCCGCCTGTCAGGCGTTTCAAGCGCCACATCGTCGACGGCCAGTTGCTCGTCGTGCGGGGCTACGTCAACGTGAAAGGCCTCTTTGAAGCCAGGGGCGAGGTGGCTAACCGAGCATGGCTCATTACCGATCTGAGTCGTGGTGGCGTTGGTGCCCTTATCTACAAGGAAGAGACTCAGCCGGTGCCGGAGGCCGGCGAACTCCTTGCGTTCCGTCCCAAGGATGGGGTGAGCTGGCACCTTGGTGTCGTGCGCCGCGTCCGCTTTGCTAAGGGCGACGCCGAGGTCGGGATCGAAACCTTGTCCGTCCGCCCCGAGCTGGTGCGGGTCGATGATGGACGCGTCCCGGTCGAACTCTTCTTCTGCGATCCGGTACAAAGGGGCGAGGCGGTCAGGGTCATCGCACCTGTGGGCGTATTGCGTGAAGGAGCCCCGCTCTTCGTGAATGCAGAGGGGCGGGTTTCCAAGCTCAAACAACTGGAAGGATCGATGGCCGGGCAGGGCTTCGAGCTCCGCGCCTATCAGGTGCTCTGATCGGTTCCAGTCCGATCAATAGGCCGCTTTGAATTTATTTTCATTTTCTTCTTGCATTAGTTCATGGGGTG